>JAFAAP010000273.1 GCA_023426505.1 Pseudomonadota bacterium
GCCGGAAGGGCAGCTCGTACGGACCGCGGGAGCAGGGGCGGTATGCGGCGGAATTCTACACGACGGTGAAGACCGCCTACACCTTCGACGGCAACGAGCCCTACGTGCCCAAAACAAAATCCAGCGAGTGAGACGAGGCGGGGGCGGGTACGATCAGCCAGGCCTCGCTCCTGCAGCAAATTTCACAAATCCTTTATACTTCGAAGGGCTTGAGCGCACTTGTCTCGCTCAAGGGCCGAGGATCTTAACTTTCTGATCAATTTTGCCTTTGAAGTGCCACGATAAGTACTAATTGTTATATTCACGCTCTACCTGAATTCGGCGGCGTCCTTGTGAACATTATTTCGTTTCTTGCATGATGCATCCGCGAAATACTGTTCCATTATGATGACGAAGCTCTAGAGTTCTGCGTAAAGCCAAGCGTTCATTAACAGCTGCCAGCAAAGAGCTCCCAATGAGTACTTCCCGACGTTATCTGATTGCTTCCTCCTTGGCCCGTCTCATCCGTAAGGAAAGGGGAGGCAATCGTGTCACGGAAGGTCATTTCCCCAACCAGGCTGATCGCAGCTCCTACGTGATCGTCGAGGGCGACAAGGGCAGCTTGGTCCTGATCACGACCGGTCCCGGCGTTCCGATGGAAGAGCGCACCGATGTTCCTCGCGCCCATGCAGAGGCACTGCTGGATGTCACCCCCGGCAAGGTCGACTATGTCCGGTCGCATCTGACGGTGGGTACGCGCGATATTCACATCAACCGCTATGTGACGCCTGGCCCGCTCGATCTGATCTCCGTCGAGTTCGAAAGCGAGGAGGAGGCCAGGGATTTCCGTCCGCTGGCATGGTTCGGCCCCGATGTCACGTCCGATACGGTCTACCAGAACCGCTCCATCGCGCTCGAGGGGCTGCCGCCCGTCCCGGACGTGCCGATTTCGAATGGGGCCCTCAACAGCCTGCTCGACAGCCTGGAGAATCGCTACAGCCCGCCGCGCAGCTATGCCCCGGCACCTGCCAGGCCGGCTGCCGAGCAGGGCCGTCGCTCTGGCCCGCCATCTCCTCAGCAGCAGGAGAACGCAGGACGCAAGCAGGCTGCGCCGAAGAACGAGCCTGTTCCTGCAGATGCAGATCACGACGACGAAGGGCATGACCTCAACCTCAACATTGAGGACAACGTGATCCGCGAACTCGCCCGCTCCCTGCGGCCGCAGCGGCGCTGAGTTCCATATCCGGGTGACGGGGTGCTGGTTCCCGCCACTTACCTAGCTTGGAAGAACGATGCAGCTTCCTCCAGCTCTGCGGATTCGGTCGCAGAGCTGTGCTGCCTCGTTGCGAGTCGAGGCGGGCGCACGCACCCGATAAAACGTCCGTGTGCCACGGCTGCGCAAACGCGTTCCAATGACCATCGGCCGCACATCGCCGAGGAGCGATGCGTAAGCTTGCCGGGCGCGCGAGAAACTGGCGAGTGCCGTGGCTTTGGAGAAGTTGCCGGCCAGCTGAACGCCCCAGGGGGCGAACGGCGCCTCCTCAGGCATGCCACTCCCGGGTTTGCGAAGGGAAGCGACAACCTGAAGGCAACGTTGGGCAGAGGCCGCCTCCTGTGCGTCGAACGTCTCTGTCCTGTCTGCAGCCCAATCCTCGACTGATCGTCCGGTGACGGCGTATACATAGTTCCTGGTCTCGGATGGCAGGCCGCCTTGGCCGGCGAGCCACGCTCCGACGCGGGCCGGTCCACCATTGTAGGCGGCTGCCGCAAGGCCGAGATTCCCGAAACGGCCGTTCAGCTCACGGATGAATTCGGCAGCCTTAGGGATTGCCTGTTCGGGGTCGAAGGGATCCTCCAGCCCCCTCTCCTTTGCGGTGCCTGGCATGAATTGCGCGACGCCTTGTGCGCCGGCAGAACTGGTGACGCCCGTTCGAAACGAACTCTCCCGCCAGATCAGCCGCGTCAGGAAATCGGGTGGGATCTGGCGGGCGAGGGCAGCTTCGTCAATGAGACGGCACAAAGCCTGCTCGACAGTCTCGGATCCCGGATTGCCGAAAGCTGCTGCGCTGCTCAGCACAAGACAGCTGAATGCAAGCCGGAACCGCATGAATGGACCTCGAGCCCGGAAGCTTCGCCAAAGGAACCCTGTCTCGCCTCAGAGAAGGAGTCTTCAATCTTTTGATGTAGGCGCAGCGTGGCGTTTTCCCAGGGCATCCCGACCACTCAATTCCGGGGAGGTCGTGCAGATGGGGTCGGCGGCATCGTGCAAAACGATGCCGCCTGAGAGTACTCAGGTGATGACCGAAGGAGCATCACGCCCGGTCAGGCGTATGATGTCAGCGATTTCATTGGCAGCGTTCGCGACGGGTGCCAGAATATCCGCCACAGGCAGATCATGGCGGCTGACATCGGGTTCGAAGCGCTCAAGGTAGACGCGAAGCGTCGCCCCGGACGTTCCTGTGCCTGACAGGCGGAATACCGCGCGAGCGTCCTCCTTGAAGAGAATGCGCACCCCTTGGCGTGGCGTGACAGACCCGTCCACCGGGTCTGTATAGGAGAAGTCGTCGCAACGTTCGACCGTGAGGTCGCCGAACTGCTGGCCCGGCAGGGCTGCAAGCTTGCCGCGAAGTTTGTCCATCAGATCATTGGCTGCCTTGGTGTCGAGGTCTTCGTAATCGTGACGGGAATAATAATCCCTCCCGAACGACGCCCAATGATCGCGCACGATTTGGTCCGCCGGCTTCTTGATCTCCGCCAGGATGTTGAGCCAGAGGAGCACAGCCCAAAGACCGTCCTTTTCCCGGATGTGATTGGAGCCTGTTCCGGCGCTTTCCTCTCCGCACAGGGTGATCAGACCGGCATCGAGGAGGTTGGCGAAGAACTTCCAGCCGGTCGGGGTTTCATAGGACCGAATGCCGAGCTTCGCGGCGACCCGATCGGCCGCGCGGCTCGTCGGCATCGACCTTGCGACACCGGCAAGGCCTCCCTTGTAACCCGGAGCCAAGTGGGCATGTGCCGTCAAGATCGCGAGGCTGTCACTGGGTGTCACGAACAGGCCAGGGGCGACGATCATGTTGCGATCACCGTCGCCGTCGGATGCGGCACCGAAGTCCGGTGCATCCGGACCGCACATGAGGTCCATCAGGTCATGGGCGTGCACCGGGTTCGGGTCCGGGTGGTGGCCGCCGAAATCCGGTTTCGGCTCCCCGTTCACCACGGTCCCAGCCGGAGCGCCAAGCCTGTCCTCCAGAATGGCTTTGGCATAAGGGCCTGTCACGGCGCTCAAAGCATCGAAACGCATGCGGAAGCCTGACCGGAACAGATCGCCGATCCGCCCGAAATCGAGAAGGCTCTCCATCAGTTCCGCGTAATCCGCCACCGAGTCGATCACCTGGACGGTGATGTCTCCAAGACGCGTTTCGCCAAGGCGTTCCAAGTCGATGTCGGGTGCATCCACGATCCGGTATTCGGCCATCGCGCTTGCACGCTTGAAGACCGCTTCGGTAAAGGACTCGGGAGCAGGGCCCCCATGAGCCATGTTGAACTTGATCCCGAAATCACCCTCCGGACCGCCCGGGTTGTGACTGGCCGAGAGCACAAGGCCCCCGATGGCTTTATGCTTGCGGATGACACAGGAAGCGGCTGGTGTCGACAGAAGGCCGCCCCTACCGACGAGGATGCGCCTGAATCCGTTGGCGGCAGCCATTTTCAAGGCCGTCTGAATCACTGTCTCGTTGAAGTACCGGCCATCGCCGCCGATCACGAGTGTTGCGCCTTCGGACCCCTCGACGGTGTCGAAGATCGCTTGAATGAAATTCTCCACATAGCGCGGCTGCTGGAAGACGGTCACTTTCTTCCGCAGCCCCGAGGTGCCTGGGCGTTGATCGGAGAAGGGGGTGGTGGGGACGCGGTTGATCGCCATGAGCGCTTGATCTCTGTTCTTCATTCGGCCGCGGCTCGGGCCCAAGGTCTCAGCCCGAACGGACTTAGCCATCAAGTGTCTGGCATTCCGGATCAAGGCCAAGGTGTCAGATAGGATACGACGGCCGAAAATAAACATCTTCGGTCGAGTTCTGCCTGAACATCACTTCATTGCGCATTGCCGTGGCGGATGCAACAGAATACCGCATGGCTTGTCGACCGCATGGGAATTCCCATGTGAAGCATGGGAGTGGCTGTTCTGCCTTCATTCAGCCCTTAAAGCCCAGCATCTGACCTGAAGGTTCGTCCGAGGAAACCTCCGGTTGGTATTCGTTGTTAAGTGGTGAGTTCATGCGCAAGAAGTCCACATTCGTTCTTTACAGTCTCGCCGTCGGGCTTGCTTGCTCCTCCCCGTCTTTTGCGCAGGCTGATCCGCTGACGCGATTTCTCGACGGAATGTTCAAGCGCGATGCGGCCCGTCCGGAGGCGGCTCCCGCTGAACAATCTGCACCGGCGCCGACGTCTCCGGCCGAAAGGGCGCCGACACGCGTCGCCCCAAAACCACCCGCAGTTCCCCAGCCCAGGGCGGCTTCCAATCCAAGTACACTTCCCTCGCGGCCCCAACCCCAGCGTGTCGAGACCGGCAGCGACGCCGTCAAGCCCGCTGCAGCCCCGGAGAAGGCCAAGCCCAGGATGCCTGCTCAGGCAGTCAAGCCGCCCGCTGCCCCGGCACCCAAGTCTGAAGCTTCCGCTTCGGACGCGTCAACGCCAGCCAAAGCAAGCGTTGTTCCTGTCAGGGCAGCGGCTCCCACAGCATCGTCCGTGCAACCAGTGCCGACGTCTCCGGCTGCCGCGCTCGAGCGGGTGAACGGCTACTTCAACAGCATCGACCAGCTGACAGCATCCTTCGTTCAGACGAGTGCCAATGGGCAGCGTGCAGAAGGGACCCTGTCCATGAGACGACCGGGTCAGCTCCACTTCGCCTATGCTCCGCCGAGTTCACTGGAAATCGTTTCCGATGGGCGGTCGGTCGCCATTCGTGACAAGAAACTCGGCACCAACGACGTCTACTCGATCCGTCAGACGCCGCTGAAATTCCTCGTGCAGGACCAGGTGGATCTTGCAAAGGACACCAAAGTTCAGGACGTGCAGATCGGTCCCGATGGCATTATCACGGTTCGGTTCGAGGACAGTGCGACTCTGGGCGGGACGTCGAAAATCACCCTGCGGTTCGACGCTCGCGCGAATGCGCTGCGCCAATGGACCGTAATCGACGCTCAAGGCTATGAGACGACGGTCATTCTCTCCGGTCTCAACGTGGTGCGCCGGACAAGCGCGGAGGTGAACTGAGGGAGACAGAAGAGCATCGATCGTTTGATGCGGCGAGCATGAATGTCCATGCGTTCTACTCAGGATGGCTTTGTCGACTGCCGTATTGGTTTTGGCTCGGACGTAGCCAGCGCCAACGTGCAAGTATGATCTCTATCAGACACAAGAGAGGCCGATCAGTTAATTGGGCAGAAATACGCGCTTCAGCCGAAGCAGGGCGCCGTGTCCAACCTGGAACCTGGTCGTAAGCTAGTGACCCATGGTAGAGGTTGAGGACGATTACATATACCGACCGTTCCGCTGCAAGACTTCGATCTTGTAGCCATCTGGGTCCTGTACAAAGAAGAATGTGGCAAGATGATTGCCTCCGTGCTCCAGCGTCTTCACGGGAGTCGGAGCAAAGCCGAGACTTATCAATCTTTCTCGTTCGGCATTCACGTCGTCGACCGAGAAGGCGATATGGCCGTACCCGTCGCCGAGCTGGTACGGTTCCGTCCGGCCGTGGTTGATGGTGAGCTCAAGCTCGAAATCGGTCTCGGCGTTGCGCAGGTAGACGAGCGTGAACCCCTCGAAGAGGAAGCGATCCACCACCTGAAGACCGAATGCATTTATGTAGAATTCTGTCGAGCGCTGTTCATCCAGCACACGGATCATGGAATGAATTGCTTTGGCCATGATTGCCTCCGGTCGGTGCAAATGGTTGGAAGCGACGCTCAAATCACTTTCTCTGGAATGGAGCAATATCTTTCCGCAGCAATACGGCCAGCCTCCTCAAGAAGGCTGGCCGTCCGAAATAGAGCGTATCGGTCCGTTCTGTTCGATCAACGGACCGTGTGCGAACGGTGGGACATTCTGTCTGAGGCCAGCAGCGCTGCCTCCACCCGGTTACGGACTTGGAGTTTTTGCAGAATGTTGGTCAGATGATGCTTGATCGTCTTCTCGCTCAGGTCGAGCTTGTTGCCAATCTCTTTGTTGCTGTGACCCTCCACGAGAATAGAGAGGATCTGCTCCTCACGGGGGGTCAACCCGGAGAAGCGGTCCGGGCGCTTCTCCTCTCGCGCGGGCCCGGAGCCTGAACGCATCAGGAGCTTGGCCGCAAGATTGGGCGATACGTAGTTCTCTCCTTGGCTGATCAGCCGCACCGTCTGGACGAGTTCAGGGCCGCTGGTTCCCTTGAGAAGATAGCCTCCGGCTCCCTGCTTGAGAGCCGAGCAGACTTGATCTTCGTCGGCGACGACCGTCAGCATCAGGGTTCTGACCGACGGGTGGCTCCGGGCGATCGTCTCAATGGCGCTCAGTCCGCCGCCGGGCATGGTCATGTCGAGCACAAGGACGTCGGGCTTATGGTCCTGGGCGATTCGAACGGCATCGGCCGCTGAAGCACCTTGACCGACGATCTCGATATCCGGCTGCGCAGCAAGGGTGAAAACGACGCCGTCCCTGTAAAGGGGATGATCGTCGACCACACCGACGCGAATTCTATTATCCATTGGGTTCCCCTGAATTCAGCGGCAAACTTGCAAGAAGACGTGTTCCGGTGCCGGGCGTGCTCTCGACTCTCAAGCTCCCGCCAATGCTCTCGATGCGATCACGAAGGCCCGTCAGGCCCAATTGGATCCGGCCCTCATAGGACGGATCTGACGACATTCCCGGTCCCTCGTCGGCGACTTCCACCATGATGGAGGTTCCATCCGACCAGGCTGACACCTGCTGGCCTTGTCCTCCGGCGTGGCGGAACGCGTTGTTCAAGGCCTCCTGAACGAAACGGCACAGGCAGACTTTCATGAACTGCGGCGCATCCGGAGGAAGATCCGAGATGTTGCACGATACCTTGGTCCTCGTTCGGCGCTCATGATCCCTGACGATGTGCAGCAGAGCGCCGGCGAGCGTCATGTTGTGGACTTCGGGCAGGAGCAGTCCGGCGCAGAAGTTGCGGATGTCGCTCAGCGCATCGGAAAGGGCGCCGCGGATCGTCGCCAGATTGTCGCCGTCGTGACCGGACAGGTTCAAGGCGTCGAGGCGGAGCAGGGCGAGGCCGATGAGCTGCGCAGGGCCGTCGTGAAGATCGTAGCCGAGCCGGCGAATGAACTTTTCATTGTCCTCTGTGGCGTTTCGAGCCGCGCGCTCCACCCGCGAACGAAGGGCCTCGTTCTGCTTCAGGAGTTCCGAGAGTTGTGCCACGCGGTGAGTCAGGGATACACGCTGCTCATCGATCGTCCGACTGCCATTGGCGACGATGGAGAACAGTGCCGTCATCATGGCGATCGTCACCAAGGCGGTCATGGCCCAGCTGTGCCACTCCGCCTTCGAGAGCTGGGCCTCGATTTCCTCAGCGAAGTCATAGAACTCGAGGACTGCGATCACCTTGCCGCTTCCGGCATCCCGAACGGGAACATAGACCTCCAGCAGAGGCGCGTCGGCGTCAATGTCTCGCGCCGAAGCCTCGTCGTGGGAGCTATTGGCGAATTCGGCGGCAATTGCGCCGCCCCAGGCACGCTTCAGCTCCGGCGTAAGCGGAAAGGTCTTTCCGATGATGCTCCGGTCGGTGCTGTAGATCACGAACCCGTCATTGTTCCAGATCTTGACCGAAGCGACGTCCATCTTGGCAACGATGCTCTCGATGGCGCGATTCAGAGCCTCCGCACTCGTTTCGGAGAGGGAGTCGCGGCTGGCGAGATCCTGAAGGTGGGGCGCCAGGAGGCTGTTGATGTAGAGTGCCGCCGATGCGGCGCTCGTTTCCGCGACGCCGGTCTCAATCCTTCGTGTAACCCATGTGCCCAGCGTGAACATGCCGACCAGAAGGACGCCGAACGCAACAAGGATGAATTGGCGAGCAAGATTGTGCCTCAGCCAATGGAACCCTTCGGGTTCGAGATCGATGCTGATGTTCTGGATAGCATGCACGCCGCAGGACCTTTGTTGGTTAGAGGTCTACCGCATTTCAGCCTTTTTGTCGACATAATTAAGTAATGATTAAGTATTAGCAACAGAACGATATTGCATATATATTCTATTGTTGAGTCAACGACTCGAAAAAGCGCACAAGGCGTAATTTTTTCAGATTATAAGCAGTCGGGCGCGGCCTTTGACTATGGTTAATTCCGGCGAGTACTCAACCTTGCAAGCAATAAAGCCAGCTGAGCAGTTGAGTTTGGAAGTCTTGCGACTCTGAATTGATATAAGAAAGTCGTCAATGCCAGGAGGGATGTCATTCCTGTCATAGGAAATCCCAAAAGCCCAGCGGAAAGGAAAAAATGGCAGAGCTGCCAAAGGCTTGCTGGGCGCTTGATCGCCGAGCGGTCAATCCTACCCCTATAGAGGTAGTGCCGATTGGTTGCCGTTAGAGGGCGCGATTTAACGACCTTTTCAAGTCCGGCCCGAAGGTCAGACGTCCGAGAGCTTCAGAAACCGTTCCCAAAGACGCAAAGATTTCCTGCAAGGAAGACGCCAGAACCCCGACCAAAGTCCGACCTGCATCCTGCCTTCCGTCTGATCCGTCTGAGCCATCGGTCGCATCGATCCAAGGCTTCAGACCGTATGGCGTTCAGACCGCTGACTTGCCCAACATGTGTTCAGGCATCGTCAGGATTGCGACGAAAACAAGGGCAGGAGGCATCAATGGTCAATCTCGTCAAGCACGATCTCGAATTCATTCTCAAGCAGATCAAGATCGCAGAGGCGAATTCCGCCGCACATTCCGGCGTGCGCGTCACGCCGCTGACAGAGATCCGCATCGATGCACTAGGCAATATCGTCGTGCCGGGCGATGCCGGCTATGCAGGCGCGGTTCCGGCGATCCCGTCCCAGCTCTCGCCTTACGGCTTGCGCACTGTCGACGGCAGCTACAACAACCTCGTTGCAGGGCGTGAGGAATGGGGCGCCGCCGATCAGCCCTTCCTCCACGTGACAAGTCCCTATGTACGCAATGAGGGCGACGACAGCATCGTCCTTGGCATGGTCGATCAGGACGGCGACGGAACCCCAGAGACGCCGATCGTTCTCACCAACAACAACTATGGTCAGGGCGGCAGCGTGGCCGATGCCGATCCGCGCATCATATCCAATCTCATCATTGACCAGACACTCGATAATCCGGCTGCCATCTATGCGGCTCTCGCCTATGCCGGCGTCCCGGCGAAGGACCTGCTGCCTAAGGTAGAGGCTATCAGGGATGCCAGGGCTGACGTCGTTGCGGGCGTAGCCGGTGCGCAGGAGGTCCTTAACAAGCTTTTGGCCGACAACGGGGTCGAAGTCGAAGGCAAGACCGTCATCATTCCCAACGTCTCACCCGATGAAGGGCTGTCAGCCCAGTACAACGGCTGGTTCACGCTCTTTGGCCAGTTCTTCGACCATGGTCTGGATCTGGTACCCAAGGGTGGCAACGGAACCATCTACATTCCGCTCCAGCCTGGCGACCCGCTGTACGACCCGGCGCACCCCGAAACCAATTTCATGGTGCTCACGCGCGCTCCGGCCAACCCGGTCAACCTCACAACTCCCTTTGTGGACCAAAACCAGACCTATTCGTCCAATGCATCGAAGCAGTTGTTCATGCGGGAGTACAAATTCTCCGTCGACAGTGATGGCGATGGCATAGCGGATTCGCGTCCGATCTCAACCGGAAAGCTTCTCTCGGGTGAACGCGGTCTTGCGACCTGGGCCGACGTTAAGGAACAGGCGAGGACGATGCTCGGCATCAACCTGACCGACGCCGACGTCTCGAACATTCCGTTGTTCGTCATGGACGAGTACGGCGAATTCGTGCGGGGTCCCAACGGGTATCCACAGATTGTCATGTCGCTCGGCGCCGATGGGTTACCGGGCGGGACGGGCGCCAACGCCGACGTCTTCGTTGAAGGAAACCCAGATGCTCCGATCTCGACGGCAGGTGCGATCCGAACCGGCCATGCCTTCCTCGACGACATTGCTCATAGGGCTGTGCCGGTCATCCGAGACCACGACGGTGACCCAGCGACCCCACGGCAACTCATGGCGGACGCAGATACTGTCGCAAACGGCGATCCGATCCCGACCGACAATCGGGGCAACAATCTCTTCTACGACAACGAACTCCTCGACGCGCACTATGTGACGGGTGACGGCCGCGGCAACGAGAATATCGGCCTTTCCGCCGTCCACCACGTGTTCCACTCCGAACACAACCACATGGTCGACCAGGTGAAGGTCCGCGCTGTCGAGGCGGCTATGGAGGGTGACCTCGCCTTCCTCAACGAATGGCTCGCCACCGACATCACTGGTACCGTCGCGCTTCCTCCTGCCGGCGCCACGGATGCCCAGAAGCTTGCCTTCGCCGACACCCTCTCCTGGGATGGCGAGCGTCTGTTCCAGGCCGCACGCTTCACCACCGAGATGCAGTACCAGCACCTGGTGTTCGAGGAGTTCGCCCGCAAGATTCAGCCTGATGTCGACGCCTTCGTGTTCCAGCCCTCGATGGACATCAATCCGGCGATCTTCGCCGAGTTCGCTCACGTTGTGTATCGCTTCGGCCATTCGATGCTTCGCGAGACGGTTGACCGCGACTATGGCGACGGCACGAGCGGCGACCTCGATCTCTTCGATGCCTTCCTAAACCCTCTGGCCTTCGGCGGAGTGCAGCGCGATGAGGACGGAAACCCGATCCTCGACAGGAATGGCGATCAGATCGTGCTCAACCACGATGCTGCAGCCGGCGCCATCGTTCGCGGCATGACCAATCAGATCGGCAACGAGATCGACGAATTCGTCACCGATGTGCTGCGCAACCAGGTCCTCGGCATCCCGCTCGACTTGGCCGCCCTCAACATCGCCCGCGGGCGCGATACCGGCATTCCGCCACTTAACGAGGCACGCCGGCAGTTCAAGGAGATCGCCAACGGCGACAGCCAGCTCGATCCCTACACGAGTTGGATGAACTTCGGGTTGAACCTGAAGAATCCGGCCTCGATTGTGAACTTCATCGCCGCGTACGGAACGCACGACAGCCTGCTGCGGGTCGAGACCGCCCCGGGCTCGGGTGTGTTCCGGACCACGACGCTCGACGAGAAGCGCGAGGCGGCGTGGAAGATCGTCTTCGGGGGCACTGATGCACCCGCGGACAGGGTGGACTTCCTCCATGGAACGGGGGCTTGGGCCAACAATGCCGCGACCGGAAAGGCGATCACTGGCCTTGAGGATATCGATCTATGGGTCGGCGGTCTTGCCGAGAAGAAGATGGCTTTCGGCGGCATGCTGGGTTCCACCTTCTCGTTCATCTTCGAGCTTCAGCTCGAAAACCTGCAGAACGGGGATCGCTTCTACTACCTGTCCCGAGTCCAGGGGCTGAACTTCCTGAACGAGCTGGAGAACAACTCCTTCGCCAAGATGGTGCTCAACAACACCGATCTCGGCTCGTCCGGCTATGCGGTAGCAGGTGACATCTTCTCGACGCCGGATCACATCCTCTATATGGACCATACCCTGCAGAACAGGTTCGGCTACAAGGATCCAGTCCAGGAGGATGCTTGGCAGCAGGCACTATCTCCCATGGTGGAGCGGCGCGACGCGGCGGGCAATCTGATCAACCCGGACGACAACCCGACCGCTGTCGCCCATTACATCCGCGTCAACACCAACGATCATGTTCTCATCCAGGGTACTGATGAGGCTGATACCATCATCGCAGGGGGCGGTGACGACTCGGTGTGGGGCCGTGGCGGCAATGATCGCATCGAGGCCGGCTACGGCGTGGACAAGGTCCATGGCGGCACGGGCGACGACATTATCACCAACTCGGGTACCGATATCGGCGAGGTCGACTTCCTGCACGGCGAGGAAGGCAATGATGTCATCCACGGCGGCAGCGGCTTGGCGCTGCTCTTCGGCAACCAGGGAAACGATTTCCTTATCACGGGACCGGACGGCAAGGAGGCCTTCGGCGGTACCGGCAACGATTTCATCCTCGGTGGTGATGGTGGTGACTTCCTGCTCGGCAACGAAGGCGACGACTGGATCGAGGGTGGCAACGGCTTCGACACGATCGCGGGCGACAACTCGGAGCTGAACTTCAACTCGACCATCATCGGCCACGACGTCATGTTCGCCGGTGAGAACGAGCAGGATTTCGACGCCGAATCCGGCGACGACATCATGGTTCAGGGCGAAAGCGTCATGCGCAACGAGGGCATGTGGGGCTTCGACTGGGCGATCCACAAGGGCAATAAGGAGGCGGCGGACTCTGACCTCACGCGGCCGATCTTCACGACGGACGAGCAGGATATCCTGCGCGACCGCTTCGACCAGGTAGAGGCGCTGTCTGGCTGGGAGAAGAACGACATCCTCAGGGGCGACAACCGCGGGGATCCCGATCCGAACGCGGAGCCGGAAATCGGCGCGAATCCCAATCTTGCGGCCGCCGAGAACACCATGGTCAAGCATGAGTTGACCCAGGCTGGCGTCGACCGCATCGCCGGGCTGCGGCAATTGCTGGGCGACTGGGCCGCACCGAAGCCGGCGACCGGGGATCCCGAGGCTCAAATTGCCTTCGATGACGGGAACATCCTGCTCGGCGGCGGCGGCAGCGACATCATTGAAGGCCGCGGCGGCAACGACTTGATCGACGGCGACAGCTGGCTCAATGTCCGCATTCGCTTCACGCATGCGGGCCAGACCTACACGACCGACGGTTTGAGCCAGAAGATCTACCTCGAGACGGACTACGTGAATGGTGCGCCGCGCACCAACGCTCCGGCGGCTTTCGGAGGCAAAGCCCTCGATGTGCTGATGGTCAATGGAACCCTCAACCCCGGGCAGCTCTCGATCGTCCGCGAAATCGTCCAGGATGACGGTGCCGGAGATATCGATACGGCGGTCTTCTGGGATGTGCGTGCGAACTACACCATCACGCAGAGTGCGGACGGATCCATCCTCGTTAGCCACACCGGATTCAACCCGGCCAACGTTCCGGCGGGGGTCAATGCCCAGGTTTCGGATGGCGTCGACAAGCTGCTGAACATCGAGCGTCTTCAGTTCGCGGACCAGACTGTCAGCCTTGTCCGGCCGCAGCTGATGCTCAACGCCTTCGATCCGGGCGGCACGGCGGCGGACAACTTCAGCGCCGGCTATAGCACCAGCACCGGGAACCGTGCTTGGGGCTCGGACTGGGCCGAAACCGGCGACGACGACAGTGCCACCAACCAAGCCGGCGAGATCCACATCACCAACGGCCAGCTCAGGTTCGATGTGGGCGACGGCGCCAGCATCCAGCGCAGCGTTAACCTTGTGGGCGTCTCCACCGCCCGGCTGAGCTACACGGCCAGTCGAAACGGGCTCGATCCTGGTGAGTTGGTCCGGGTGTTCTTCGCCGCCGACGGTGTCAACTTCACCCTGCTCGAGGAAATCGTCGGCACCGGGGCGGCGGCGAACCGCGCGTTCGACCTGACCGGCCCATTCACGGCCAATGCAGTGATCCGCTTCGAGAAGACGGGCATCGCCGGGAACAACGAGTTCGTGCAGATCGATAACCTGGCGATCGAAGTCACCGTGCCAGCGGCCGAGCCGTCCGTGAACTATGAGACCGCCTATGTCGAGAATGCCGCCCCGGTGGCGATCGCGTCGCTGCCCAGCATCGTCGATGATGGCCCGCAACTGGCCTCGGCCCGGATCGTCCTGACCAACGCCCAGCCAGGGGATGACTTCGACATCGGTAGCCTGGCCGGAACCGGGATCACGGCCACCACCACCACGGCGGGAGGCCAGATCGTCCTCACCCTGACGGGCAATGCCTCCGCCAGCGTCTACCAGCGTGTGATCCAGTCGATCACGTTCGACAACACGTCCAACAACCCGAGTACAGTGGACCGGATCATCCAGGTGACTGTGAATGATGGCCTGCTCAACAGCAACGTGGCCACCACCACCGTGAAGGTCACGGCGGTCAACGATGCCCCAAGCGCGGGAGCAGATCGGATCGTCACCAATCTCGTCAACACCCCCTTCACGCTGCCCGACTGGGTGTTCCTCGACAACGACAAGGATGCGGACGGCAATCCGCTCGTGATCACCGGCGTCGGAACCGCCAGCGGTCTGACGGTCACACGCGGCAGCGGGTCGATTACCATCAGCGATCCCAACCCGGCTGGCGGTAACTTCACCTACACGGTCGGCGACGGCCAGGCCACCGCCACCGGCACCGTGACCATCGTGCGCGACACCACGTCGCCGATCACGGGTGGCACTGGCGGCAACATCCTGGTGGGAGACGGCACGGGCAGCACCTTCTCGGGCGGGCTCGGCAACGACCTCGTCTTTGCCGGAGGAGGCAACGACATCATCACGTGGGGGGCCACCTCTCTTGGCCCGCTCCCGATCGATCTCGCGACCGACGGCCGCGACTTCGTCGATGGTGGCGACGGCACCGACAGCTTCGTGGTCAGCGGCAGCAACAGTGCGGAGACCTATGTGGTGTATGCCCGCGCCTCGGTTCCGGCGGCGCTCTCCGCCGGCCTGAAGCCGGACACGGAGATCGTGATCACCCGCAACGGCGCGGTCATCGCCGAGCTCGACAACATCGAGGAGATCACGATCAACACCAATGGAGGCGCCGACACGGTGCAGGCGGTCGGCGACTTTGGCCCGACGAGTCTGAACTTCAACACGATCACGATCAACGGGGACGGGGGCGACGACACGGTGGACATCTCGGGGCTGGCCTCGGCCCACCGCATCGTGTTCCGCTCCAACGGCGGCCACGACACCATCGTGGGCAGCCTGCGCCAGCAGGACGTGATCGAGCTGCCCCCGGGC
>JAFAAP010000294.1 GCA_023426505.1 Pseudomonadota bacterium
TGCAAACCTTCCTAGATGCGATCCCATTGGCGAAGGAGAAGACGATCGTGGCTTGAGCACCGCCAGACAGAGAGACCCGACCAACTTCCGGACGCCAACTGTCAGATCAAATACCAGCTACTACAGCAAACACCCGCAGCACCGTCGCCCAGTCGTCCTCCGTCATTCCCGTCAGCATGGTCGAGCCTCCTGAAGCCGACCCCCATGAATCATCGCCTGACTGATTTGGGAATCTACCTACCCGTTGCTCAGCCCAATCCGTCCACACGGCCTAAACCAGGATCCAGCAATGGCGATCTGATCTCTGGTCGGGCGCCTTAGGTGCCGCACAAGGACCTCGCGGCTGATCTCTACAGGAACGGGTGGCGTTTCCAGGCCGCGTGAGCCGCTGCTCCGGTGATGTGGGGCAGTCTGCCAGGCTAGAGATGGACGCGACGCAGCGCTGGCGTCTTTCCAGCTGGCAGTCTCACGCCTGAGCTCGCACACCCGACATCAAGCTTTCCTGACCAAGTCAATCTGATCATGCGGAACTAGAATGTTGGTGGTGTACAGACACTCACGACCTCGCAGGCCACCGGCCCGACACATCGGAAGCGATGCGGTCTCCAGCTCTCAAAATAGTAGGCGTCACCCGGCCCAAGGACCCGCCGCTCGTTGTCAACGGTGACTTCCAGGCGTCCGCTCAAAACGATGCCGCCTTCTTCGCCTTGATGTGTCAGAGGAACCTTGCCGGTATCCGCGCCAGGTTCATAGCGCTCCTTCAGGATCTGAAGTGCACGGCCGAACAGATTATTTCCGACCTGGCGGTAGGAGATCCTGCCCTTTCCGATCTCGACCAACTCATCCGAGCGATAAAACGCCTGCTTCGGCTTCTCCGGCTCCAGAGCAAAGAACTCCGCCAGACCAATCGGGATACCATCCAGGATGCGCTTCAGTGCACCGACCGAGGGATTGGTCTGGTTGGATTCAATCAACGAGATCGTCGAGTTGGTGATGCCAGCGCGCTTGGCAAGCTCACGCTGGGAGAGGCTATGCAGGCCCCGAACATAGCGTAGCCGGCCGCCCAAATTGAATTCCATCTCAGCACCGTAATCTGTGTGTTTGGGTTGTTCGAAATAGGGCAAACATAAAGGCTCTAACCGAGCAATATCAATTATTTATCAGGAGAGAGAAAAGGACTTGTTGGCGTCTCCCGATCATGGCCATGATCAGCCATCGAAAGGATCCCGGTCATGAACGCTCCCCAACGACACAACAGCTTCCGGCTCGACAGCTACTGGATGCCCTTCACGGCAAACCGCCAGTTCAAGGCAGCACCGCGCCTGCTCACGAAAGCCGAAGGGATGTTCTACACGAGCGATGACAACCGTCAGATCCTTGATGGGACCGCGGGCCTGTGGTGCGTCAATGCTGGTCACGGCCGGCGCGAGATTGCTGACGCAGTGGGACGGCAACTCTCCACGATGGACTATGCCCCATCGTTCCAGATGGGACACCCGATCGCATTCGAGTTCGCCGAGCGTCTGGCCGCCATCGCGCCCGGTGGACCAAGTGCCGGTCTGGATCGTGTGTTCTTTACCGGCTCCGGATCGGAATCCGTCGATACGGCTCTGAAGATCGCTATCGCCTATCAGCGCGCCATTGGCCAGGGCACGAGAACCCGTCTGATCGGACGGGAGCGCGGCTATCATGGTGTGGGCTTCGGGGGCATCACTGTCGGCGGTATCCTCAACAACCGCCGCGTGTTCCCGCAGCTTCCGGGCGCCGACCATCTGCGACACACCCATGATCCGGCCCGTAATGCGTTCGTACAGGGGCAGCCTGAGCATGGTGCTGAACTCGCGGATGATCTCGAGCGCCTCGTCGCCCTCCATGGGGCGGAAACGATCGCAGCCGTGATCGTCGAGCCTGTGGCAGGCTCGACCGGCGTTCTCATCCCGCCAAAAGGCTATCTCGAGCGATTGCGGGCGATCTGTGACCGGTATGGCATCCTGCTAATCTTCGACGAGGTCATTACAGGCTTCGGACGTCTTGGCGCGCCATTCGCGGTTGACTACTTCGGTGTCGTTCCTGACCTCGTGACCACCGCCAAGGGCCTGACCAATGGCGCCATTCCCATGGGGGCCGTGTTCGCCAGTCGGAAGGTGTATGATGCCCTGATGCAGGGACCTGAAAGCCAGATCGAGCTGTTCCACGGCTACACGTATTCAGGCCATCCGGCCGCTTGTGCTGCGGGATTAGCGACCCTCTCGATCTATCGCGAAGAAGGCTTGCTCACCCGGGCATCCGAGATTGAGACCTACTGGCACGATGCCATCCATAGCCTGAAGGAATTGCCGAACGTCGTTGACATTCGGACCATAGGGTTGATTGCGGGTATCGAGTTGGAGGCCCGTGCGGGGGCTCCAGGGAGCAGGGCGTATGATGCTTTCGTTGACTGCTTTGAGAGAGGGCTGCTGATCCGGGTTACTGGTGACATCATTGCCCTATCCCCGCCCTTGATTATTGAGACCGCTCAGATCGACGCCATCATTGACACCTTGTCTGATGCCTTGAAGCGGGTCGCCTGAACTGCGTTTAACGGGACTTATTTTGGCACATAACGAAAGGGCCGTGTCTTGGTCAGGACACGGCCCTTTCGTCTCGGCTCTATTGAGTGGGCAGGTTGTGCACCCGGCAAGCAAACGCCCGCAATAGGGCGGGCGCGTCCTCAAGCGAATACCGTGGCTGCTTACGCGAAGGCACCCTCGCGGGCCACGCGGGCGATATCGAAATGGGCAACGCCCAAATCGGCCAGCTCACCTTGCCCGGGTTGTCAGCTCCTGTCGCCGTCGTCTCCACCAGTCTCGGCTTCCTATTACTCTGTCTGTCACAACCCAGGCCCAAGATCAGCTGTTCCCAGCAGTCGCAGCGCTAGCGGCGGTCCGTGAGGCTTGGAGCAGATGTCATAACCAGAGACAGCCCGTAAATATAGGAGCCCTTATAGCGGGCATGCTTTCGGCGCCGGCTGTACTGCAGAAATAGATTTATTGGAGTTGGCAGGCCCGACTCGGTTCCGGGTTCAGATAATGCCCGCGCACTGCCGTGAAGAAGGCGTCCCTGCTAGCCGCTCGGCTTGTCCGATCGAGATCCCGCCGTTTCAGCAAGGCAGACAAGGACGAAAACAGCCACGACTGCCGCGAAAGTCGCAGTTTGGCTGGCCCAATCGGGTACGCTGCCGGCAAATGGTCCGAGGATCAGCCCGGACGTTGAGAGGGTGAGTAGAGTGCTCCAGAACAGCATCAGCAGATACAGCTTATCATGATGGTCGTAGATGTAGAGCAGGGATCCTGAACGGCAGCTGTACCGATAGCCAGGCTCGATCATCGAGCATCGTCGTAAGCACCAGCACCCAGCATGATGGTTGTGTGGACCGGAACCATGCTCCTGGCGCTGAGTTAGCTCGGGCAATCAACAAGGGGTTGTTCTATGCGCAAGACTGCCATTACACTGGCCTCAGTAGCCGCGCTGATGCTGTTTCCGTCTCTCGCCTCTGCCCAGAACCGCACGGCTGTTGGGGTCGGCACTGGCGCGGTGGCAGGTGCCGTTGTCGGCGGCCCGATCGGTGCGGCAGTCGGCGGCGTGATTGGCGGAGTGATCGGTGCAAGCACGGACCAGCGTCGCACTCGTGCGTACCGTAGCGCTCGGAAGCCATCCTATACCAACTATAGAAGCAGCCCCCGCGCGGTGAGGCAGTCCACCCGCCGTGAGAATCCCTCTCCTCGCCGCGAATTCCGCCCGTTCGGATAATCCTGTCCGGAGCCGCTTCAAGAGACGACCACATAGTCTTCGCAGCGCCCGCACCACAGCCGGTCAGTTGCAGCGTATCGCGCGGCACAGGTTGGCGTGAAGTCGACTTGGTCGAAAGATGATGCGGTTAGCGCGAGATAGTATGGCCAACGAAGGATGCGACGGGCTTCAATGATCGTGGTGATGTGTCATGTGAGCATCGCATCGTCCAAGGAGTCGTGTCATCAGCCCTCAACGCAATATACCGGTTCAAAATGGTTTGCCGAGCGTAGATATCGACTGTCCCTGAAAGAGCAGAGCGAATCGTTGTTGTCATATGTGCCGAGCACCACTGAAGCGCTCGGGTCGTCGGCTCATCGACGCCACATTCGGTCGCTCATTTCCTGGCTGTTTCCGAAGCAGGAGGCCCACCGATGGAATTTTCAGGGGCATTGCACATGGCCGAACGGAACCCGACCGTCGGCGCGACTCTCAATGAGCTGAGAGAACTCGCGCGTGATCGTCGGGCTCTCACGCCCGACAGCATTCTTGTGGATCTTATTGAGATCAGGATCGAGGCCGTTGAAGGCCGCTGGGACACGAAGTGAGGCCGCAGAAGTTCCAGGTCCGCCGTCATTGTGCAAATGTGAACGCAAATTTGCTCGTGCTCAGGAGTCGACTGCATTCCGCGGGACTTTAGCGGCCGCCGGATTGAGAAAGAGGTGCCGAGCGAAAACATGGTAGCCGTATCGGAATAAGCAGTCGCACCAAATCGCTCATGTGGCTTTTGTAAGATCAATGCCATGTCCGCCGCGCAGCCCTTTTATGAGACATCGTGCGTTGTAATCGGGCGGAGTGCAGCCGATACGAACCTTGGCTGATTTCAACACGGCAGTGTCTTCTTCCTCCCGGCGCCGCCGTGTCGGCCGTTCTCTCTGGAAGGTTTCGACGTTCGTCAGACCTCAACTACGCCGGGCCTGGAGCCCGGCCTTTTTCTTTTCGGCTTCCGCAGAGAACACGCGCGATCCAAACTGCTCCAGTACCAATCGTCTGAACGGGCCTGCGCCGCTGCCGCAGAGGCATCCGCTTGTCGGGGAGGAACGAACAGCGCTGCAAGCCGGTTTCTGTGGTCAGAGACTATAGTCGATGAATGGGAAATCGAGTATGCGCACACTTCGACCTTTGATCGCTGGTGCCCTGTGCTGTGGGGCTGTCACGGCCTCAGCCAGCCCACTGGCCTACACCAATCTTCAGGACAATCCGGGTGTACTGATCGACATCCACCACAAGCCGGGCCACCACGGCGGACCGCCGTGGATGCGAGGAAATCGCGACCGGGACGAGTGGCGTGCGGGCCGTCGATATGATCGCGAGTTCTCAAGCCGATACGGTGAACGCCGGTCGTCCTGCCGGACGGTCTATCGTACCTATTCCGACGACTACTCCGGCGGATATGTGCGCCGGTCGGCCCGGGTTTGCGACTAGGCCGGCCTTCGGGCGGCTGCACTCGGAGAACTAGGAAATCCTTACGCCTGAACATGCGCGAGCGCGACTGGAACTGCAGCGATTCTCCGAAGCACGAAGGGTCGGGAACCAGAGATGGTGCCGAGCATAGTTTTCAGCATCGTCGACACTGTCATTGAATCTGCATGACACTTGCTCTGTCCGTCCATCAGCCCTTTGCCTGGGCGATCTTCCACGCCGGCATGGATGTCGAGAACCGTGATTGGCCAACGCAGCAGCGCGGTCGCGTACTGATCCATGCTTCAGCCATCGTGCGGCACGAGGACTACAGCAACTTTCAGCGCGCCTGCCATGATCCCGAGCACTGGCTATGCCAGGCCATTGCATGTGGTGGCGGCTTGCCCAAGAAAGAGGACCTCCCCAGGGGAGGGATCGTGGGGGAGGCGGAGATCGCCGCTTGCGTGAGCGAGCATTCATCGCCCTGGTTCACCGGTCCCTATGGCTTCGTGTTACGGAACGCCCGCGTGCTGCCCTTCAGGCCACTGACTGGTTCACTCCGCTTTTTTGACGTCGAGGAGCATCTGTGATCTGCGTGCCCTGACAGTCTTGCCAATCCGGAACGAGGCGACCATCGTTCTTATCCACATTGAGCAGGTCTTGAGCAACCGTGTCACATCCTCGCTGCACGTTAGCGCAACACCACGACCTTGGTTCCGATCTTTGTGCGATTGTAGAGGTCGACCACGTCCGCGTTGGTCATGCGGATGCAGCCGGATGAGACTGCATAGCGAATGGTCTCCGGCTCATTCGAGCCGTGAATGCGGTACATCGACGAGCCGAGATAGAGCGCCCGCGCACCTAGAGGATTGCCCATACCGCCTTTCATGTACCGTGGGAGATCGGGTCGGCGCTGCAGCATCTGTGCTGGTGGTCTCCACTCAGGCCATTCGCGCTTCACGCTGACCCTCTTGGTTCCGGTCCAGGTGAAGCCAGGCCTGCCAACGCCAACTCCGTACTGGATTGCCTGCCCTTGGCCCAGCACGAAGTAGAGCCGCCGCTGACTGGTCGAGATGACAATTGTGCCAGGCTGATGCGACTCGCGCCAGGTCACGAGTTGTCGAGCAGTAGGGGAGGCAAAACCGCCAACAGGCGCTCGAAGAAGCTCACCTGCGCGCGGCCGAGAGGAGCCACGGTCTGGGCATGAGCAGTGCCGGTCAGGATCACACTACAGGCCAAGACTGCCAGCATGCCTTTGAAGCGCGACATGACCACCTCCCGTCCATGGAGCGGCATCGCTTCGACGTCTCAAGCGTAGCTTTGGATCCGGGCCGGTCGCGTGCTCATCATCTCCTGCGTGATCAGTTGCGGCATCGGAGACCCCGTTTGCCCCCACACCCGATGAGCTGCATTTCGAATGGCCCGTGCGGCTTCGGCGAGTTCTGCATCGGCCCGATCCTGAGCGCGGCTCTCGACACTTTCCAGCACCAGCATGACCTTGCTGCGGCTTCCAACTGGCAAGGCCGTCAACGTCGCCTCCAGATCTGAGGGGGTGCCAACGGGGGAGCCCACCTGCCGTGCCATGGCATAGAGACGTTCCAGGATGATGGTGAAAGCTCGTGAGGCCTCCGGTTGCGAGGTCTGGGGAGTTGCGTCCATGGGATGCCCTTGTGCGTTCCCGGCGGCCTGCTTGAGCAGCCGCTCTTCCTTGGTATCCTCGTCCCGCAGGACGAACCCTGATAACGCCAAGCTTGACGGAAGGTTCCACCCGAGTTTGCGCTATCGAGGGGTTCGAGGAGCACCCTGAACAATGCTGCACACCCGGAGGCGCGGAGATCCCGACACGCGGGCGCTCGTTCCTGAATGGCGGTTTAAAGCCACGTTCGGATCGGCGTCAGACGTTTCCAGCCATGATGACCGCTAGAGTCGACCTGCGGTGAGATCAGGCGACGGGAGGGATCAATGACGGGACTCAAGCAGGGTCTTATCGGCGTCGCAGCCAGCCTTGCGCTGATTACCAGCGCGCAAGCGGCCGATTACAGAGAAGACGTCTATGGAGAGACCGAAACCCGCTATCGTGCCGAAGCGCCTGAGCCTCTGCCGGATTATCGTGCGGAAGGCGATTGGATCCAGCGCGGCCCGCGATACGTGGAGGAAAGGCGCTTCGTCGGCCGGCCTGTGCCGGAGTGGGGCTATGCGGGCCGACCGGTGGCCATGCGCCCGTGGCGGCATGGTGAGGAGTGTCGCCTGATCGTGAAGCGCCGCGTCAATCCCTGGGGTGAGATGGTCGTCCGCCGGATCCGGATCTGCGACTGACGGGAGAGCTCTCGGGAGAGCTCTTGCCCTAGGCGGTCTTCGGAAAGGGAACGACCGTGCTGCCGTCTGATGTGCTTGCCACCTCCTCTGCGGCCTGAGCGGCGCGGACGGCTTTCACTCTCTCAGTGGCTGCCTGCACGTAGGACACCAGCACCTCATTCGGGCACGGCTTGGCCAGAAACGTGGCCCCTGGCGGAAGGTCACCCTCTGTCGGCCACGCCCTCCCGGAGGCGATCAGGATCTCGATCTTTGGCCAGTGCTCATGCACCTGACGGGCTAAGGCATAGCCGTTGATCCCGGGCGGCATCTCGACATCTGAGAGCAGCACATCCACCTCGACACCGGCCTGCAGCACGGTCAATGCCTCCTCGGCATTGGCCGCCTCGATCACCCGGAACTTGGCATCGAGGAGGACGTCCGCCGCCAGCAGCCGC
>JAFAAP010000306.1 GCA_023426505.1 Pseudomonadota bacterium
CGCAACGCGGGCGAGATGATCAAGAAGCAGACGATGACCTACAACCGGTCGCGTCAGGCGATGATCACCAAGGAACTGATCGAAATCATTTCGGGCGCCGAGGCGCTCTGACGAATCCGAGAGGAGCCTCACATGGCTAAAACCGCTACTCCCGCCGGCAAGGTCGGTCACATCACCCAGGTCATCGGCGCCGTCGTCGACGTCCAGTTCGACGGCCACCTGCCGGAGATCCTCAACGCTCTCGAGACCACGAACGGCGGCAACCGCCTCGTTCTCGAAGTGGCCCAGCAGCTCGGCGAGAGCACCGTGCGCTGCATCGCCATGGACACCTCCGAAGGCCTCGTCCGTGGCCAGCCCGTCACCGACACGGGCGCGCCGATCTCGGTGCCGGTCGGCGACGGAACGCTCGGCCGTATCATGAACGTGATCGGCGAGCCGGTCGATGAAGCCGGCCCGATCCCGGCACAGGGCGTCCGCGCCATCCACCAGCCCGCTCCGAGCTATGCCGAGCAGGCCACCGAGGCTCAGATCCTCGTCACCGGCATCAAGGTCGTCGACCTGCTCGCTCCCTACGCCAAGGGCGGTAAGATCGGCCTGTTCGGCGGCGCGGGCGTCGGCAAGACCGTGCTCATCATGGAGCTCATCAACAACGTCGCGAAGGCCCATGGCGGCTATTCCGTGTTCGCCGGCGTCGGCGAGCGCACCCGCGAGGGCAACGACCTCTATCACGAGATGATCGAGTCGGGCGTGAACAAGCATGGCGGCGGCGAAGGCTCCAAGTGCGCTCTCGTCTACGGCCAGATGAACGAGCCCCCGGGTGCCCGCGCCCGAGTCGCGCTCACCGGCCTCACGGTCGCCGAGAACTTCCGCGACCAGGGCCAGGACGTGCTGTTCTTCGTGGACAACATCTTCCGCTTCACGCAGGCCGGCTCCGAAGTGTCGGCGCTTCTCGGCCGTATCCCTTCGGCAGTGGGCTATCAGCCGACGCTCACCACCGACATGGGCATGCTGCAGGAGCGCATCACCACCACGAACAAGGGCTCGATCACCTCGGTTCAGGCCATCTACGTGCCGGCCGACGACCTGACCGATCCGGCTCCCGCCACCTCCTTCGCCCACCTCGACGCCACGACCGTGCTGTCGCGCTCGATCGCCGAGAAGGGCATCTACCCGGCCGTGGACCCGTTGGACTCGACCTCGCGCATGCTCTCGGCCGCCATCGTCGGCGAGGAGCACTACAACGTCGCCCGCCAGGTGCAGCAGGTGCTCCAGCGCTACAAGGCGCTCCAGGACATCATCGCGATCCTGGGCATGGACGAGCTGTCCGAAGAGGACAAGCTCACCGTGGCCCGCGCCCGCAAGATCGAGCGCTTCCTCTCGCAGCCCTTCCACGTGGCCGAGGTCTTCACCGGCTCGCCCGGCAAGCTCGTCGCCCTCGAGGACACGATCAAGGGCTTCAAGGGCCTTGTCGAGGGTCAGTACGACCACCTGCCGGAGGCTGCCTTCTACATGGTCGGCACCATCGAAGAGGCGGTCGAGAAGGCCCAGCGCCTCGCGGCCGAAGCGGCCTAAGAACTCCGTTCTTCATCCGGGGCGCGGGTCGCGCCCCGGATCCTTCCGACGACCCAATTCCTCAACCAATCCCACGCCGCCTCCTGCGGCCGACCGGATGACGAAGAGCTAAGATGGCGACCTTCACCTTCGAACTCGTCTCTCCTGAGCGTGTGCTGTTCTCAGGCGCCGTCGATGCGGTGATCCTGCCCGCCACCGAGGGCGAGATGACGGTTCTCGCCGGCCATGCCCCGACGATGACCACCCTCAAGACGGGCTTTCTCGTCATCACCGACTCCCCCGGCAACGGCAAGCGGGTCCTGATCCGTGGCGGCTTCGCCGACATCAACCAGAACGGCATCACCGTCCTGGCCGAGCGGGCGCTTCCGGCCGAGGAGCTGACCCAGGACATCCTGGACCGCGAGATCCTCCAGGCCGAGATGCACTACGACGCCACCAACGATCCGGCCGCCAAGCATGCGGCAGAGGCGGCGGTCGCCCAGTTGCGCGAAGCCAAGGCAGCGTTGAACTTCTAAATCCTGAAACAACCCGGCCCCGGCCGGGTTTTTCTTTGCCATGACAGCGGACGCGCCATTCATCCTCACGCTCTCCCTCGATGAGCGATCGTTCCGGTTCTTCGACGAGCAGAGGCGGCGCCACTTTCCGCCGGAACGAAACTTCATCCCGGCGCATCTCACCCTCTTCCACAAGCTTCCCGCCGAGCACGAACCATCGCTCGTCACGAACCTCCGCGACGCAGCCGACCGGCCGGCGCCGATCGAGCTCGACGTGACCGGGCTGAGATCCCTCGGACGTGGCGTCGCCTATACGCTCGCATCGCCTGCACTGACGGAACTGCGCTTCTCCCTCGCGAAGCGATGGGCGCTCTGGCTCACTCTGCAGGACCGGCAGAAGCACCAGCCTCATGTCACGGTCCAGAACAAGGTCGAGCCGGAGGAGGCGCGACGGCTGCTGGCGGATCTCTCCGCCAGCTTCGTGCCCTTCACGATCACCGGAACGGGACTCGACCTGTGGCGCTACCGCGGTGGCCCCTGGGAAAAGGCCGCGAGCTTCCCTTTCGGACCGAAGTGACCTCCCCGACGCGAGCCGGGGAGGTCATAGGCCCCGTTCTCTACTCGCCCATCGCGATGAGGTTCGCGTTGCCGCCCGCCGCGGCCGTGTTGATCGTCACCGTCTGCTCGGTCGCGAAGCGCAGGAGGTAGTGCGGTCCGCCCGCCTTAGGCCCCGTACCGGACAGACCGTGGCCACCGATGGGCTGAACGCCCACGACCGCGCCGATCATGTTCCGGTTCACGTAGACGTTGCCGACCGAGAGCCGCTCCACCACCTGCTCCACCGTAGCGTCGATGCGAGAGTGAACGCCCAGCGTCAGCCCATAGCCAGAGGCGTCGATCGCCTCCAGCACGGTCGCCAGATCGCCTGCCTTATAGCGCACCACATGCAGGATCGGGCCGAACACCTCCTCGGCCAGATCGTGCGGCCGGTTCAGCTCGAAGATGTGAGGAGCCACATAGGTGCCCGCCGCCGGCGCTTCGCCCGCATAATGCACCTTCGCGGCACGCTTCATTGCCGCGACATGCGCATCGAGCTTCTCCTTCGCCTCGCGGTCGATCACCGGACCGATATGGGTCGACACCTCGCGGGGATCCGCGAGCTTGAGCTCCCGCGCGCTGCCAGCGATCATCTCGATCATGCGGTTGGCCACGTCCTCCTGCACGCAGAGAAGGCGCAGCGCCGAACACCGCTGGCCGGCCGACCGGAACGCCGACATCACCACGTCGTCCGCCACCTGCTCGGGCAGGGCGGTGGCATCGACCACCATGGCGTTGATGCCGCCGGTCTCGGCGATCAGCGGCACGATGGCGGCATCCTTGGCGGCGAGGGTCCGGTTGATGATGCGCGCCACCTCGGTCGAGCCCGTGAAGACCACGCCGGCCACGTCCTTGTTCTCAACAAGCCGCGCCCCGACGCGTCCGTCGCCGGGGATCAGATGGAGCGCCGTCTTCGGAACGCCCGCCTCGTGCAGAATCCGGACCGCGAGATCCGCAATCAGCGGCGTCTGCTCGGCGGGCTTCGCCACCACCGCGTTTCCGGCCATGAGAGCCGCACTAACTTGGCCGAGGAAGATCGCGAGCGGGAAGTTCCAGGGCGAGATCGCCACGAACACGCCGCGCCCGCGCAGGCGCAGCACGTTGCTCTCGCCGGTCGGCCCTGGCATCAATTCGCCTGCGCCGAACAGCGTCTTTCCCTGCGCGGCATAATAGCGGCAGAAATCGACCGCCTCGCGAACCTCGGACAAGGCGTCGTCGAGGGTCTTGCCGGCTTCCGTCTGCAGGAGGTGCAACAGGGCGCCCCGACGCTGCTCCAGGAGGTCGGCGGCGCGCATCAGGGTTGCGGCCCTGATGTCGGCTTCCGTGCGGCTCCAGGCCGGGAAGCCCGCGCGCGCGGCCGCCATAGCGCGGTCGGCTGTCTCCGGCGATGCCTCGATCACCTGGCCGACCGACGTGGCTCCGTCGATGGGACTGATCACCGACCGGGCCTGTCCCGGCGCAGTCCTGCCGTCGATCAGCGGCTCGGCCCGGAAGGATTGCTGCGCGCCCTGCCGGATCTCGGCCAGCAATGCGTCGAGGGAGGCCTGGTGGCCGAATTCGACGCCCTTCGAATTCGCACGGTCCTTGCCGTAGAGATCTCGGGGCAGCGGCAGCTTCGGATGCCGTGCGCGGTCCGGCGACACGATGATGTCGGCCGGCCGCTTCAGGAGCGATTGAACCGGCACGTCGGGGTCGGCCGCCACGGACACGAAGGACGAGTTCGCGCCGTTCTCGAGCAGGCGCCGCACCAGATAGGCGAGGAGGTCGCGGTGGCCGCCGACCGGGGCGTATGCGCGGCAGGCGAGCCCCGGCTCGTCCTCGAGCAGGCGGCCGTAGAGGGCCTCGCCCATGCCGTGCAGGCGCTGGAACTCGTAGCCGTCGACGCCGCCGGCGCGCTCGATGATCGACGCGACGGTGAGCGCATTGTGCGTGGCGAACTGCGGATAGATGCGGGGGCGCAGGGCGAGCAGCTTCTCGGCGCAGGCCATGTAGTTGAGGTCGGTCATGGCCTTGCGGGTGAAGACCGGATAATCGTCGAGGCCGCGCTCCTGAGCGCGCTTCACTTCCGTGTCCCAGTAGGCGCCCTTGACGAGGCGGACCATCATCTGGCGGTCGTAGCGTTCGGCCATCGTGGCAATCGCGTCGATCACGGCGCCCGCGCGCTTCTGGTAGCCCTGGATGGCAAGGCCGAACCCGCTCCAGCCGGCGAGTGACGGGTCGGCGAGCACCGCCTCGATCACTTGCAGCGAAAGTTCCAGCCGGTCCGCCTCCTCGGCATCCACCGTGAAGTTGAGCTCATAGGATTTCGCTTTCCGGGCCAGTTCGATCACGAGCGGCACCAGTTCGCGCATGACCCGCTCGCGGCTCGTCGCCTCGTAGCGTGGATGAAGGGCGGAGAGCTTGACCGAGATGCCGGGACGGTTCGGCAGCGGCTCGTTTCCGGCTGAGCGGCCAATGGCGTCGATCGCCGAGGCATAGGAATCGTAGTAGCGGCGGGCGTCCTCAGCCGTGCGGGCGCCTTCGCCCAGCATGTCGAAGGAATAGCGGTAGACGCGGCCCTTGGCCGAGCCCGCCCGCTTCAGGGCTTCGTCGATGGTCTGCCCCAGCACGAAATGGTTGCCCATGACCCGCATGGCCTGACGGGTCGCGGTGCGAACCGCCGGCAGGCCGAGGCGCTTGGTGAGCTGGCGCAGGATGCCCTCGGGGGTCTCACCGGGCTGGATGATGCGGGCCGTGATCCCGAGCGCCCAAGCGGAGGCCGAGACCAGGAACGCTTCGGACTTCGCCTCGTGGTCGGCGAAGTTGCCCTGGCCGAGCTTGTCCTCGATCAGCCGGTCCGCCGTGGCGGCGTCCGGGACCCGCAGCAGAGCCTCGGCGAGCACCATCAGGGCCAGCCCCTCCTTGGTGGATAGCGCGTATTCCCGCAGCATCTCCTCCACGCCGCCCAAGCCGCCGCCCTTCGCGCGGATCGCCTCGATCAGGCGGGTGGCGCGCTGGTCGATCCGGGCCTCCCGCTCCGATGACAGGTGCGAGCCGGCGAGGAGCCGGGCCGCGATGGCCTTGTCGTCCTCCGCATAGGGTGGGTTGAAGGGCAGGGGGCTGGTGGGGCTCGACGTCATGGCATCCTCCGGAATTTCGGGGAATATAGGAGAGCGCCTGCCGTGATACGATGGCAATCTTGGCCTCCTTGCCGTAACTTTCTCGAAAGAAATATCATGAGACCTTGGAAATGACGGATATCGACCGGATCGATCGCAAGATCCTGAAGTGCCTGCAGGCGGACGGGCGCATCGCGACCGTCGATCTGGCCGAAAAGGTCGGCCTGTCGCCGACCTCGACCAGCGAGCGCATGAAGCGCCTGCAGCGGGAGGGCTACATCGCGGGTTTTGGGGCGCGGCTCGATCCGCACCGGCTCGGGCTGGAGCTCCTGGTCTTCGTCGAGGTCTCCCTCGACAAGACGACGCCGGACGTGTTCGAAAAATTCGCCGCCGCCGTGCGCCGGGCACCCGAGGTTCTGGAGTGCCACATGGTGGCGGGCGGGTTCGACTATCTGGTCAAGACCCGGGTCGCCGACATGGCTGCCTACCGGCACTTCCTCGGGGAGATCCTGCTGGCGCTTCCGGGCGTCAAGGAGACCCGCACCTATGCGGTGATGGAGGAGGTCAAGAGCGACGGCCTCCTGCCAGTCTAGATCTGAGAAAGGGCGGCTCGCGCCGCCCCTTCGGTTCGTCTTATCCGGAAATCGCCGTCTGCTCGTTCTTGGTCTTCCACAGGGAGAAGACCACGCCGCCGCCGATCAGCGCGAGGGTCACGCCGAGCGAGATCGTCGGGTCGAGCTTGCCCACGAGCTGGTTCCAGAAGATCTTGCCGCCGATGAAGACGAGCGCCATCGCCAGGGCGTATTTCAGGTAGTGGAACCGGTGCACCATTGCGGCGAGGGCGAAGTAGAGCGCCCGCAGGCCCAGGATCGCCATGATGTTCGCCGTGTAGACCACGAAGGTGTCGGTGGTGATGGCGAAGATCGCCGGCACCGAGTCGACCGCGAAGATCAAGTCGGCGATGTTGATCACCACGAGCGCCAGGAACAGCGGCGTCGCCCAGGTGACGATCCGGCCGGTCTTCGGGTCCGGCTCCCGCACGAAGAAGTGCTGCGAGTGGAGGCGGTCCGAAACCCTCATGTGCTTGCGCAGGAAACGCACGAGGGGATTCTTCGCGATGTCGGGATCGCTTTCGGTCACCACCAGCATCTTGATGCCCGTGATGATCAGGAAGGCGCCGAAGATGTAGAGAACCCAATCGTATTCTTGCACCAGCGCCGCGCCGAGCGCGATCATGATGCCGCGCAGCACGATGACGCCGATGATGCCCCAGACGAGGGCGCGATACTGGTATTTGCGGGGAATCGCGAAATAGCTGAAGATCAGCGAGATCACGAACACGTTGTCGATCGACAGGGACTTCTCGATGAAGAAGCCCGTGAAATAGGCGATGCCCGCGTGGCTTCCATCCTCGGTGACGAGGACGCCAGATTCATACGACCACCAGATGTAGGCGCCGAACGCGGCCGCGATGCCGATGTAGAAGGCGGACAGGAGGAGGCTCTCCTTCACGCCGAGCTCCTTGTCCTTTCGGTTCAGGACACCGAGATCGAAAGCGAGGAGAAAGATGACAAGGCTCAAGAAAGCCGTCCACATCCAGACGGGCTTTCCCAGCCATTCCATGAGCAGGAATTCTGGCATAACCGGACCTATGATTGCTTTGTTTCCAAGCATCGGCTCCGACATCACGGGCGCGTGTCGCGTCCCGCCAGAGGGGCCCGGCCGCCGATACAAAGCACGTAGGAAGCACTCCTTCGAGCGTCAAGACCCCAACTTGTGCAGCCGATGTCGTTTTCTTGTTCAGGCCATGCCTTGACGTTCATGTCATTTCTGCTTGCATGAACGGGACTTAGGAAATCTGGCACAGGGGCGGCCGGCTGCGCGGACCGTCCAATGAGGCCAGGCAAAAACAGAGGTGGCGGTGATGGTTTCCGAGCGTTCGACAAGGGCTGGGTGGTGGTTCAGGGGAGTTCTGGCCGGCGCGGCCCTGCTGATCGGTTCGGCCGCCGCGCAGGCGCAGACGCCCGTGCGCTTCAGCCTCGACTGGCGCTGGGAAGGCCCGGCGGCTCCCTTCGCGGTCGCCCTCGACAAGGGCTACTTCAAGGCCGAGGGCCTCGACGTGACGATCGATCCGGCGGCGGGCTCCCGCGAGCCGATCTCGCGGGTGGCGTCCGGCACCTACGATGTCGGCTTCGGGGATGTGAACTCCCTCGTGCGCTTCCGGGACGAGAATCCGGAATCGGGCATCAAGGCCGTGATGGTGATCTACGACCGGCCGCCCTTCGCGATCATCGGCCGCAAGAGCCGCGGCATCTCGAAGGATGTCGCCAGCCTCCAGGGCAAGAAGTTCGGCGCTCCCACGGCCGACGGCGCCTATGCGCAGTGGCCGATCTTCAAGTCGGTCAACAAGATCGACGACTCGACCATGAAGTTCGAGAACGTGGGCTTCCCGGTCCGCGAGCCGATGCTGGCGCAGGGCGAGGTCGATGCGGTCTTCGGCTTCTCCATGTCGTCCTTCATCAACCTGAAGTCCCGTGGCGTCCCGGCCGATGACATCGTCGTCATGCTCATGAGCGACTACGGCGTCGATCTATACGGCAACACGATCATCGTGTCGGAGAAGTTCGCCAAGGAGAAGCCGGAAGCCGTGAAGGGGCTGCTCCGGGCGATCATGAAGGGTGTCCAGGACACCGTGAAGGAGCCGGCGAGCGCGGTCGATTCCGTCATCAAGCGCAACGACGTCGCCAAGAAGGACGTGGAGCTGGAGCGCCTGAAGATGGTGCTCGAGCAGAACATGGTCACCCCTTGGGTGAAGGAGAACGGCTTTGGCGGCATCGACAAGGACCGCTTCTCCAAGTCGCTGGACCAGATCGGCCTGACCTTCAACTACAAGGCCAAGCCCAAGGTCGAGGACGTGTTCACCGAGGAGTTCCTGCCTCCGGCCGACCAGCGGAAGGTGAACTGATCCAGGGCCCGGTCACGCGGTGACCGGGCCCTCTTTCCTTCAGGCGGTCGAATTCCATGAGAACCTTCGTCGACATCCACGACGTGACCCACGTCTATGCGCGCGCCGAGGACGGGCTTCCGGCCGTCGAGCGACTCAACATCAAGATCCAGGAAGGGGAGTTCGCCGCCATCGTCGGCCCCTCGGGCTGCGGCAAGTCCACCCTCATGAAGCTGGCCACGGGGCTTCAATTCCCCAAGAAGGGCACCGTGGTCGTGGACGGCAGGCAGGTCGGCGCGCCCGTGAAGCTCGCCGGCATGGCGTTCCAGAACCCCACCATGCTTCCCTGGCGCACGACCCTCGACAACATCCTGCTGCCGCTGGAGATCGTGGAGCCGCACCGCTCGCGGCTGCGCCGGCACAAGGCGGAGTACGTGGCCAAGGCGGAGGCTCTGCTCGCCCAGGTCGGCCTCAAGGGTCAGGGGCACCGCTTTCCCTGGCAGCTCTCGGGCGGCATGCAGCAGCGCGCCTCCCTGTGCCGGGCCCTCATCCACGAGCCCAAGCTGCTCATGCTCGACGAGCCCTTCGGGGCGCTCGACTCGTTCACCCGCGAGGAGCTGTGGTGCGTGATCCGCGACCTGCACGCGGCACAGGGGGTGACCGTGGTCCTCGTGACCCACGATCTGCGCGAGGCGGCGTTCCTGGCGGACCGCATCTTCTGCATGAGTGCGCGCCCCGGACGGATCGTGGCCGAGCGGGAGGTCGCGTTCCCGCGGCCGCGCGATCTCGAGATTACCTACACGCCCGAATTCTCCGATCTCGTCCACGAACTGCGCGGCCACATCGCGCAGGCGCGCCAGGCCGCTTGAGGATGTCCATGACCGTCAAACGCCAGCTCGTCCTCGCGCCCTGGATCTTCACGATCGGGTTCTTCGCTATCTGGGAGATCGTCTGCCGCGGCTTCGGAATCTCGAGCTTCATCCTGCCGGCGCCCTCTACCATCATGACGGCGACCTGGGAGTACCGGAACCAGCTCGCCTATCACGCCATGCACACGCTCTGGATGACGCTCGCCGGGTTCGGGCTCGCGGTGGTGTTCGGGCTGCTCCTCGGGGTCGCGCTCGGCGCTTCACGGCTCATCAACGCGGGCACTTATCCGCTGCTCGTGGGCTTCAATTCCATCCCCAAGGTCGCCGTGGTGCCGATCCTGGTGTTCTGGTTCGGCGTCGGCTGGGTGCCGCCGGTGATGACCGCGTTCCTGATCTCGTTCTTTCCGATCGTCGTGAACGTCGCCACGGGCATCTCGACGGTGGAACCGGAAATGGAGGACGTGCTGCGGGCGCTCGGCGCCTCCAAGCGCGACATCATCCTGAAGGTGGGGCTGCCGCGCGCGATGCCCTATTTCTTCGGCTCGCTCAAAGTGGCCATCACGCTCGCCTATGTGGGCTCGGTGATCGGCGAGCAGAACGCGTCGAATGTCGGCATTGGCAACCTGTTGACCCGCGCCTCGGCCGCGTTCGAGGTTCCCCTCGTCTGGGCGGCCCTGGTGGTCCTCGCGGTGCTCGGCGTGATCATGTACATGATCACCGCCTTCATCGAGCAGTCGACGACCGGCTGGGCCCAGCGCTCGCAGATGGCGAACGCTTGAAGCCTAGCGCCTGAGCGAGAGCGGGTTGTCGGACAGGGCCGCCGCGTCGGGTTCGTCGATGCCGGGCCTGCCCAGGAACGCGTTCCAGAGCTTGTCGATCACGCTGCGGTCGAGGTCGTCCACGATGAAGACGAGGCGGCTGCGCCGATCCTCGCTCGGCCAGCGCGGCAGGACGGCCGGCACGTGGATCACGTGCTGGACCCCATGGATCACCACCGGATGCTCCGGGTCCTCGGCAAGCGCTACCAGCCCCTTCACGCGCAGGAGCTTGGCGCCTTGCGAGGAGCGCAGGAGATCGAGGAACATGTCGAGGGTGCCCTGCCGGATCGGCTGGTCGCTCGTCAGGCAGAAGGCCTGGATGCGCTCATCGTGACGGTTCACGTCGTGATGATGGCCGTGATCGTGATGCCCGTGGTGATGGTGCCCGTGCTGATGCGCATGGCTCTCCCGCTCGGCCTCTTCGACGGCCTCCGCCTTCAGCCATTCGCGCACGTCGGCGATCTTGCCGTCGAGGCCGAAGAGCCCTCCTGCGACGATGGCCTCGGCGGGCGCGTCGGCCGGCAGCAGGGCAGCGCCCGGATTGAGCTGATGCAGCCTCTTGCGCAGCTGGACCAACCGGGTCTCGTCCTGCACCAGATCGGTCTTGCTCAGCACGATCCGCTCGGCCACGGCCGCCTGCTTCACCGCCTCCCGATGGGCGTCGAGCGTGGCCTCGCCGTTCACCGCATCGATCACCGTCACCACGCCTTCGACCGCGTAGCGCATGGAGAGATACGGATGATAGAGCACCGCGTGCAGGATCGGAGCCGGGTCCGCGAGCCCGGTGGTCTCGATCACGACGCGGCGGAACGGTTCGATCCGCCCGTTGTCGCGCTTGCGCAGCAGGTCTTCCAGGGTGGCGATCAGGTCGCCCCGCACCGTGCAGCAGAGGCAGCCCGCCGAGAGCAGCACCATGCCCTCGTCGACCTTCTCCACGAGCAGGTGGTCGAGGCCGATCTCGCCGAACTCGTTGATGATGACCACCGTGTCCCGAAGCGCCGGATCCTGCAGGAGCCGGTTGAGGAGCGTGGTCTTCCCGGCGCCGAGAAAGCCCGTGAGAACGGTGAGCGGGATCGGGGCGGGAGGCGTGAGGGGCGTGTCCGTCATAGGATCAATCCGCGATGGGGACGAGGGGAGCGCCTTTCAGGCGGCGCTGTTCCAGCAACACATTGGCGATGATCGCCGACAAGACCAGGGCGCCGCCCGCCATTTGAAGGGGACTCAGTGTCTCGCCCAGGAGAAGCGCGGACGATATGGCCGCTACGACCGGCTCGGTGCAGTAGATGATCCCGGCCGCGACCGCCGTGATCCGGCCGAGCGCCAGGAACTGGAGCATGAAGCCGAACACGTAGCCCCCGATCGTCATGCCGACCGCAAGCGGCGCCGCCAGGAGCACCGAGGGCGGGGAGAGCTGCCCCGCCGCGAGGCCGATGAGGGCGGCGGTCGGCAGCACGAGAACGTGAATCCAGAACACCTTCGCAACCACGCCGGTCTTGCGGCAGCGGGCCGCCGCAAAGAACTGGGTCGCGGTGGCGATGCTCGCCGCGAGCGCGAGGGCGAGGCCGCGCCAGTCGAGCCCACCGAAGGCGGGCCCGACCACCATGACGACCCCGATCGTCGCGGCCGCCGCGACGCCGAGAAGCGCCGGGGTCAGCTTGGTGCCTTCGATGAAGGGGCTCGCCAGCACGATGAAGATCGGAAAGGTGTAGAACACCACCGCCGCCACCGTGACCGGGATGAAGGCCACGGAGGACAGGTAGCAGACGCCCACGAGGGCGGTCGCCACGCCAAGGAGCAGCATGATGCCGCGCTCCTCCCGCGCCATGGACAGAGACTTTCGCATTACGACGGCCACGATGCCGACCAGGATCAGCATCAGGAGAACCCGGTAGACCACGATCGCCGACCCGCTCGCGCCGGCGAACGCAGCCATGCGGGCATAGACGATGTTGAGGCCGTAGAAGCTCGCCGAGACGAGGGCGAACAGCATTCCGCTGGCAGGGGAGGAGGTGGGGTGGGGCATGGCGGCGGTCGGGTTGAGGGCCAGCACCGTTCGCGCGAATTGCCTCGGATTGCAAGGGCGATGGGGCCGGAGACCGCCTCGGCGGCTCCCCCGTGCAAAAAGAACCGGGCAGGAGAGGGATCCTGCCCGGTTCGGATTCGGGATCGGGGCGCCGGCGCCTCAGTTCTGGGACGGCTTGGACTTTCCGGCCTCCGCCTTCGGCTTGGCTTTGTCCTCGGCCGAGGCCTGCGGCTTGGGGGCCGTCTTGGCGCTGGCCTTGGCAGCACCCTTGGCGTCGCTCTTGTTGTCGTTGTTGACCGGCTTGAAGCTCATCGTGGCCCGCGCGTCGCCCTTGCCTTTGTCTTTGCCCTTCGCCTGAGCCTTGGTCGGGGTTTCGTCGCTGTCGGACTCATCGGCCGCATCGTCCTTGGCGGCCTCCTTCTTGGCACCTTTCTTGGCCGTGGCGGCCTTCTTGGTCTTGGCCTTCTGGGCGTCCTCGGCGGCCTTTTCCTTCGCGGCCTCGGCAGCGATCTCGCTTTCGGACGGCGGCGTCAGGCCGACCCAGATGCGCTCCGGCTGGACGGCCGCACGCGGGCCCAGGGTCGTGCGCATGGGCTTCGGCGTGCCGCCCGCGAAGGCCATCACGTCGGACGAGAAGAGGTTCGGCGTCGTGGACGTGTCGTCATCGGCCACGGTCGTCGGGCTGTCCTCTTCCTTCGGCAGGGGGCCGCGCCGGTCGCAGATGACCGAACGCATGTCGGGCGGCGTGTGGGTGGCCGAGGCCGGAAGGGCCGTCAGCAGGGGATTGGTGAAGTTCACGGTGCTGTTGAAGCCGCGGTCGAACAGATCTGCGGCGATCATGGTGCGCTCGTTGGCGGACGGCGCGCCGAACACCACGGTGATCAGGTGCCGCCCGTTCCGGGTGGCGCTCGCCACCACGTTGAAGCCGGAGGAGCAGATGAAGCCGGTCTTCATGCCGTCGGCCCCGGGATAGCGCCCGATCAGGCCGTTGGTGTTGCGCATGATCCGCCGCCCGAACTGGATGGCCCCGATGTGGAACAGGTCCTGATGGTCCGGGAACTCGAGCAGGAGCGCGCGGGCGAGGACCGCCATGTCGCGCGCGGTCGTCTGGTTGCGCTCGTCGGGCAGGCCGTGGGGATTGGCGAAATGGCTGTCGCGCATGCCGAGGCGCTGGGCCTCCGCGTTCATCCGCTCGGCGAAGCCTTCGATCGAGCCGCCGATGTTCTCCGCGATGGTCGCGGCGACGTCGTTCGCCGACTTCACCATGAGGATCTTGAGCGCGTTGTCGACACGGATCTGGGTGCCGGGCTTGAAGCCCATCTTCGACGGCGGCTGCGCGGCCGCCGAATCCGACACGGTCAGGAGCGTGTCCATGCCCAGCTGGCCCTTCCGGACCAGGTCGAGGGTCACGTAGGTCGTCATCAGCTTCGTGACGGAAGCCGGGTACCAGGGATCCGTCGCCCGCTCCGCATGCAGGACGCGGCCGGAATCGACTTCGACCACAAGAGCCGGGTTCCCAGCCAGAACCGGGCCGCCGACCAAGGCGGCAAGGGCAAAGGCTGCGATACGAATGGCTCGTCTTGCGTTCATCCGGAACGGCTCCATGAAGGCTATGGTCAAAGGGGAAATCCGACGGTCCCGCTTGTGCCAGCTCGGCTATTTTTAGTCCCGAAGCCCTGGAATAGCCAGAGACACCGGTGCTTATTGTTGATGAGTATCCACCCTTTCTAAGGGATTCCGTGGCAAGAGAGTGGCAAGAGAGGCGCGCTTTGAAGAACAATCGATGAATTTATCCCTTCTCTGGATTCCCGTGACCTTGGCCGCCGCGGCCGCTCAGACCGGCAGAAATGCGACACAGCGGCGTTTGACTGAGCAGATCGGCACCGTCGGGGCGACGCAGGTCCGCTTTCTTTATGGTTTTCCTTTCGCGCTCTTGGCCTTGGCAGGCGTGCGTTTGCTGTCCGGCGAGGGTGTCCCGGCTCCGAACGCGACGTTCCTACTCTACGTCCTGGGTGGGGCCGCCACCCAGATCCTCGCCACGGCGCTCATGCTCTCGGCCATGCGGGAGCGCGCCTTTTCGGTGGTGACGGCCTATACCAAGACCGAGCCGGTTCAGGTGGCGCTCTTCGGGCTCGTGCTCCTCGAAGACACGCTGACGCCGCCGGTCGCCCTGGCGATCCTGATCGCCACGGCGGGCGTGGTGCTGATGTCGGTCAAGCCGGGCACGAGCCTGACCTCGGCCGGCGTCAGGCCCGTCGTGGCAGGTGTTGCAGCCGGCGCCTTCTTCGCCCTTGCGGCCATCGGGTTTCGCGGAGCGATCCTTACGCTGCCCGAGGGTTCCTTCGTGATCCGGGCCACGACGACATTGGCCTGGGGCCTGGGGCTACAGACCGCCATCCTGCTCGTCTGGCTCGGCCTGTTCGACCGTCGGGCCCTGCTGGCGAGCTTCGCGGCCTGGAGGCCCTCCCTGGGAGCCGGTTTCCTGGGAGCCCTGGCGTCCCAGTTCTGGTTCATCGGCTTTGCCCTGACCACCGCCGCCAATGTCCGGACCTTGGCGCTGGTCGAGGTTCTGATGGCGCAGGCTGTCTCCCACCGCTTCATGGCCCAGACCACGACCCGCCGGGAACTCGTCGGCATGGTCCTCATCCTCGGCGGCGTCGCCTTCCTGCTGCTGTCCCAGCACTAGGCGCGACAGTTGCGCTCGACGGCCCGTCCAAGATATTCCTATTGAAACATTGTTTTTCTCTGGGGAGACGAGCCGATGACCGCTGCAGGCCAACCGACCTACCGTGCTCTCGCGGCCGGCGACCCGGCTCCCTGGTTTCACCAGAGGAGCACGAGCAACCCGAACTACGCTTTCGACATGGCGGCCGGCCGCTACGTGGTGCTGTGCTTCTTCGGAACCGCTTCCGATCCTGCCGGTCGAGCGGCCCTCGAGGCGCTGAACGGCCCTTGCCGCAGCCTCTTCGACGATACCAAGATCGCGGTCTTCGGCGTGAGCATCGATCCGGCCGACGAGCAGGAGGGCAGGGTCGGCGAAAATCTCCCGGGCATCCGCCAGTTCTGGGACTTCGACGGCCGGGTCAGCCGGCTTTACGGCGCCTTGCCCCAGGAGGCGCCGGAGGGTGGCGGCGCGCCGATGCGGCGGTTCTGGATGGTGCTCAACCCGACCCTGCGCATCCGGGCCGTCTTTCCGTTCAGGGAGGACGGCAGCGACCGGGAGGAGGTCGCCGCCTACCTTCGGAACCTGCCTCCCATCGAGCGTTTCGCGGGCTTCGAGGTTCAGGCTCCGGTCCTCATCGTCCCGGACGTCTTCGAACCTGCGTTCTGCGGTCACCTGATCGGGCTCTATGAGGCCCACGGCGGCGAGGAATCGGGCTTCATGCGCGAGATCGACGGCAAGACCGTCGCGGTCCACAATCCGGACCACAAGCGGCGCAAGGATTACACGATCACTGACGAGAGCCTGATCCGGCAGATCCAGGGCCGCATCGTGCGCCGGGTCAATCCGGAAATCGAAAAGGTGCACTTCTTCAAGCCCACCCGCATGGAGCGGTACATCGTCTCCTGCTACGCTGCGGAGGACGGCGGCCATTTCCGGGCCCACCGGGACAACACCACCAGCGGCACGGCCCACCGCCGCTTTGCCGTCTCGATCAACCTCAACGCCGATTTCGACGGCGGCGAGGTGAGCTTCCCGGAATACGGGCCGCGGAGCTACAAGGCGCCTCCGGGCGGAGCCGTGGTGTTCTCCTGCTCGCTCCTGCACGCGGTCTCGAAGGTCACCTCAGGGCGGCGCTTCGCCTTCCTGCCGTTCCTGTACGACGATGCCGCCGCCCGGATCCGGGAGGCGAACAACGCCAGGCTCGGCGACAATGTCGGCGCCTACCGGGCCTGAGCCTTCTCGTTCAGGGACCGGGCGAGGGGCAGCACCACATCTCGGGTGAGGGGGGCCATAACCCTGTCGTCGGGCTCGTGCGGATCGATCCAGGCGTGCTCGGCGATCTCCGCCCGCGGGCCGATCGGGCGCGATACGCGGACCGCATAGACCGATGCCCGCACCTGCCGGCCCGGCTCGTTTGCGGCCGGGGCCTCGAAAACCCCGAGGGCCTGCGCCTCATCCGCCGCGATCCGGCACCCGAGCTCCTCATGCAGCTCCCGCTCCAGGGACTGGAGGTCGCTCTCTCCCGGCTCGCGCTTTCCGCCCGGCTGCATGAAGGCCACCGTGCCCCGTTTGCGCACGAGGAGCACGTGCCCGCGCTCGTCGCGGATCAGGGCCGTGACGATGTCGATCACCGCTCGCCTGCCTTGATCCACTTGGTCACGACCGGCGGCTCGTAGGCCCGCACCGCCCGGATGAGCGCGTCGGGCTCCTGCTCCACGATCAGCATGGAGCGATGGACCGGCTTGACGAAGCCGCGCTCCACCACATCGTCGAGGAAACCCGTCAGCTTGTCGTAGAAGCCGCTCACGTTCAGAAGCGAGCAGGGCTTGCGATGGTAGCCGAGCTGGGCCCAGGTCCAGACCTCGAACAGCTCCTCGAAGGTGCCTAAGCCCCCGGGAAGGGCCACGAAGCCGTCCGCGAGCTCGGCCATGAGCGCCTTGCGCTCATGCATGGAGCCGACGATCCTCAGATCGGGAAGGTTCTTGTGGGCGATTTCCTTGTCGACGAGCGACTGGGGCATCACGCCGATGACCTCTCCGCCCCCGGCCATCACGGCATCCGCGACGGCTCCCATCAGGCCTACGGATGCACCGCCGTAGACGAGCCCGATCCTTTCCCGCGCGAGCGCCTCGCCCAATTCGCGGGCCGCCTCGAGATAGGACGAATCGGAGCCGGCGTTGGAGCCGCAAAAGACACATAAGCGCATGGAAGACCTCATCTGAGGACTCTTATGGACCATAAGGACCCGAGGTCAGGCAAGACGGAAGGACGGGCCTCGAACTTCTTTTCGCCCCTCGCGGCGACGTCCCTTGCTGCGGTTCCCGAATGGCCCCATCTTCCCTTTCAAGCAAACGGATTCGCGAGGAAACCTCCATGACAGCCTGCATCGTCGGCTGGGCCCATACGCCCTTCGGCAAGCTCGACAACGAAACGGTCGAGAGCCTCATTGTGCGCGTCACCAACGAGGCGCTGGAGCATGCAGGCCTCGGCCCCGAGGATATCGACGAGGTGGTGCTTGGCCATTTCAATGCCGGGTTCTCGCCCCAGGACTTCACCGCCTCCCTGGTGCTCCAGGCGAGCGACAAGTTCCGCTTCAAGCCGGCCACCCGTGTGGAGAACGCCTGCGCCACGGGCTCGGCGGCCGTGCACCAGGCCATCAAGACCATCGAGGCGCGACGCGCCAAGACCGTTCTGGTGGTCGGCGTCGAGCAGATGACCCGCACGCCCGGCCCTGAGATCGGCAACATCCTGCTCAAGGCGTCGTACCTGCCGGAGGACGGCGAGACCAAGGGCGGCTTCGCGGGCGTCTTCGGGCAGATCGCTGGCCGCTACTTCCAGCGCTATGGCGACCAGTCGGATGCGCTCGCCGGCATCGCGGCCAAGAACCACAAGAACGGCGTCGACAACCCTTACGCTCAGATGCGCAAGGATCTCGGCTTCGAGTTCTGCCGCGCCGAAAGCGACAAGAACCCGTTCGTGGCAGGACCCCTGAAGCGCACCGACTGCTCACTCGTGTCGGACGGCGCCGCGGCGCTCGTCCTGGCCGACACGGAGACGGCGCTTCGCATGCCCCGCGCGGTGGCGTTCCGGGCGACCGCGCACGCGCAGGATTTCCTGCCGATGTCGAAGCGCGACATCATCCAGTTCGAGGGCTGCGCCGAAGCCTGGAGGCGGGCGCTCGACCAGGCCGGCATCCAGCTCTCCGACCTGTCCTTCGTAGAAACGCACGATTGCTTCACGATCGCCGAGCTGATCGAATACGAGGCCATGGGCCTGACCCCTCCCGGTCAGGGCGCCGTGGCCGTCAAGGAGGGATGGACCAACCGGGACGGCAAGCTGCCGGTGAACCCCTCTGGCGGCCTCAAGGCCAAGGGCCATCCGATCGGCGCGACGGGCGTGTCCATGCATGCGCTCTCGGCCATGCAGCTCTGTGAGGAGGCCGGCGGCATCCAGGTGAAGAACCCGACGCTTGGCGGCATCTTCAACATGGGCGGCGCGGCCGTCGCCAACTACGTGAGCGTGCTCGAACGGATCAAGTAAGCCGCTCGAAGCGGCTTATTCCCCCGGCGCCTTCGCCTGGATGGCGAGGGCGTGCAGGCCCCGGTCGAAGGCGCCTTGAAGCACCTCGTTGACGAGGCGGTGGCGGTCGACCCGGCTCTTGCCGCTGAAAGCCTCCGACACGATATTAATCCGGAAGTGAGTTTCGCCTCCTTCGCGCCATCCGGCATGGCCGTGATGCTGCTCCGATTCGTCGATGACGGTCAGCGCGGAGGGGTTCAGGCGGTTCTGCAGTTCCTGCGTGATCCAGGCGGCAAGGGTCATGCTGTGGTAAACCTTTTTGAACGGGTCTGCGGCGAAAAGCGCTGAGGCCTTGGCTCCCGGCCTCAAGCCACTCATAATCGCTGTATCATGGATCTCAATTCGCCTCTTTTCGACCGTATCCGCATCAAGCCTTCATGCGACGAGCCCCGGGAGACCAAGGGCCCCGTCTGCGAGCATCCGACCTGCAAGGCGGAGGGACAGTACCGGGCGCCGAAGGGGCGGGACCAGGAAGGGCAGTATTGGCGCTTCTGCCTCGAGCACGTGCGCGAGTACAACGCCTCCTACAACTACTTCGCCGGCATGTCCGACACCGCCGTCGCGGCCTTCCAGAAGGACGCCACCATCGGCCACCGGCCGACCTGGGCCATGGGGGTCAACGCTGCCGGCAAGAGCGAAGGCACCGGAGCCGGCGGCGAGCGGGACTGGGGCTATTTCGATCCGCTCGGCATCCTGCGGGGCGAGGATTTCAGGCAGGGGCGCCAGCGCCGACAGCAGGCGGCGGAGCCCAAGAAGCCCCGCTACACGGGCGCCGTCCGCCGGGCCCTCGACGTGCTCGGCCTCGACGAGACGGCCGAGGGGCCGGCCATCAAGGCCCAGTACAAGGCCCTGGTGAAGCAGTTTCACCCGGACGCCAATGGCGGCGACCGCTCCTTCGAGGACCGGCTTCGTGACATCATCAAGGCGCACGACGTCCTGAAAACCGCCGGCCTGTGCTGAACGGCCCCGTTCATGCAACCCTGTTAGGCGTATGGGAAATTGCGCCATCCTGCCGCGGGCGATAAGAAGTCCTTGGCATTCCTTGAAATGAACCATTCCAGATCCGACCGCGAGGCCCCAATGACCGCACTCACCGAGACACCGACCAACATCCCGGACATGAAGGTGTCCGTGCGACAGGTCTTCGGCATCGACTCGGATCTGGAGGTTCCGGCCTTTTCGCAGAGCGAGGAGCATGTCCCGGATCTCGATCCGGACTACCTGTTCGACCGCGAGACCACCCTGGCGATCCTGGCCGGCTTCGCGCGCAACCGCCGCGTGATGATCACCGGCTATCACGGCACCGGCAAGTCGACCCATATCGAGCAGGTGGCGGCCCGCCTCAACTGGCCTTGCGTGCGCGTCAACCTCGACAGCCACGTGTCGCGCATCGACCTCGTCGGCAAGGACGCCATCGTGCTCCAGGAGGGCAAGCAGATCACCGCCTTCCAGGACGGCATCCTGCCCTGGGCCCTGCAGAACAACGTGGCGCTGGTCTTCGATGAGTACGACGCGGGCCGTCCCGACGTGATGTTCGTGATCCAGCGCGTGCTGGAGCAGTCGGGCAAGCTCACGCTCCTCGACCAGAAGCGGGTCATCCGGCCTCATCCGGCCTTCCGCCTCTTCGCCACCGCCAACACGGTGGGCCTCGGCGACACGTCCGGCCTCTACCACGGCACGCAGCAGATCAACCAGGGCCAGATGGACCGCTGGTCGATCGTCACGACCCTGAACTACCTGCCGCACGACAAGGAAGTGGATATCGTCCTCTCCAAGGCGAAGCACTACCAGGACAGCGCTGAGGGACGGGACATCGTCAACAAGATGGTGCGCGTGGCGGACCTCACCCGCAGCGCCTTCATGAACGGCGACCTGTCCACCGTCATGAGCCCGCGCACGGTGATCACCTGGGCCGAGAACGCCGAGATCTTCGGCGACACAGGCTTCGCGTTCCGGGTCACCTTCCTGAACAAGTGCGACGAGCTCGAGCGCGCCCTGGTGGCCGAGTTCTACCAGCGCTCCTTCGGCAAGGACCTTCCCGAGAGCGCCGTGAACGTGGCGCTGTCGTAAAGTGTCGTCCCGGACGCGCCCACAGGGCGCGTTCCGGGATCGTATGGGAGCTTCGCTGGTTGAGGCGATCCCGGCTCGTCGCTACGCTCCGGCCGGGATGACGGGTAAAGGAATGAGATGTCCATCTCGAACCGCAAGCCAGGTGAGAAGAAGGAAGCGCCGGCGGAGCCGCTGAAGCGCTCCATCGCCGGTGCCATGAAGGCCATCGCCCGCAAGCCGGACCTCGAGGTGACCTTCGCGTCCGACCGGCCGGCCCTTATGGGCGACAAGGCCCGCCTGCCGGAGCCGCCGCGGCGGCTTACCTCGCACGACGTGGCGATCCTGCGCGGCAATGCGGACGCCATGGCTCTGCGGCTCGCCTGCCACGACGCCACCCTGCACCGCCGCCTCGCTCCCGAGGGGCAGGCTGCCCGCGCCGTGTTCGACGCGGTCGAGCAGGCCCGCGTCGAGTCCATCGGCTCGCGCCGGATGAAGGGCGTCGCGTCCAACATCACGGCGATGCTCGAAGACCGCTACCATCGCGGCGGCAAGTACGAGGACATCACCGACCGGGCCGATGCGCCGCTCGAGGATGCGGTCGCCCTCATGGTGCGCGAGCGCCTCACGGGCGAGGGGCCCCC
>JAFAAP010000312.1 GCA_023426505.1 Pseudomonadota bacterium
CGACCCCTAGTCCCCCAGACTAGTGCGCTAACCGGGCTGCGCTACTGCCCGTCACTCCTCCGCTCTAGGCGATTCTGAACGTCAGCGCACCCATTTTCGAGGCCTTCGACCGCTGATATCGAGATCAGGGCGCCGGCCAGGGTGACGCTGCGCCCCGGTTGAGGCGCCATATAAGCCGATGCGGCGCCGGAAGCAATCTCTCGATGCGAGAAAGTGCCGATCTATTCGCCCATGGCGGTTTCGGCCGGGGCTCGCAGGGTGGTGAGCACGCGGTCGCACTCGAGCAGCTCGCGCAGCGCAGCTTCGAGATTCTGCCGGATGGCCGGGGTGAGGGCGCTGGCCGCAGCGGGAGCTCGCATCGATGCCGGCACAGGCGGGGCTTCACCGCCCTCCTCCAGAATGTCGTCCGCCTCGGGCTCCGGCACAAGCTCGCCTTGCTGGGGCGCCGACACGCTCTGCTCGCCGCGGCCGATGGCCTGCACGAACCGAACGCCTTCGCTCTTCAGGATGCGCTGGACGCCGCGGATCGTGTAACCCTCGCCGTAGAGGAGGTGCCGGATCCCCTTCAGGAGATCGACGTCGTCGGGCCGGTAATACCTGCGCCCGCCGCCGCGCTTGAGGGGACGGATATGGTTGAAGCGGGTTTCCCAAAAGCGCAGCACGTGCTGCGGAACGTCGAGATCCTCGGCGACCTCGCTGATGGTGCGGAACGCATCCGGGCTCTTGTCCATGGCGCCGCCCGCCCTCGCCGGGCTCAGTCTTCGCTCTCGGCGTCTTCGCCGTTGATGCGGGCCTTGAGAACGTTCGACGGCTTGAAGACCATGACGCGGCGCGGATCGATCGGCACCTCGACGCCCGTCTTCGGGTTTCGGCCTACGCGCTCGCCCTTGCTCCTGACGATGAAGGAACCGAAGGAGGAGAGCTTCACGGTCTCGCCGGCCGCCAGACAGTCGCAAATTTCCGACAGAACCCGTTCGACCAGTTCGGCCGATTCGGTCCGCGACAGGCCGACCTTCTGGTAAACGGCCTCACTCAAATCCGCTCGTGTGACTGTCTTGCCCGCCATAAACGCTCCCCAGCGCCTGAATTCGATCGTTTCCGTTAACCGTGCCAACGACGCTATGCAGATGGCTTCCCACGGTCAACCGTTCAGGAGACGATAAGCCATACCCCGCAATCGAAGCAGTACCGTCCTACCATCGGATCAGAGCGCTGCCCCAGGTGAAGCCGCCGCCGATCGCCTCGATCATCACGAGGTCGCCCCGCTTGATCCGCCCGTCCTTGCAGGCCGCATCAAGCGCGAGGGGGATCGACGCCGCCGACGTGTTGCCATGCCGGTCGACGGTGATCACCACCTTCTCGGGCGCGATTCCCAGCTTGTCGGCGCTCGCCGTGATGATGCGCTTGTTGGCCTGGTGCGGCACGAACCAGGCGAGGTCCTCCGCCGTCGTGCCGGTCGCGTCGAACGCGTCTCGGACCACGTCGGTCACGGACCCGACGGCGAAGCGGAAGACTTCCTTGCCCTCCATCTTGAGAACGCCGGTGGTCTTGGTCGAGCCCGGGCCGCCGTCGACATAGAGCTTGTCGCGGTAGCGCCCGTCCGAACGCAGATGCGATGTGAGCACGCCGCGATCGGCGGAGGTGCCCTCGCCTTCCTGTGCTTCGAGAACGATCGCCCCGGCACCGTCGCCGAACAGCACGCAGGTTGTGCGGTCCTCCCAGTCGAGGATGCGCGAGAAGGTCTCCGCACCGATCACGAGCGCGCGCTTGTGCGAGCCCGACGCCAGGAACTTGTCGGCCGTCGCCACGGCGTAGACGAAGCCCGTGCACACCGCCTGCAGGTCGAAGGCGGCGCCGTGATGCATCCCGAGGCCGGCCTGGATCATGGTGGCGGTCGACGGGAACGTGTAGTCCGGCGTGGAGGTCGCGCAGACGATCAGATCGATGTCCGCGGGCGTCATCCCCGCATCGGCGAGGGCGGCTTCCGCAGCCTTGATGCCGAGCACGGAGGTGGTCTCGTCGTCGGCGGCGATGTGGCGGGTCTCGATCCCGGTGCGCTGCACGATCCATTCGTGCGAGGTTTCCACGAACTTCTCGAGATCTCGATTCGAGACGACGCGCTTCGGCAGGTAGGAGCCGACGCCGCGGACGATGGAACGGGTGCGTTTCAAGCTGTTGCCCTTCTCAGGCCGGTTGACCGACCGGATCATGCTCCAGCATGGTCCGGATCGTCTTCATCAATTCGAAATGCGCCATGTCGTAGGCGACATCGATGGCGCTGGCGAAGCCGAGATTGTCGGTCCCGCCATGACTTTTCACCACGACGCCTTCGAGACCCAGGAAGACGCCGCCGTTGACCTTGCGCGGGTCCATCTTGTCCCTGAGAGCGTTAAAGGCCTGTTTCGCGAAGAGATAGCCGATCTTCGCCATCAGGGTGCGGCTCATGGCCGAGCGCAGGTACTCGCCGATCTGCTTGGCCGTGCCTTCGGCGGTCTTGAGAGCGATGTTGCCGGTGAAGCCCTCGGTGACGACCACGTCGACCGTGCCTTTGCCGATGTCGTCGCCCTCGACGAAGCCGCGATAGTCCAGATTCGGCAGGTTGGCCTCCCGCAGGATGCGGGCCGCCTCCTTGACCGTCTCCAGCCCCTTGATCTCCTCAGTGCCGACATTGAGAAGACCGACCGAAGGCCGCTCCAGGTCGAACACGATCCGGGCCATGGCGGCTCCCATGATCGCCATGTCGACCAGATGCCCTGCATCGGCGCCGATCGTGGCGCCCACGTCGAGCACGATGCTCTCGCCCCTCATGGTCGGCCACATGGCCGCGATCGCCGGGCGCTCGATATGCGCCATGGTCTTGAGGCAGATCTTGGCGGTGGCCATGAGGGCGCCGGTGTTGCCCGCCGAGACGGCCGCATCGGCCTCCTTGTCCCTCACCGCCTGAACGGCCCGCCACATGGATGACTTGCCGCGGCCCATGCGGATGGCTTGGCTTGGCTTCTCGTCCATGGAGATCGCAATCTCCGTGTGCCGGATCTCGGTGACCTCCTTGAGCCTCGGATGGGCGTTCAGGAGAGGAGCAACGATCTCCTCGTTGCCGAACATCAGGAACTGGATGTCGGGATGGCGCTCAAGAGCCGATGCCGCGCCCGGGATGACGACCGAGGGGCCGTGATCCCCGCCCATCGCATCAAGCGAAATACGCACCGCCTTTGGCATGAGAAGCAATTTCTTTCAGCAAGTCGTTCGACAGGGGGCGGAAAATAGCGGGTTGCGGTGGTATCGCAACCGAATTCTCACGGCGGTCCGCGGCTTGGCCACGGGCCTTCCGCGACATCGGAAACGCCGCGGATTCCTGTCAGATGGTTGGTACGACGACACTTTTCCAGTCGTGCCGCTACTCCTTGTCCTTCAGCTTGCTTAAGGCCGCGAACGGATGCTCGTCGGCGTCGTTCGGATCGCGATAGCTGAAGTCCACCCCCGGTTTACGCGGGTAGGGATCGAGGCCGAGCGCCAGGAACTCGGCCGTGAGGGCCCCGAGATCGATCTCCCCGTTGATGATCTCGTCCGGGGGCTCGTACTCGTGCATCTCGGTGGGCGGCTCCGGCGGCATGCCGGAGGATTCCGCGAAATCGACCTCGACGTCCTCCTCGATGACCGAATCGAACGGATCGAGCGTCACGACGCAGATCTGGGTCACGTCGGCCTTTACGGTGCCGTTCACGTGCACGCCCTTGACGGAGCTCTTCAGCTTGAAGTCGCCCGAAAGGGAGCGGATTCCGGGCAGCCCGAAATCCTTCGCCAGGGCATCGCATTCCTCCGCCGTCGCCTCGACATGGATTTCCGTGCCCTGGGGCGGCAGGTTCATCACGTCGACGGGCCGCGACAGGGGTCCCACGGTATCAGGGGTCATCGGCTTCCCTCCTCTGCAAAGGCCTCCGGCCTCGGAAAAACGGGGCCCACGTCGAGGACCGCATCGAGGTCCGCCTGCTTCAGGCCGTAATCCGCCGCGAGGGCATAACGCGCCAGCGGGACCGCCGGTGCCTCGCCCCCGTAGACATTGCGTCCGAGCGCCGCCGCGAGCGCCGCCTTGTCGCCCGCATCGAGCGGGCCGTCATAGGCATGGGCGCGGCCATAGAAGGACGAGGCGATCTTCTTCATGCGCTTCGGCACGACGGTGTCGCCGACGCCCATTTCCCTGAGGGAAGCGTCCATGTCCCGGAAGAACGCATCCGTCAGGTCCTTTGCGACCTCATCGGCCGGAGCCGCCATCGTGCGCAAGGCGCGGAGCATCAACACCATATGAAGCGACAGGGATTCGAACCGTCCCTCCAACGTGTCGGGGATCTGCAGGCGCGCGAAAAGCCCGGAATCCCGGGACGCGGTGGCGATCCGCTTGTAGAGAAGCGCAATCTGGGTGCGCCGGGGATCCTTGCGGAAGAGACCGAAAATCAACGTGCTAGGCCTTCCTGCCTTGTCAAATTCACAGCACCGGGTTACGCCATCCGCATCCTCGGGCGCAAGCTTGTCAGCGCCGCATACCTGGAAGAACCATATGATGCGTCGATATCAAACCGTCCTGGTGCGCTTCGCTACGGCCGCCGTCATCGCCACGTCCCTTGCGGGCTGCATGGGCGGCGAGGAGTTCCGCCGCGGCTATGTGGGCGACGAGCAGACCCTGTCCCAGGTCCGCAAGGGCATGAGCGGCGAGCAGGTGCTCACGACGCTTGGAACGCCCTCGACGGTCTCCACGGTCGGCAACAAGACCTGGTACTACATCAGCCAGACCTCGCGCCGCACGTTCCAGTTCCTGCCCGAGCAGGTCGTCGACCAGAAGGTCACGGCCGTCTATTTCGACAATGGCCTGCGCGTCGAGCGCGTGGCGCTCTACGGCCTCCAGGACGGCAAGGTCTTCGACTTCATCAGCCGCACCACTCCGGCCGGCGGCCAGGAGACCAGCTTCCTCGGTCAGATCCTGCGCGGCACGAACAACTTCAATCCGTTCGGCGTCTAACCGCCACGATTTTCCAGCGACTGAACCATGGCCGGGCCCCTGCCCGGCCATTCTCGTTCGAGAGATTGTGTTGCGTAATGGCGCCGTTCAGGCCGGCAGCGGGACCAGCAGTTCCAGCACCTTCGCCGAGCCGTAGAGCCCTGCCCCGAACACGCCATGGGTGGCGAGGCTGCGCAGGCGTGACAGATTCGGGTTCGGCGTCCTCCGTGCGGCCAATCCGGCGCCCAGGGCCGGCTGCATGATGAGGAAGGGCGCCGCCACGGTCAGAAGTCCAACCGTCAGCGCGGGCATGAAGGCCGGGCTGCGAGCCCAGTCGAGGCCGAACAGCGCGAGGAGGAGCGCCGCGAAGCCGATGCCGGTGGCGTAATGCGTCACCCAGCCGACGACGCGCTCACCGCGAACGGGCGGCGCCTTTGCGATATCGGAATGCACGAAGCAGCCGTTCGGGAAATGCCCGATCCAGCGCCCGACCATTCCGTAATCCAACGTTCGGACGCCAAGGCCATGCTTCAGCAGGATGGTCCAGAGATCCATCGTCAGAGTTGCCCCTGTTCCGATCAAGGCAGCACGAAACCCGAACTCAATCAAATCGCCCATATCGAGTATAGTATACTATACGACACTTAATCGCAAGGATGGTTGGTCGGCGTATGGCCCTGCTGGGCGATGACGAGGTCGGGCTCCGACAGGCACAGCGACCCGAGTCATGGACGACGGATGCCGTGCGGGATCCCGCCCAGCGAGCTGTCCCTCCAAAATGGCAAAACCCGCGGCTTGCGCCGCGGGTCTCGCGTCTGGGCAATCTGCTCCGAATCCTTACGAGTGGGCGAGGATCGCCAGGAGCAGCAGGGCGATGATGTTGGTGATCTTGATCGCCGGGTTCACGGCAGGGCCTGCCGTGTCCTTGTAGGGGTCGCCGACGGTATCGCCCGTCACCGAGGCCTTGTGGGCTTCCGAGCCCTTGTGATGGGTCGCGCCCGAGGAGTCGGTGAACCCGTCCTCGAAGGACTTCTTGGCGTTGTCCCACGCGCCGCCGCCCGAGGTCATCGAGATGGCGACGAAGAGGCCGGTGACGATCACGCCGAGCAGCATCGCGCCCACCGCCGAGAAGGCCTGGGACTTGCCAGCGATCCAGTAGACCACGAAGTAGGTCACGATCGGGGCCAGCACCGGCAGGAGCGACGGCACGATCATCTCCTTGATGGCCGCGCGCGTCAGCATGTCGACCGCGCGTCCGTAGTCGGGACGATCGGTGCCGGCCATGATGCCCGGCTTCTCCTTGAACTGGCGACGCACCTCCACGACGACCGCGCCCGCCGCACGCCCCACCGCCGTCATGGCGATGCCGCCGAACAGGAACGGGATGAGGCCGCCGAAGAGCAGACCGACGACGACGTAGGGGTTGGCCAGGGAGAAGTCCGGCGTCACGCCCTGAAAGTACGGGTACTGCGCCGCATTCTTCGTGAAGTAGTTGAGGTCGGACGTGTAGGCCGCGAAGAGCACGAGGGCGCCGAGGCCGGCGGACCCGATCGCGTAGCCCTTGGTCACGGCCTTGGTGGTGTTGCCGACCGCGTCGAGGGCGTCCGTCGACTTGCGGACTTCCTTCGGAAGGCCTGCCATCTCGGCGATGCCGCCTGCGTTGTCGGTGACAGGGCCGAACGCGTCGAGGGCCACGATCATGCCGGCGAGGGCCAGCATCGCCGTTACGGCGATCGCGATGCCGAACAGGCCCGCGAGCTTGAACGACACGATGATGCCCGCGATGATCACGATGGCCGGAAGAGCCGTGGACTCGAGGGACACCGCGAGGCCCTGGATCACGTTGGTGCCGTGCCCGGTCACCGAGGCCTGGGCGATGGAGCGCACCGGCCGGAAGCCGACGCCGGTATAGAACTCGGTGATGACCACGATGAGCGCCGTCACGGCGAGGCCCGCGATCGCGCACCAGAAGAGCGCCTGCCCGGTGAAGTCCGCCCCGGCGATCGGCCCGAAGCCGATGGTGAAGTGCGTCACCGCCGCGATGGCGGCCGCCGAGAGGATGCCGGTCGCGATCAGGCCCTTGTAGAGCGCGCCCATGATGGACTCGTTCTGACCGAGCTTCACGAAGAACGTGCCGATGATCGAGGTGACGATGCAGGCGGCGCCGATGCCGAGAGGATAGAGCAGCATGTTCTCGAGCACCGGCTGCCCGGCGAAGAAGATTGCCGCCAGCACCATGGTGGCCACGATGGTCACCGCATAGGTCTCGAACAGGTCGGCCGCCATGCCGGCGCAGTCGCCGACGTTGTCGCCCACGTTGTCGGCGATGGTCGCCGGGTTGCGCGGATCGTCTTCCGGAATGCCGGCCTCGACCTTGCCCACCAGGTCGCCGCCCACGTCGGCGCCCTTGGTGAAGATGCCGCCGCCGAGACGGGCGAAGATGGAGATGAGCGAGGCGCCGAAGCCGAGGGCCACGAGGCTGTCGATGACCACGCGGTCGCCGGGGCTCAGGCCCTCGATCCGGGTGAGATAGCCGAAGTAGAGCGCAACGCCGAGAAGTGCGAGGCCCGCGACGAGCATGCCCGTCACCGCGCCGGACTTGAACGCCACGTCGAGGCCGCCACCGAGGGACTGGGTCGCCGCCTGCGCGGTCCTGACGTTGGCCCTGACCGACACGTTCATGCCGATGAAGCCGGCCGCGCCCGACAGGATCGCGCCGATCGCGAAGCCGATCGCGACGCGGATGCCGAGGAGGTAGGCGATGATGGCGAACAGCACCACGCCCACGATCGCGATAGTGGTGTATTGGCGCCGGAGATAGGCCTTTGCGCCCTCGGCGATCGCGCCTGCAATCTCCTGCATGCGCTGCGAACCTGCGTCGCGCTTCATCACGTCGCTGATGGCCCAGAAGCCATACAGGATCGATAGAAGGCCGCCCAAGATAATGAGGGTAAGTGCCATTGTGCCATCCTTGTTATGGGAAAGCAGAACGCCACTCATCAAGGCCTGTTTTTTGGCCTTGACCGGCCCCTACCCCCAGCGAAGTCTGCAAACGCTGCCAAAATTCCATGCAGCCTGCAACGCGACTTCAGAATGACTCACAGGGAACACTTCAGGCGGGAACCGGCGCTCTGGTCTGTTTTTGCCACGCCAAAAGGGCCAAAGCGATGAGAACGGGCGGGAAAACAAGCCAATTCACGTTGTCCCAGCCGCCCGCATTGAGGAGTTTGCCGGAAGAGAAGGACGCGACGGCGACCGAACCGAAGACGAGAAAATCGTTTGCCGCCTGCACTTTCGTGCGCTCTTCCGGCCTGTAGCACTCGGTCACGAGGGTCGTCGCTCCGATGAATCCGAAGTTCCAGCCGATCCCCAAGAGAATCAGCGTCGCCCAGAAATGGGCGACCGTAATGCCCGACAGTCCGATGGCGGCCGCAACGGCAATCAGCAGCAGGCCTGCCGCCGTGACCTTCACCTTCCCGAAACGGGCAATCAGGTTTCCAGTGAAGAAGCTGGGGCCGAACATGCCGAGGATGTGCCACTGGATGCCCAGAGCCGCCTCTCCCACCGAATGGCCGCAGCCGATCATCGCAAGCGGCGCGGCGGTCATGATGAAGCTCATGAGGCCATATGAGACGAGCCCGGCCACGACCGCCACGATGAAACGGGGCTGCATCATGATCTCGCTCAGGGGCCGTCCGCCGGCCTTGGACACCGCGGTGACAGGCGCGGCGCGGAGGAAGGAGACGACCACGATCGTGAGCAGAGCCAGGGCGGCCTGTCCGAGGAAAGCCCCCGCGAAGGGCGCGGATCCGATGAGGTCGCGGGTCCAGATGACGGTCTGCGGCCCGATGATTCCGGCCGCCAGCCCGCCGGCCATCACCCAGGAGATGGCCTTCGGCCTAAAGGATTCCGACGCCGTGTCCGTCGCGGCGAAGCGGTAGCTCTGGGTGTAGGAGCCCCAGAAGCCGGCCACGAAGGTGCCGAGGCAGAACAGGGGAAAGCTCGCGGCGCCGATCCCGGCCGCCGCCAGGCTGCCGGCGATCACGCCGATCAGGCCCGCGAGGATATAGGCGCTCCGCCGTCCCAGCCGCCGCATCAGCATGGCGGCGGGAATCGTGCCCGAGGCCAGCCCGAGATTGATGAGGCTTACCGGAAGGGTCGCGAGTTCCTTATTGTCGGCCAGGGTCTGTCCCACGAGCCCGCCCAGGGACACGACGATCGCC
>JAFAAP010000315.1 GCA_023426505.1 Pseudomonadota bacterium
GACAATTGACCTCGCCGCCTGACCCAATACCATGTTCATGCCGGAGATCGCGCCACCCGAATTTCAACACAGCTCGCGACGGCACCGCCTCCAACGGCTGCACCCACTTACGGTCGGCTCTGGTTTGTGACATCCGAGAGCAATTGATGCCGGTTGTGAACGACAGATAGTTTACCCAGTTCGGCTGTATGTACGCAGTTTCGGCCATCCGCCTTGGCTTGGTAGAGAGCCCTATCGGCTGCTTCTAGGAGGGGCACACCTGTGCCGCTCCCGGCTGGTCGGGCCGAGGCCACTCCAATGCTGACTGTCACAATCCCATAGGGGCTTGCCTCATGAACTCTGTCCATTGCCACAACGGCTTGGCGGATGTTCTCGGCAATCGTCTGAGCACCGGCCAAGTCAGTCTCGGGCAACACCACGACGAATTCCTCGCCTCCATGTCGAGCGGCAATGTCGCGAGGACGCCGAATGCTCGCATTGAGCGCGCTGGCAATTGCACGCAGCACCTCATCGCCTTTCCCGTGGCCATACCGGTCGTTGAAGTCCTTGAAGAAGTCAGCATCAACGTACAGCAATGAAAGCGATGAGCCTGAGCGGATTGCCTGTCGCCACTCGCGCTCAAAAGCCTCCCGGAAGCCACGGCGGTTTGACAATCCGGTCAGATCGTCGGTTCGAGCAAGGCTTTCCAGCTTCCTCTCAGCCTCTCGGCGGCGTCGCAACTCGCGCTGGAATAGAACGGTTAGTCCCACAACGGCACAGCACAACAGCCCTGTCATCAGGCCCAATACAAGAGCCTTGCGCGTCCACGTGGCGAAGACCTCGTCCACGGAGAGCGCGACCGTCAGAACGAGCGGGAACCCGTCAAGCCGCTGGTATGAAATGATCCGATGAATGCCATCAATCGGAGACACGGAATGAAAGGTGCCGGAACTGTCCCGAAAAAGGCGCTGGACATGCGGTGAGCCACTAAAGTCTTGGTTGACTTGGGACACATCGAAAGGATGGCGGGTGAGGAGAATGCCATCGCCTCTGAAAAGGTTAATCGCGCCGCTTTGACCAAGACGGGGGTTCTTGAATAGCTGATCAATGGTCGATAGCGGGACCGACCCCATGATGACGCCTGCAAAGCGTCCATCAGAATGCGACAGCCGCCGACTGATGCCTATGCTGAAGTCGCCGTGTCTGATCTTGCTCTTGAACGGACGGCTCACGAAGAGCCCGATGTGCGAATTATCTCTGTGGATCGTGAAATAGTCGCGGTCGGCAACGTTGAGCGAGCGCGGGGCGATCACCGGGCCTGCATCCGTAATGAGGTTGCCAGCCTCATCCACGATGATCAGTGACCCCATGAACGAAGCAGAAGCGGCGCGATCAAACAGGACCCGATACCGGAGATCGGGCGGAAGGGTGTCGAAACCGATATAGCGCAAGCCCTCTATCGCGCCTTTCAGTGACAGGTCGAGTCGTTCGAGATCGCCTCCAAGATCATGCGCCATGGTACTCAATACGTTTCGTGAGGAGTTCTCGGTCTCCTGCCAAGTGTCGAGATAATCGGCCCACAGCGTGTGAGCCGAGACCGCAAAAATGCCAAGTGAGATCAGTCCAGCGACAAAATTCAGTTGAAATGTAGTTAGGAGGCGCTTCATGCTGGTCCACTTGAGATTCAAAGCATCTTAGACACTTGGCTTAGTGAACGGCAATTAGACCAAGTGTTTGCTTTCTCATTCTATGAGAGAACGCTTAGGGAACCGGCAAATCCGTACGGAGCCTTCTAAATGATAGTGGGAGACGCTGGCTCCTAATGCTGCGCAAGTGACTTTTGCGATTTTGCAAGCCTTAGGCGGGTGAATAGGGTGTCGGGCGGCGGGCTATCCTGACCGATAACGTTGAGCTTAACGCCAAAAGAAAGGCCCGAGGGGATGACACGGGCCTTCAAGGAACTATCAGGAAACATGCGCCTCTGCTGCATCGCCGCAACGATGGTTTCGCAATCAGGTTCCACGCCAGTGCAGTCGTGGCACGGCGATGTCTCTTTCATCAAGGCTCGGTCGTGACGAACAAGCTGATTCAGGCAGCCTCTCCCACCTCCGTGTTCCGCTTGTCGATCAATGGGGCATTCAGTTCACACACGACCCCGGTAGGATCATAGGTGATCTTGACCTCGCCTGCGAGTTCCAGTGCTAAGCTGCGCTCAATCAGGCGTGAGCCGAAGCCTTTTTGAGACGGTGGTGACACAAGTGGGCCGTCGCGCTCCTGCCAGCGGAAGGCGAGGCGGGGCGGATCATCAGGCTGAACCCGCCACGAGATCGCGATCCGGCCTGAAGGAACTGAAAGCGCACCGTATTTTGCCGCGTTGGTAGCCAACTCGTGCAGCGCTAGTGTCAATGCCAAGGCCGTCTTTGGGGTTAGCCGCACATCCGGCCCACGGACCTCAAAGCGGTCGCGGTGGTAGGGTGCAAGCGCTTCAGCAACAACCTGTGACAGGCCAGCCCCATCCCAGTTCTCGCGGGTGAGCAGGTCGTGCGCCTTGGACAGGGCAAGCAGGCGTGCCTCAAAGGTCTCACGCACACTGTCGCCCGATTTTCGGGTGCTGAATGTCTGGTGCGCGATAGCCTGTACCGTCGCGAGGACGTTCTTCACGCGATGGTTTAGCTCATGCACGAGAAGACGTTGCAGCCGCTCGGCCTCCTTGTGCTTGGTGATGTCACGGGCGATCTTCGACGCGCCAACGATCCTGCCTTGGGCATCCCTGATCGGAGACATCGTCAGGGAGACCTCCACCAGCCTGCCGTCCTTGCGTTGGCGGGTGCTCTCGAAATGCTCGACGCGCTCACCTCGGCGGATGCGTTCGAGGATTCTTTCCTCCTCATCCTGCCGTTCCTCGGGAAACAGCACCGTGATCGGCCTGCCGATGATCTCCTCAGCCTTGTAGCCGAAGAGCCGTTCCGCCCCGGCGTTCCAGCTTGTGACGACGCTCTCAAGATTCTTGCTGATGATGGCGTCGTCTGACGATTCGATGATGGCAGCAAGCCATCCCTCGACCTCCTCGACACGCTTCCGCTCACTGATGTCGCGGAAGTAAACGGACAACCCACCGTCGTTGGTCAGGTAGATGCTCACATCCACCCACTGATGCAAGACGGGGGACACCATTTCGGCACGCACAGGCTGGCGCTCTTTCATAGCCCTCTTGAATGCCTCGCAGGGCTCCGAGCCAACGGCTTGCGGGAACTCCTTCCAAAACCCCTTGCCAATCAAGCCTTCACGTCTGCGGCCCCATCGTTCCGCCGCTGCACGGTTGACGTAGGTAAAGCGCCACTGATGATCCACGGTAAAGAAGGGATCGGTAACACTCTCCAATATCTCAGAGGCGTGCTCTCGCGAGACCGCAAGCCCACGATTCTCGGCCTGTCGTGTGGTTGAGGTTTTACGAGTCATCACGCGACCTCGAAGGCGGTGTGCCGCTCCTGCTTTCGCTTCGGCGCTCCTGATCATCCAAGAGCCGCAATGCTGCACGCACCACCTCGGATGCGCTCCGATAGCGCCCAGATGCGACCTTCGCGGCGATCATGGCTGTGAGTTCCGGGGTTAGGGATGCCGTAATGATTGATTTCGATGGCATGATGCACAGAGCGGATAAGAAAAGTTCTTACCTTTGTACGTTCGGGCAATCTGCGCTGCATTAACCTATGATGGCCTTGATGCTGAAGCGCTGGTGTCTCGGGCATAACCCGACCCGGCTCTTCGGGGATCGCGACAGCGGGGCCGATGCAACCCTCAGCATAAAAAAAAGCCCCGGACTATGCCGGGGCTTCGGATTGTACGTTTGGACGTTAGATGACGTAAAAATCTTTGTAGGTCAGACCCAGTCCCTTCTTTACCGTCGCGATCAGGACTTGCTGGCTCGCTCCGGTGCCGTCCGCATCATAATAGATCGCACCTGTCGCCTTGTTGTAGATGATGTGGTCGTTCGCGTCGTGAGCCGCTGTCCCCGCGTAGAAGTAGTCCGTCTTTAGGAGTGCGGGTTTTGTGGCCGAGCCGCTCTTACCAAGTGCCTTGAAGATCGAGTTCTCAAGGTAGACGGAGTCATCCCGAACATTGAAGTCCATGATCTTGTCATAGTTGGTGGTCTTGCTCGGCTTCGTGTTGAACACAAAGGCGTCCTTACCGGCACCTCCGTAGAGGTAGTCTTTGCCAGTGCCGCCGTAGAGTCTATCGTTGCCGTCCAAGCCAAAGAGCCGGTCGTTGCCCCCAGAGCCATAGAGCGTGTCATTCAAAACGTTACCGTAGAGGTATTCTGACGCGCCTGAGCCAGACACGGTCATGTTCGTGACCGGAGGCGGCGGGGGAGGCGGAGGAGGTGTGACAGGCGGCTGTGGTTCAGTTGGGGTTGGTGTCGTCGGAGGAGGTGTGACAGGCGTCAGAGGTTCAGTAGGAGTTGGCGTCACCGGGAACAAACTTTCAATGGTGACAAGCCCATCTCGGAAATGGAATGCCTCGACGCCTGAAATGATGTCGGTTCCATCATTCCCGTCATTTGTCCAAAGGTCTCGAATGGTTACCGATCCATCGGCATTCTTCGAGATGGCGTAGTCCTGACGGCTGCCGAAATAATCGGCAACGTCTGAGCCTGTGCCGCCGTCGAGAGTATCGTTTCCAGCGCCACCCGTAAGGATGTCATCGTCCGCTCCGCCAGACAAATGGTCGTCGCCCGAACCACCAAAGATGGTGTCGTTTCCTGCGCTGCCGTCGATAACGTTGCGACCCTCATTGCCGAAGATGGCGTTGGACAAGCTGTTGCCAATGGCGTTCAAATCGCCGTACCCGTACGCAAGCGTCAGGTCTTCAACATTGGCTGCAAGCTCATAGTTGGCCAGTGAGGACGTTACCTGATCATGTCCACCGTTGGCGGATTCAACGACTATATCGCCCGCATTCTCCACGTAATATGTATCACTGCCTGCGCCGCCCGACATAGTGTCGGCCCCGCCGCCACCATAGATGGTGTCATCCCCGCTGCCGGTCGTGATGATGTTGCTGAGGTCGTTGCCACTAAGATAGACGCTGCCGGTGCCGACAAACTTGGCGACCTCGACGTTATCACTCATCCAAGCGTAGGAGCCATACGACTCGCCTGTGAATTCGACAGTATCAAATCCTTCATCAGCCCTTTCCCAAATATAGCTGCCCACGTGGACGCTATAGAGGTCATCGCCCTTGCCGCCATCCAGATAGTCTGTCTCGCCACTATCACTTCCGCCATAGAGTATGTCGTTACCGTCCCCTCCGGTGATTATGTTGCTCAGATCGTTGCCTCTCCCAACGAATGAACCCGTGCCTGTGAAAGTCAGGTTTTCGAGGTTATCACCCAACGTGTAGCTGTTGAGGGTGGTGTAGACAGAATCGTACCCCCACGCATCATCCGGTAGCTCGACAATTTGGTCGCCGAGGTTATCGACGATGTATGTATCGTCGCCATCGCCGCCTTTCAGAATGTCTGCCCCTTGTCCGCCATCAAGGATGTCACGGCCACCACCGCCAACGAGACTATCGGCACCGAGCCCGCCACTCAGAGTGTCGTTGCCGTTTCCGGCAATCAATGTATCGGCTCCCGCACCCCCATCAAACGTCACGCTAACACTGCTGTAGGGGGTTTTCGGATCGACCGTTATGAAATTTGCTAGGTCATTGCCGACGACGTGAACACGACTGTAGCCGGTATAGGTCAGGTTCTCGATGTTTTCTCCAAGCGTATACGAAGGCGGAGGAGCGTTAATATCAGGTGGGTTAGAGGGGTCATAGATAGGCATAGACACGCCTGTTAACACGACCGTATCGTTGCCTGAGTCTTCACCTTCAATCACTAAATCGTTGTCGCCCACAAAGTACGTATCGTTGCCCGCACCCCCTTCGAGAGTGGTCGCTAGACTGGTGATGTCAGTCATGGTGTTATCGAGGCTGTTCCCGATACCATGAAACGCGACGCCACTCCCCAGATAGGTGTAGGTCAGATTTTCCAGATTCGCGCCAAGGGTATAGACTTGCGTCGGAACGAGGGTGTTAGGGCTAAGATAGGGCGCGATGAAAGAGACCGTATCAATCCCTCCATTCGCGTCTTCGACAATAATGTCGTTGGTGTCAGCCCGATAGGTGTCATCGCCTGCCCCGCCAGCAAGTGTATCGGCTGCATCAGAGTAAGCGCCGTAGCTGGACGAACCGGTCAGAGTATCATTGCCGCTCCCGCCAACAATTTGGTTGGCAAGCTCATTCCCGCTACCTGTGAAGTTGCCAGTCCCCGTGTAGGTGAGATTCTCAATACCAGAGTATCTGCCAACGGATTTTATCGGGTCCCACTGATACATCTGCATAGGCAGAGTAAACGTGCTTAGAGCAGTCTCGACAGTATCAACGCCGCCTGCGTCTGTGACGGAAACCCCCTCGTGATTGACAACGAATAATGTGTCGCTAGAGCCCCCGCTCAACACCTGATTGTTTGAAGTGCTTGTGATTGTCTCAGTTGCCATACCAGCCCAGCCATAAGTTCATAAACTTAGTCGTGGGTGCTTATACTTAAGTAGGAATTTTATTCAAGACAGGGCTTTAAGAATTGAGCATTGGAGAGCGCGTCTTTGATGTCGCACCCGCGCTTGTCCATGCATTTTAGCGCGAACTGCCAAGTTATAATGGCCAAGTTTGGTAGATGTAGCAGCAATGTATTCCGAACGAAGCCATAGTTCTTGTGGGAGCTAGCAGGAGCAGGATCGACATATAATCATAAATACATCGATACTACAAAATAAGGTCATACATGCGCCACTTCGAAATCATCCGCACAGGTCTTTCTAACTCCGAGCCTCCTGCTCATCCGTTTAGAACCGCCACTCTTTTTGTTCCCCGAGCGCTGAGCGACGCTTGCATTTCTCTAATCGAAAAGCATTCTGGCCGTGTCCTGAAGACGAGGGTCTTGGCTCGCTACGATGGGGTCTCAATCGACGTAGAACTCCCAGACCCGGCGTCAGCAGCGGATTTACTATACGCATGGTGGGTTTATCGCCGGTCTGAGAGCGGCGCGAAGAAAAGATAAAAGCCGTTATATCTCACGCCAGCACGTGCCCCTCGATGGTGAAAGCCGAGTGGGGCAGCATCCTCAACTTGGAGAAGGCGTTCGAACGACCATGTCTCGGCGACAAGGAAACTCGGGACCGGACGGTCTTCGGGCACTGCGCAGAAGAGTTCTGCCCGTTCCTTGTTTCGGAAAAGGTTGTACGCGCAATCCCGCCGCTCCGAAGTGGCCGGTATCGCTTCATCAGTCACCGCCATGCCGGTCCCCCTATAGACCACGTGCGCTGATCCATTGTTGAGGGCCTCTGGTTCTGTCCTCTGTTGAGGCCCGAAGCGCACAGCTACAATGGTACATATTCTGGGCACTCTGTCTGTCGGGTACCCGACAAAACAGGGAAGTATTCCTCCTGCTGTCGTTGTACGAAACGGCTCCTCCGAGGAATGTGCCCGTATCGGCGAAGGGCGGGTGCCCAGAAGATCGGGAGGGAGATACCCCTTTTTGCTTTATACCTAGCGTGCTGATCTCCTTGCGGACCTTTGGATTGCCCGACACACTTCTCGGAAACCCAAATCACGGGAGGACTACCATGAAGCAGCAAGCGGTGAATGCGTCGGCTGCGGGGGTGCTGGACGCGTCGAGCACCATAAAGGCTTTGGTGCAGGATGCCCCGGAGCGTCGGGCTGACAGGGCTCACGTGTCTAAAGACCCGTCCAACCCGATCTACCTTCTTGCTGCGATTACGCTCGGCATTCCGGCTCTAGCGATCATCGCGCTGATTGGAATGAATAGCGGGATGCAGGACGGGGCACTTGCGACTCTGACAAAGCTCCTTGTGTTCTCCGCCTTCATTGTCGCTGTCGTCTTCGAGATCAAGCTGCTCGCCGACCAGCCCTCGGGCGGCGAACGCCATTGAGGAGAAAATCAGAGGACACTCTGGCGCGCGCTCCTGCTGAACTCTGTGAAAGGCAGGCAGACGCCTATTGGACTCGGTACCCAATCTACTCTGCCTTTACCGCTAACCTCACGGAGACCTGATCCATGCTGTTTGCTGTTCTTCTGCGTGATGACCCAGAGCGCCTACACCTCCGCCAAAGCCATGTTGACGAGCACTTGGCCTATGTTGCGGCCCAAGACGGCAGGATCATCGCGGGCGGCGCTCTTCGCCCGCAGCCCGATGATGCACCTCAAGGGGCTCTGTGGCTCGTCCATGCGGATACGAAAGAGGCCGTACAGGCGCTCGTGGAGGGTGATCCGTTCTTCAAGCTGGGTCTGCGTCAGTCCGTGGACATCTTCCACTGGTCACAAGGTTTCTGGTCGGAGCCGTTCGCGGAGTGCATGAGGGCGGTCGAGGGAGCCGAAATCGCGGCCTGAGTAGCGGCCTACTCAGCGATGATCCCCAAACCTTATCGGACCCTCAGTGAGAGAAAGGATCAAGTCATGGCCGTCCATGGAGGTGGGTGTCTCTGCGGAGCCGTGAGGTACGAGATCAAGGGCGATCCGCTTCGGGTTACGATCTGTCACTGCAAGTTCTGCCAGCGTGCGACCGGTTCGGCCTACATGGTCGAGCCGATCTTCCAAGAGGCTGATCTTCGGGTCATCAAGGGTTCGCCTGCCATCTACGATCATCACTCTGAGGGGAGCGGCAAGATCGTCCACATCCACTTCTGCGCCGGGTGCGGGACGAAGCTTTATCTGACCTTCGAGCGGTTTGTGGGCGTCTGCGGCGTGTACGCGGGCACCTTCGACGATCCGAACTGGTTCGAGATCAGGCCGGAAAGCTCTAAGCACATTTTCATCGACGTGGCCCGGCACGAGACTATCCTGCCGCCCGGCATCCCAGCCTTCGGCGAACATGCAACGCGGAACGACGGCACGCCTCTCGACCCAGTCGTGTTCGATCAGCCGCAAATTGTCGGGCGTCGGGGAGGGGCGGGAAAGTCGACGTAACAAGCTGTCACAGGCTACGGTAAGCTGACCTCCCCGGCATTCGGCAGCAAAGGCCACCACGCTCAACCCCATCTATCAGGCAAATTCCAGTCCCATGTTAGAGGTGATTGCTCGCAGTAGCAGGCGGACCATGTCTCGCAAGGAGGCTTCTGGGTCTTCATGCGGCTTCCAGCTTTTGCCACTCAGGCGGTGGAAACAGATGGTCATAGGCCCAGTTGAACAGGAACGCGTAGCCCATGTAGAAAAGGGCGAAGGACACGTCCATCAAGAAGGCTTGCCAGAGACTGACGTCCAGATACCACGCGATGAGCGGCAGTAGCGCGATCAAGAGCCCACCCTCGAACAGGAGCGCATGCAGTACGCGGATTGGACCGGTCTTCTGCATGCCGCCCCGGGCCCGCTGCATGAGGTGGTCGAAGCCGAGATTGTAAACGTAGTTCCAGAGTGTGGCGATAGTCGCGCTTACGAACCCCACCACGCCGATGTCGTGCATGGGCATGCTGAAGGCCCACGCACCGAGCGGCGTGACGAGAGCCAGACCAATGATTTCGAAGCTGATGGCGTGACGGATGCGGTCACATGTCGTTCGCATGATACTCCCCCATAGGGAAAATCCGGGTCGTCCCGAACAATCGTCCCAAGGTCTGGGGGAGGCCGTCCTCGCTTGCACCTTCATATAGGTTTGAGGATCAGCAAGCGCAACCAGAACGGCTTTTGCGAAGCGAGATCGGCTAACACGCTGCATCACTTATTTGCTGCTCGGTTGCCTTTGCTGCCGCATGTTGGATACCCCCGTTCATTATCCGTTCTTGATTCTTTGCTATCAACAAATGCAAGGATTTCGGATAGAAGCGATGTTTGGCCAATCTCATTCCCACCGGGTCTGGGGGATGATGAATGCCTTGATCGATGCCCGATCAGAGTGGGCCGACAAGGATGCGTTTGAAGCCGACCGCGAGAAGATGCTGAGGTATGACTCGTCCATCGGGATCACCATGGAGGAGCTTTGAAAGATCACGGACCCCGATGTGATCTTGGGGCTATCGACGGCGGCTGTTGCGAGGGATGTGGAGGAGTAAGGAAGTGACGAGCCCCTTTTAGATGTCCTGTACCTATGCTGCGCGACTTGCGAAGCTTAGGTGAGCCCGGCTCCAATTGCCTCATCGAGGTGAAAGCCCGCGCGCAGCCAAAATTCATTCTGTGGTCCGCATTGCCGTCTCCACTTCATTGCATGGTGCCCCGAGGCCCGCCTTCTGTCTAATGCCTCCCAACTTAATCATATCATCGCCGAGTCTCATGGCAGTGGGGTCGCGCGATGACAGCACTTCAATCGCCGCTGACGACGTGGTCATGAGGCGTAGAATTCTATCTTGATCAAGGCCGCACGCAGCCGCTTGTCCCATAACTGCCCGCGACTGGATCAGAGCTTTCACTTGACTGTTTGTAATGAGACTCATGCGTGCAGCTACGTCTTCTAAGCTAGGTTCAGACCGGGGATTGTCGATTTGGCTGCCGACAATGGTCAGCAGGGCAAATCCCCCGACAACAATGGTGGCAGTCCAACCCAAGAACTTCAGCATGCGGTATCCCACCCTGTCTGTGGTTATCGACCTTGGCTGGGGTCTGATCCCTTAGCCGCTTCTCGGGCGATGAAATCAGTCCAGAGCCAGTAGGCTCCAATCCCGATCATTGAGCTTGTTGCAAAGATTACCTTTCCGCTGATCCATTGCGCATAAGCGAAGTGGTTGAAGAGAAAATAGCCACCGGCAATTAAGAGACCGCTGGCGAATAGAAAAGACAAGGTACGTCTTATGTGATGTGCCATTTTCGGCTCGCACCGCATTGCCAAGCCCATCTATAGGGCCGCTCTTTTTTGGGAACCAATAGGACGTCTTTGGGTTTCTTGACCTAAGAATTTTATCGAGAACGCTGACCTGAAGCAGTTCTCGGAGATTGGGTTTGTTCGAAAGCAGAGTGGGTGAGCAGACGGGGATTATCATGAACGCAAACGATGTCACCGCAATATCAGCTTCTGCTGGTGATGCCGTGATCTTTGATGAGTTCATCAAATCGCCACTCACGAGATCGCTGGTAGTCGAGAAGGAGTCCTACTATCTCGCTCAATGGACGAAGCTATTCGGCAAATCAAAAAGTAACATCAAACTTGCTAAGCGGGCGCTGTCATGGCATTGGCCCGCATTGTTTGTGCCAATCCTTTGGCTGGCTTATCGAAAGATGTACGCCGAGGCACTCATTGTAGGGGTAATATCACTCCTTCTTCCTATGATATTTTTCGCTGTGGGCTTATTTGGATTATCATCGTTATTCTTCACTCTTGGTTTTGTCGTGGCTTTCGGCGTCAATATCCTAATCTCACTTTACGCCAATGCACTCTACTTCAGGCGAACCTTCCTGAAATGGAAATCTCTTGAGAGTAGGCCGGATACCGAGGAGCGGGAATTTGAGGTGCGAAATGCTGGTGGCGTAAGTCTCTTTGCTGCTGTTATATCCTACGCGATCTACATTGCAGCCACGATGGCTTTGCCGCGCATCATTCGCATGATGGCAGGCTACTAAGAGGTGTAAGGGTGCGAACATCTCTTTTGACGACCTTTGTCGTCGTGATTGCCCTGCTGGACAGCGGTGCCAGAGGTGCTGAACTCAATGGAACAGCGACGATAAAAGGGCGCTGCACTAAGCTGATACTCGCTGATCAGGTGGTGAGAGGATGTCAGGGCATACTCTTGAACACCAGTTATGCCGATGGACGTAGCGGGTTCTACTTTGTCAGCGGCGACACTATTGTCACGTTCACCGGGGCTGGCTCTCGGCAGATCATGCAGGGGCCTGACAAGGTGGCCCAGCCTATCGATCAGGTAATTACCTCCATCAAGGGTAAACCGAGACAGGCAAAGGCAGTAGGGTCCTGCCGTTTTGGAAATCCCTATAAGGGCGCTGTGACAATCGAATGCCGTGCGGACACTCAGCAGGGGCGCTACGAGGGAGATTTTACAACGGACGGGCTGCCACCGAATGTCACAAAATTCTAATGCTGGTTAGGCGCAGGGCTTCGACAACGGATGATGAGCATGTGGCAAACTAAAGGATGGAGCAAAATGCACGATCTGCTTGGCATGCGCGCAGCGCTCCTCATTGCGAGTCTTGCGGTCGCCCCTGTCAATCCGGTTCAAGCTCAGGGGGCTCAGCCTAGCGCTGCTGACGTTATCGGCTTAGCCCATTTTGTTGATCATTACTGCCGGGCCTATAGGACGAACGAAGCTGTAGTGATGACGGTACTAAAGGCTGCTGGGGAAACTGAGCAGAGCCTAATGCGTCCTGACATTGTTCAGCGCGCCCGCGTCCTCTCCAACAACTACGCTCGTGACGTGGCAAAGTCCTGTCGTCTTGCGTGGGCCATGTTTGGCGACAGGGGCACGTTATTCCCCGGTATGGTCGTCCCACGAAGGCGCTGAGCCCCGTCTACAAGGGCTGCATTATGCCCTCTATAAAGCCAAATTTTATGCGTGTGCCGCTGCTCTCCCATAACGGCCTTCAAAGCCGACCACTCTGTGACGGCCCGTCCATCGGCATGACCATGGACGAGCTTTTGAGGATCACAGACCCGGATGAGATTTTAGGGCTCTGGGTGGCGGCTGAGGCTCTGCGGAGATTGAGGCATAAAACGTGCTGACTGGGCTAGTGGGGTGCAAGCCCATCTTCCTGCCCTAGTCAGGAACGTGGAAGGAAGAGTTCGCATCAGCATCTAGTGATCTGCATGGAAATGTTTTGGAATCGCTCAAAATCTAACGACGGAAGGATGACCCGGACGCAATCCGGGGCATTTCCTCATTCCGGTTTGTAACACAAGCCAACAACCTACCCGCTGCGCGCTGACCTGGGCAGAATCATCATGCTTCGATAGTCTGCTCGGTGGTGCCCTTTGCGCAGGCTGCCTGTGTTGTCCATGATGTGATAGGCACGAGTAGTTTACTGAACGACTCCCCAACTTTCAGTGCCGCATCTGCACGGTCTGATAAACGTTAGCGGTGATAATATTTCAATGTGGTGGTCACATCAGTGTGGCCGACGTTCTCGGAGATCACTGAGACCTTCTCGAACCCGAGCGTTTGGATCGCATAGTTGATGTACGCTGATCTGAAGTTGTATGGCGTAAAATCTATACCTGCGATTTTACCGAGCCGATGAGCTAGCGTGGTTAGCCTACTTACATACTCTACCTTCTGGTTCTTCTGCATTCGCCGCGACGGAAACACATAAGGGCCAGTGTAGCCAACTCGGATTCGGTATTCCTTGGCTCGCTTCAGAATGGAAATAGCCTCTTGGCTAAAAAAGATTTGCCTCGGGCGGTTAGTCTTGGCCCACGTTTTATGCCGATCCTTGATAGCGACCTTCAGCTTTATGCCATCCACCTCGTGGTCCTCGAGTTCGTCCCAGCGCAGGCTCTGTATCTCAGATGGCCGTGCTCCAGTGTGCAGAAGCAACTCAAGGCATAGTGGGCCTGCATAGCAAGTGTCTGGGTCGGAATAGCCGTGCTCGATAGCCGCGAGGATCATTCGCCACTGATCATCCTCATAGGATACCGCTAAGCTGCCCGGCTTGCTCTTCTTGAGCCAGTCAATGTGCTTGGCGATCCCTGAAGTGGGATGCTCGAACGTTGCCGGAATATTCAGGCCGCTGATGGAATCCTTCGCGCGGTTAAACGCGGCAGTAAGATTGCGGATCAATACTCTCGCTGAACCCTTCCGGTGCTCGTAGTTATCGCTGATCCAGCACTTAGCCACGTATCGAGTGAATCCAGTAACCGGCGTATTTCCATGGGCGCGGGAAATATCCCTGTAGAGGCTTGTCACCTGCTTCTTATTGGGCTGGTTCAAGGTCGATAAATGATGGTTTAGAACATCGCCAACCGTTGTAACCGCTCGACGAGCACGGAGAAGTTCCTTCGGATGCCGACCATCGGCGCGTGCATTCTCAAACTCTCTAACCTTCTCCCTTGCCTCATCAGAGGTCAGGTGGGGCCACCTTCCCAACGAAATGGTCTCAGGGTTGCCACCGCCGAAGCGGAAGCGGTACCGCCATACCTTTGCTGTTGGGGAGACCCAAATTGTGAGATTGCTGCCGACATCAGTATAGACGATGCCTTTTCGGCCTTTCGGGCATGTCAGTTTCCGAACGGCGGTGTCCGTAAGCTTCAATGTAAGGGCTTTATCGGAGGCCATGCTGACCTCCCGTGCCAACAGGACGGCCACGTAGTTTGCGGCTTGTAGGTGTGCCCCGAACCCAAGCGTCGAGGTCATCTACATGATAAAGCGGCTGGCGGCCCGTGGGATTGCTGAACCGTGGCCCAGTTCCTGCGCTCGCCCAGTTGGCAAGAGTCTTCCGCGTGCGCGAAATATATGTGGCGGCCTGCTCCCGCGTCATCCAAGGTGTAAAATGCATTATTGAAAAATCCAAAGCTGTAATACTTTGGATTTTGCGGGAACAGGTGCCGTTTTCCCTAATTTTGAGTGCATTTCTCGGGAAAATTGATTTATGGACTTTTGAATGCGGCGATTTATATAATCGAAAGCACTCCAAAACAGTGCCGGATTCGCAATAATGTTGCGTCTGAATGTTGCGATAAAGCTTGCGCTTCGCTAATGAACGAAGAACTGGCGTAGAATCAATTGATGTGGCAAATCGCGCAAACCCCGACGACTCAAGGGATTTTTCCCAGAAAGGCAGATGACACTTGATCACCTCCTTTCGTTGTTGACGGGAAAGCCCAATATAGGTTGAGAAAGCCCAGACGTAAGAGGCGGCTCCTGCGGCGTTCTGCCCCCGGCCTCCGAACCCAGAGAATTTAGAGAATCATGACCGACCTTCCGGCTCCCGTGAGCCGCCGCCGAACCTTTGCGATCATCTCTCACCCGGACGCGGGTAAGACCACCCTCACCGAGAAGCTCCTGCTCTTCGGGGGAGCGATTCAGCTCGCCGGCGAGGTGAAGGCCAAGAAGAACCGCGTCTCGACCCGGTCCGACTGGATGGGCATCGAGAAGGAGCGCGGCATCTCGGTCGTGACCTCGGTCATGACCTTCGAGTACGGCGACTGCGTCTTCAACCTCCTCGACACGCCCGGGCACGAGGACTTCTCGGAGGATACCTACCGGACGCTGACGGCGGTGGACTCGGCCATCATGGTCATCGACGCCGCGAAGGGCATCGAGGCGCGCACGCGCAAGCTCTTCGAGGTCTGCCGCATGCGCGACATCCCGATCGTGACCTTCATCAACAAGATGGACCGCGAGGCGCGCAATCCCTTCGATCTCCTCGACGAGATCGAGAAGACGCTTGCCCTCGACACGGCGCCGATCACTTGGCCCATCAGCCAGGGCCGCTCCTTCGCCGGAACGTTCGATCTTCGCCGCAACCTCGTGCGCCGCATCGACACGGACCAGGAGCCGATGGAGGTCTCGGGCCCCGACGATCCGTCCGTGGTGGCCCTGCTTCCGCCGGAAGAGGCGGAAGCCTGGCAGGAGGAAGTCATGCTGGCCCAGGAGGCCTGCAAGCCCTTCGACCTGAAGGCCTTCCGCGAGGGACACCTGACGCCGGTCTTCTTCGGCTCCGCGCTGCGCAATTTCGGCGTGCGCGACCTGATCGACTCCCTTGCTGCCTATGCCCCTCCGCCGCGCGGGCAGGAGGCGGACAAGCGTCTCGTCGAGGCGGGCGAGAACCGCATGACCGGCTTCGTGTTCAAGATCCAGGCCAACATGGATCCGAACCACCGCGACCGCATCGCCTTCATGCGCATCTGCTCGGGACGGCTCCAGCGTGGCATGAAGGCGAAGCTCGTGCGCACGGGCAAGCCCATGAGCCTCAACACGCCGCAGTTCTTCTTCGCGCAGGACCGCGCCATCGCGGACGAGGCCTGGGCGGGCGACGTGGTGGGAATCCCGAACCACGGCACCTTGCGCATCGGCGATACGCTCACCGAGGGCGAGGACATCGTGTTCCGGGGCGTCCCGAGCTTCGCGCCCGAGATCATGCGCCGCATCAAGCTGCAGGACGCCATGAAGGCCAAGAAGCTGCGCGAGGCGCTGCAGCAGATGGCCGAGGAGGGCGTGGTGCAGCTCTTCGTGCCCTATGACGGCTCCGGCGCCATCGTGGGCGTCGTGGGCGCGCTCCAGCTCGACGTGCTGAAGGAGCGCCTCCAGGGCGAGTACGGCCTGCCGATCGACTACGAGCCCACGCGCTTCTCGATCTGCCGCTGGATCACGGCAGCCGACCGGGTCGAGCTCGACCGCTTCATCGACAGCCACCTGTCGTCGATGGCGCGCGACCTCGACGAGGCGCCGGTCTTCATGGCGACGAACACGTTCAACCTGCAATACGAGCAGGACCGCTGGAAGGCGATCCAGTTCTCGGACGTGAAGGACTACCAGAAGAAGGCGGCGTAATTCATAAGCTTCGTCGTTCCAGGCTCGCTGCGTGGTCCCGGAACGACGGCGCGGCGATCACGCCGCGAGCTTCCGCTCGGCGAAGCGCTCCTGGGTGCGCGCGATGTCCTCGATCGCGGGGAGGCTCGCCTCGTTGCCGAGATGCTGGATTGCATGGGCGGAGGCTGCGCGGGCGAACAGGAAGTGCTCGCGCCAGGGCAGTTCCGGCCGTGCCATCGCCGAATACACGTAGGCGCCGTGGAAGATGTCGCCGGCGCCGTTCGTATCGACCACCGCCTCCGAGGGAACCGCAAGGGCCGGCATCACGCTCTCGGCGCCGGCCTCGTCGTACCAGACGAGGCCGCGCTCGCCCAAGGTCACGCCGCCGATCTTGCAGCCGCGGCCCTTGAGATAGCCCAGCATCTCGTATGGGGTCAGGTTCATCTGCTCGCACAAACGCTCGGCCACGATGGCCACGTCGATGAATTCCAGCAACTCGTGGGTGTTCGACCGCAGACCTCCGCCGTCGAGAGAGGTGAGGATGCCTGCCTCGCGACACGTGCGGGCGTAGTGCATCGCCGCATCGGCCTGGTGGCCGTCGAGATGAAGCGCCATGCAGCCGGTCAGGTTCAGCGGGGGAACCGGATGCAGGTAGTGGTCGTCGCGGCAGCGCACGATGGCGCGCTTGCCCCCGCGCGGCATGATGAAGGACAGGGAGGATTCCGCCACCTTCCGGTGATGGACCGAGATGCCGTATTTCGCCGCCATATCGATGAACATGCGGCCCAGCCAGTCATCTGCGATGGAGGTGAGCAGGTCCGGGGGGATCCCGAGCTTGGCGCAGGCGAAGGCGGCCGTCACGGCGTTGCCGCCGAAGGAGATCGCGTAGTCGCGCGCCACCGTCTTCTCGTCGCCCGTGGGGAGTTCATCCGCCAGGAAGGTCACGTCGATATAGGTCTGGCCAACGAAAAGAGCGCGCATGGCTGAAAAAGATCCCAAACTCCTAAATCCTGCGGGAGAGTCTTGGCCGAGGAGAGGGGATTGTGCAACCCGCCTGGGCCGCATTCATGGGCCGGGACTTCCCGCCATGACCTGCAGCGCCTCCCGCACCGGTTCGGGCGAGAACCGCAGAGGCCCGTCGAAGGGACGCTCCCGGATGGCGATCAGTCCGAGGGTGATCACGGCGGCGGCCGAGAAGATCGTCAGCGCGGCCGCCTGCGCCTTGGGCTTCTCCAGGTGCACGATGGCAATGGCGATCTGGGTGATGAGGCCCAGGATCACGACTGCGGCCCATTTGGTCCGGTCGCTCCGGTCCCCGCTCAGGGCGAGGCGGTCGTAGCGGTTGCTGCGAAGCTTGAGCACCGAATCGAGCAGGGCGCTCTGGGCGGCCTGCCCGGCGTCGATGCCGACCTGCGGATTGGACACGCGGGTGAGCAGGCCCATGAGTTCCTGTCCGGCCTTCGGGGATGATTCCTGCTCCGTCATCCGGGGCCATTCATCCTCGATCAGCGCCTTTGCGTAGCCCTGCGCGGCAGCCCGGATCTCCTTCATGTCCGACACCGTCGCAAGGCTGATGGCGTGAATGGCCAAGAGGCCGTCGCGCTCGGCCAGGATGGCGCGGCCTGCCTGCCGGTTCCGGTCCCAGACCTCGTTGGCCAGGAACCCGGTCAGGAGCGAGAAGAGGACCGCGACCGAGCCGAAGAACGGGGCGACGACGCCGACGAAGCCGGATGACCGCGCCCGCGTGAGTTCGCTGAAGCACAGGCGGTGGATCAGAAGGGCCGTGGCTGCGAACAGCAGGGCCAGGGAGCCGAAGATGCCCCAGACCGGCAGATCGACCCAGATGTCGAAGATCACGGTAGTTCCCGTTCGATGATGTCCTGAAGGACTTTCCTATAGGGTGTCGGACGCAAGGGCGACAAGCCGGCGCCGCTTTGACCGGTCTCACCCCTTGTGGAGCGTCGCGGCCAGCCGCGCGGCGGTCAGCGCCGCATCGAGATCGCTGGCGATGAACTCGACCGGCGCCACTAGGTCCCTGCGGAACGAATCGGCCACGATTCCGTGCAGGCGGGAGCTGCCGCCGACGAGGGCGACCGGCCGTGGGCCGAGGCGCTTGATCAGGCAGTTGGCAAGGCGCGCCAGTTCCATTCCGGCGTCCCGCAGGATGCCGAGCGCCGTGGGGTCGCCGTTTCGGGCCGCATCCCCGACGGCGCGGGCCAGCGAGCCGATCTTGCCGCGGTCGCCGCCATAGACGAAGGAGCGGATGATGTTCCAGTCCGTGCCTCCGAGGGCCTCGGCGAGAGACGTCCCGAGACCGGTGGACCAGCCGGCGCCCGGCTGCTCCTCCTCCGTGCGGAGAATGGCCTTCAAAGCCTCGCGGGCGATCCAGAAACCGGAGCCTCCATCGTCGATGAGATTGCCGTGGCCGCCGACGCGGATCACCTCCTTGTCCTCCGACAGGTAGTAGCCGATCGAGCCCGTGCCGCTATAGACCAGGATGCCCTCGCCGAGGGCGAAGTAGGAGAGGTAGGCGATCCACATGTCCTCCGCGACGAAGATCCTCTCCTGCGGAAGGGCGAAGGCGTCCGCGAGGATCCCGCGCATGGTGGCTTCGGCGGGCGTTTCACGGGTCAGGCCGGTAATCCCGGCAATGATGCCGAGCGGCCTGCCGGCCTTGGCAACCGCCTGCGCCATCTCGCCGACGATGCGCCTTGCCCGCTCTTCCGCGGCCGGCGAGAAGAGATGCCCCGTCAGAGGCTCGACCGTTCCTTGCGCGACGCATGCGCCGCCCGGTTCCGCCAACCGCCAGCGCGTGGCGGTGCCGCCCGCGTCGATGCCCAGCCCCAGCGCCATGACGCTTCGCTTTCCTTGGTGCGCCGGCTCCGCCGGCCGACGTCAGTCCTTCGTTGCCGGGAACTCTGACAGGGCGTGGCGCAAATTGCCATCGTGCCGGGCCAGAGCGGCACGGGCCTCGTCCGCGTCCACACCCAGGGCGATGAGGGAGGCGACCTTCATGTCGCCGTCGGCCCGCCGCAGCGCCTCGATGGCTGTGGCGTCGTCGCAGCCCGTGATCTGGGACACCATGACTTCGCTGCGGCGACGCAGCTTCGCGTTCGTGGCGCGCATGTCGACCATGAGCCCGCGATAGACGCGGCCCAGGCGCACCATGATGAGGGTCGAGAGCAGGTTCAGGATGACCTTCTGGGCCGTGCCCGCCTTCATGCGGGTCGAGCCGGCGATCACCTCCTCGCCGGTCTCGGCCAGGATCGGATGGGACGCGATGTCGAGGATCGGAGCGCCGGCATTGTTGGAGATGCCGATCGTCTGGGCACCGCGCGCCTTCGCCTCCGTCAGGGCCGCGAGGGTGAAGGGCGTCCGCCCGCTGGCGGCCACGCCGATCACCACGTCGTCGGGGCCGACCTGGGCGTTCCGGATGCCCGCGACACCCTCCTCGACCGAGTCCTCCGCGTTCTCGACCGCGCGCATGATGGCGCCCTCGCCGCCGGCGATCAGGTAGACGATCTTGTCGTCGGGCCAGTTGAAGGTGGGGGGAAGCTCCGTGCCGTCCTGAACGCCGATCCGCCCCGAGGTCCCGGCGCCCGCATAGACGAGGCGCCCGCCGCGGCGCAGCCGCACGGCGGCCTCTTCGGCGGCGGCGGCGATGGCCGGAAGAGAGGAGCGGACTGCCGAGACGGCCGCGAGCTGACCTTCATAGAAGGCGGCGAGGATGTCGGGGCTGGACCAGGAATCGAGATCCTGAAAGCGGGAGCTGAAATGTTCTGTGGTCATCTCATGATCTTTCTTGAGACCAATATAAGTCCAGTTGAGGATGCCAGCAATCGGCAGGACATGGTCCGGGCCGGCATCCGAAGCCCTTTTTGCTGCTGTGCTTAAGAGGGTCTGCTTCTGTCGAATAACGCGATCACCGCCTCGCCGGTCGCACGGCGCAGGGCTATGATTCCGGTATCCCTGTGCCGGGTCGGGTGAACGCGGTTCGTCAGGAGCGACCAGGCGAGCCCCCGCTCGAAGTCGAGCCATAGACCGGTTCCGGTGAAACCCGTATGGCCGATGGTTATGGGCGAGCAGGCATCACCGCCATGCCAGCCGGAATAGAACCCCTCCCAACCCACCGTGCGCTTTTCGGATTCGCGCGTGCGGATGGCCTTCAGCGACTCCGCCGAAAGCGCCGATCCGTCGAGGATCGACTGGGCGAAATCGAGAATTGCGTCGATGGTGCCGAAGAGCCCCGCATGGCCCGAGGCGCCGCCGAGCGCGAAGGTGTTTTCGTCATGCACCTCGCCGCGGATGACGCGGCCGCGCCATGTGCAGCGCTCGGTCGCGGCGCAGAGGCGCGGATCCGGCCGAAACGTGAACCCGTCGGGCAAGGGCTGTTCGATGAGCGGCTTGCCCGTGATGCGCTCGATGGCGATGCCGAGCAGCATGAAGTTGATGTCGGAATAGACCGGCGGCCCGCTCTGCCACACCCGCTGGAGGATGAAGGCGCGCAACGTGTCCGGGTCCTGCCCATAGGTGTAGAGCGGCTCCACGGCGGGCAGATGAGTCTGGTGCGCCAGGCACTGCCTGAAGGTGAGACGCCGCTCGACCGCGTTCATGTCGTATTGGCGCAGGTCCGGAATGGCCGTCGTCAGCGGATCGTCGAGGCCGATCTTTCCCTGTTCCACAAGCCGCAGGATGCTGGTGGTCGTGAAGATCACCTTGGTGAGCGACGCGAGGTCGAAAACGGTTTCTCGTGAGACCGGCTCGCGCTCCGGTTCGATCTGCGCCCAGCCGGCCCAGCGCACGGCGCGCGTGCCGTCGGCCGTCACGATGCCGAGCACCGCGCCGGGAATGTTGTCGCCGCGGAGGGCTTCCGTTGCAGGCGCGAAGGCCTGCTCGATCAGGTCTGAGAGGGGCATTGGGGTCGATCAGGCCGCACGGTGCAGTTCGCCGCCCGGCATGGGATGCGGAACGCCCGTCGTAGTCGGCAGGCTCAGGGGCAGGCCCTTCACCGAGCGCACGGCCAGGTAGCCGAAGGCCTGCGCCTCGAGGAAGTCGCCGTTCCAGCCGACGGTCTCCACCGGGTCGACGCTCACGCCGAGGCGCGTGCGCAGGCGGTTCATGAAGTGGGCATTGCGCCGGCCGCCGCCGGTGACGAGCCACCGCAACGGTCGGCGCGGCACGTGCCGGAGGGCCGCAACGACGGACTCGATCGTGAATTCCGCCAGCGTCGCGGCGCCGTCCGCATCCGAGAGCGCCTCCACGCCCTTGGCGCGGGCGTGGAAATCCTGGCGGTCGAGGGATTTCGGCGCCGGACGGTCGAAGAACGGATTCGTCATGAACTCGGCGACGAGCTTCGCGTCCGCCGTGCCGGACGCCGCCAGCCGGCCGTTCTCGTCATAGCTCAATCCGCGCCGGCGCAGGACGAAGTCGTCGAGAAGCGCGCTCGCCGGACCGGTGTCGAAGGCGATCACCGTGTCGCCGTCGATATAGGTCACGTTGCCGACGCCTCCGAGATTGAGGATCATCACGGGCTGCTCGAGCCGGCTTGCCAAGGCGCGATGATAGAGCGGGACGAACGGAGCGCCTTCACCGCCGGAGGCGACATCCGCGTGACGGAAGCGATCGACGGTGTCGATGCCGAGTTCCTGCGCCACGCGGCGGCCTGCGCCGAGCTGGCGGGTGAAGCGGATCTCCGGGCGGTGATACACCGTCTGACCATGAAAGCCGATCAGGCTCACCTCGTCCGGCGACGTTCCCGTCTCGTCCATGAAGCGCCGGATCGCCGCCACATGCGCGTTCGTCACGGCCTGGTCCAGGTCCTCCAGCGGCTCGCTCTGGGCCCGCGCCGGCTCGGCGATCAAGTCCTGAAGGCGGCGGCGCAGATCGTCCGGATACGAGAAGGTCCGGCCCGGGCCCGGAGCGACGACCGTGTCGCCGTCCGTCTCCACGATGGAGACGTCGATCCCATCCATGGACGTGCCGCTGATGACGCCGATCGCTTTGACGGGCGAGCCTTGGGACATCTATTCCTCCGGTGACGCTGCTTTGGGTTTGACCATACCACATGCCCGCATCCGGTCCAGAGTGGTATGATATTGGACCATGACAGGCCCGCTTCGATGGCCTATAAAACCGCTTGCGGCTTCCAAGGGAGAAAAGACGCATGTTCAGGTCAGCACTGCGCGGCGCCATGGGCGCAGGTTTCATGGTGGCGGCGATGGCCTCCGCCTCGGCTCAAGTTCTGGAAATCGGCGCGGACAATGGCCCGACGGGCCTCGATCCCCACCTCATCACGGCCTTTCCGAGCTTCATGGTGGTCAACGGCAACATCTACGAGGGCCTGACCGCCGTCGACAAGGACCTGAAGGTCGTCCCGAGCCTCGCCGAATCCTGGACCGTCTCGCCCGACGGCAAGACCTACACCTTCAAGCTACGCTCGGGCGTGAAATTCCACGACGGCTCCGCCATGGAGGCGGAAGACGTGGTCTCCACGATCAAGCGCGTGCAGAGCAAGGACATCGCGTCGCCGCTGGCGAGCCGCCTCGCGGCCATCGAGAGCGCCAACGCGGTCGACCCGCAGACGGTGGAGCTGAAGCTGAAGGAGCCGTCCGCTCCGCTGCTGTCCTCGCTCGCCACCATCGCGATCGTGCCGAGCTCGGTCGAGGCCAACAAGGACGTGCTGCAGAAGCAGCCGGTCGGCACCGGCCCGTTCAAGTTCCAGGAATGGCAGCCGAACGGCTTCATCCTGCTCTCCAAGAACGACTCCTACTGGCAGCAGGGCCTGCCGAAGCTGACGGGCCTCAAGTTCAACATCGTGCCGGAATCGGCCACCCGCCAGGTCGGCCTCACCAACGGTCAGTATGCGCTCTTGCCGAACATCGATGCGGCGACGGCCCTCCAGCTCAAGGGCAAGCCGGGCGTGAAGCTCTCCGAGACGTTGGAACTCGCCTACACGCTCGTCGGCATGAACGTGTCGAAGCCGCCCTTCGACAACGCGAAGGTGCGCGAGGCGGTGAACTACGCCATCAACCGCCAGGAGATCGTCGACGCGGCGCTCTTCGGCGCCGGCGTTCCGGGCGGCCCGCTCTCGCCGGCCCTGAAGAGCTGGGCGCTTGATGTGAAGCAGTTCCCCTGCTACGCGCATGATCCGGCCAAGGCCCAGGCTCTGCTGAAGGAATCCGGCGTCTCGCTTCCGATCACCGTCAGCATGAACGTCCTGCCCCGCCAGGACGTGAAGGACATCGCCCAGGTCGTGCAGGAGCAGCTCAACAAGGTCGGCTTCAAGGTCGAGCTGAAGAACCAGGAGCAGGGGCAGTTCATTCAGGACTGGCGCAACAGCAATTTCGATATGTTCGCGTCGATCAATGCCGGCAGCCCGGATCCGGACGAGTACTTCTACCGCACGTTCCGCACGGGCGGATCGACCAACGTGTTCAAGTATTCGGACGCGGAGATCGACCAACTCCTCGACAGCGCCCGCACCATGCAGGACCAGGCCGCCCGCAAGACCGCCTATGATCAGGTCCAGAAGAAGCTCGCCTGCTCGGGTCCGGTCGCGCACCTGACCTACGGCACGCTCTTCTCGGCCATGCGCGACAAGCTGCAGGGCTACGACGTCATGCCGAACCGCTCGCTGATGCTGCTGCGCAGCGCCACCTACTAAGCCGCAACGCGCCCCGGCGCCGCACCGTTCGCGGCGCCGGAGCTGTTTTCATCACAAAGCCATTGTCGAGATGAATCGCGTTCTGATTTCGAGGCTCATCGATCTGGTCGTCGTGTTGTTCGGCGTCTCGATCATCGTGTTCCTGATGATCCGCCTCATTCCCGGCGACGCCGTCGCCATCATGCTCGGGGCCAATACGGAGATCACGCCGGAGCGCATGGCGGAGCTGAACCGCCGGGTCGGCCTCGACCGTCCGATCGTCGAACAATACCTGCTCTGGGCGGGATCTGCCCTGCGCGGCGATTTCGGAACATCGCTCTGGACCGGGCGCCCCGTCGCGACCGAGATCATGACGCATCTCTGGCCGACCCTCGAGCTCACCTTCCTGTCGCTCCTGATCGGCGCCGTGCTGGCCGTTCCGGTCGGCTGCCTGATGGCGCAGACCCGCGGGGGCGGCGCCGATGTGGCGATGCGGATTGCCGCTATCGCGGGCCTGACGATTCCCTCCTTCTGGCTCGGCATCGTGCTCATCCTGCTGCTCGCGAGCTTCGCTCCGAGCTTCGCCTCCCTCGGCTACGTGCCGTTCTCCGAGGACCCGCTCGGCAATCTCCAGCGGATGCTGCTGCCTTCGGTCGCCCTCGCGCTTCCGATCCTGGCCAACCTCTCTCGCCTCGTGCGTTCGGCCATGCTCGACGCCCTGGGGCAGGACTATATCCGCACCGCCCGCGCCAAAGGCCTGAGCGAGCGCAAGGTGGTCTACAAACACGCCCTTCGCAATGCGCTGATCCCGTTCCTCACCAGCGTCGGCATCATGACCGGCTACCTTCTCGGCGGCGCCATCGTGGTGGAGCAGGTCTTCGCCATTCCCGGGCTCGGCCGCCTCATCCTCGGGGCCATCGCGGAGCGCAACTACCCTGTGATCCAGGCCACCATCCTCGTCGTGACTGCCGGTTTCGTGCTGGTGAACTTCCTCGTCGACCTGCTCTACATCGTCGTCGATCCGCGCGTGAGGGCCTGATCCATGTCGCGGCTGGCCAAGAACAAGCTCCTGACCTTCGCGCTCTTCCTCGTAGCGCTGCAACTCGTCCTCGCCATCGGCGCTCCCCTGTTCGCTCCCTACGATCCCATGGCCCAGAGCGTCGCCCGGCGCCTGCGCGGCCCGACCGGTCTCAACTGGCTCGGCACCGATCAGCTCGGCCGCGACGTGCTGACCCGCATCCTCTACGGATACCGCACGTCGCTCATCGCCTGCGTGCTGGCGGTCGGCATCGCACTCCTCGCCGGTGGGACTCTGGGGCTGGTCTCTGCCTATTACCGCGGCTGGCTCGACCGGATCATCATGCGCGTCATGGACGTGCTCTTCGCCTTTCCGGTGATGCTGCTGGCGATCGGCATCATCGCGGTGCTCGGGCCCCATACCTACAGTGCGGCGGCCGCCATCGCGGTGGTCTATACGCCGATCTTCGCCCGGCTCCTGCGCGGGCCGGCGCTCGTCCTGTGCGAGAGCGAGTACGTGGCGGGCGCAAAGGCCATCGGCGCGTCGGATGCCCGCATCATCTTCCTGCACATCCTGCCGAACCTCGCCTCGGTGATCCTGGTGCAGACGAGCCTTCTGCTCTCGGCGGCCATCCTGGTCGAGGCGTCACTCTCGTTCCTCGGGCTGGGCACGCAGCCGCCGACGCCGTCGCTTGGGCTGATGCTGTCGGAAGGGCGCAACTTCCTCCAGCTCTCGCCCTGGAGCGCCATCTTCGCGGGCTTCGCGATCCTGTTCCTGTCCTTCGGGTTCAACCTCCTGGGCGATGCCCTGCGCGACACCCTCGACCCGCGTCTGCGGGGCCAGCCGTGATCGTCCGGCAGGCCGGCGCCGAGGATGTTCCGGCACTGGCAGGCATCGCCGAACGCTCCTATCGGTCGGCATTCGAGGGCCTCCTCGAGGAGGAGGTGCTGGCCACCCGGGATGCAGCCTACTTTGCGGAGCGGTTCTCCGCGTCCTGGAAGCGTATGCTCGTCGCCTTGGCGGGAAAGGAGCCCATCGGCTTCCTGCTCATGACCGACGGGCACATCGACATGCTGTTCATGGATCCGGACGCGACCGGGCAGGGCGCGGGCGCGCTCCTTCTCGCAAAGGCCGAGGCGCTCGGCGCCAGGAGCCTCGAGTGCTTCCGCGACAATCTCGGCGCCCGCCGCTTCTACGAGCGGCACGGCTGGGGCGTCGCGCGCGAATATGAGCGTGAGTTCGCCGGACGCGAGCGGAGCTTCGTGTTCTACGTCAAACCTTAAAGCGAGACGACCCGCCCTGTCCGCACCGCCTCGTCGGCGGCAAGCACGATCCTCAAGGATCTCACGGCATCGCTCATGTGGTCGGAGAGGTCCAGATCCTCGTCGATGGCGCGCAGCAGGTAGCGCTGCTCGCGCTCGCAGAGATCGTCGTGGCTTGGCTCGTCCGAGGTGCTGATCCGCTCGTCGGCCTTGACGAAGGATCCGTCAGGATTCAGGGCTGCGTGGTGCAGCAGGATCTGGTTAGTCTTGGTGTGGGCGTTGATGTCGTCCGAGCGGATGTCGCCGGCGGTCTCGGCCATGACGATGCTGACGCTGCCTTTCGGGCCGATCACGTCCTTCACGAAATAGGCCGTCTCGCTCATCATCGGCCCCCAGCCGGCCTCGTACCAGCCGACAGAGCCGTCGTCGAAGGTCACGTGCAGGTGCCCGTAATTGTACATGCCAGCCGGCATGTCGTTCGTCAGCCGGGTCCCGACGCCATGCACCTGGACTGGCTGCGCCCGCGTGATCTGGCACATGACATCGACGTAATGCACGCCGCAATCGACGATCGGCGACAGGGATTGCAGCAGGCGCTTGTGCGCCTCCCACGCGGCACCGCTCGATTGCTGGTTCAGGTTCATGCGAAAGACGTTCGGGGTTCCAAGCGTCTTCGCGATTTCGATGAACTTCATCCAGGAGGGATGGTGTCGGAGAATATAGCCGACCACGAGCTTGCGCTTGGTGCGATTGGCCGTCTCGACCACGCGCTCCGCATCCGCCACCGTGTCGGCGAGGGGCTTCTCGACGAAAACGTGAGCGCCTGCCTCCATCGCCCTGATGGCGTAGGGAGCGTGCGTATCCGACCAGGTGTTGATCGAGACCACGTCGGGCTTCGTTGCAGCCAGAGCCTCGTCGAAGTCCGTGAAGCACGCGGCCTTCTGTAACGGTGCCGGAAGCGACAGGTCCTCGATGTTGCGGGTGCAGAGGCCCACGACCTCGAAACCCTCGATGCGGGAATAGGCGAGGGCATGCGACATGCCCATGTTGCCGAGGCCGACGACGAGAACCCGCTTCGCACCCATCGAAAATCCTCTTTGCTGTTTATTGTCCGTCGATCCAGGTCTGCCGCACGTTCAGGTCGTCGTCGAGAAGCACGAGGCTTGCCCGATATCCCGGCGCGACCCGCCCCAACTCATGGTCGAGCCTCAGGAAGGCCGCGGGATTGAGCGAGGCCATCCGGAGCACGTCCGGCAGGCCAAGGCCGAGCCTGTTCACGCTGTTGCGCACGGCGCTCGCCATGTCGAGGTCGGAGCCTGCGAGGGTTCCATCCGCCGTCGTGAGCTTGCCGTCCTTCCGGTAGATCGTGCGGCCGTGCAGCTCGAAACTCTCCAGATCGGTCCCGGTCACCGACATGGCATCGGTCACGAGCATCATGCCGGCCGCGCCCTTGGCCGCGATGGCGATGCGCAGAGCCGCATCGCTGACATGGTGGCCATCCACGATCAGCCCACACCAGGTGCCGACGCTGTCGAGACCAGCGCCCACCGGGCCTGGTTCGCGGCCGGCGAAGGGTGGCATGGCGTTGAAGAGGTGCGTGAAGCCGCGAAGCCCATGGCGGCAGGCTTCCATGATTGTGGCGTAGTCTCCGGCCGTATGTCCGGCGCAGACCAGCACGCCGGCATCCGCCAGCCGGGCGATGGACTCCATCGGGTTGCGCTCGGGCGCGAGCGTCACGAGTGTGCGCCCCTCGGTGAGAGACGTCAGGATCCTGAGATCCTCCTCCTCCATCGAGCGCATATAGTCGGCGTTATGGACGCCTTTGCGCTCCGGATTGATGAAGGGGCCTTCCACATGGATGCCGAGCACTCCGGGGATGCGGGCGGCGAGCGCCTGCCGCATCGCGTCGACAGCCTCCGCCATGCGCTCGCGGTTGTCGGTGATGAAGGTCGGCAACAGGCCCACCGTACCGTATCGGCGATGCGCCTCGGCGATCGTACGCAGGCAGTCGACGCTGCGGACGTCGTTGAAGAGCATCCCGCCGCCGCCATTGACCTGCACGTCGATGAAGCCGGGTGCCAGCAGACCCTCAATGCGGCGGGTCTCGATCCCAGGGCCGAGATCCTTCTCGAAGGGCACAGCACGAATGCGGCCGTTCTCGACGACGACCGCACGGCCTTCAAGGAAGTGGGCACCGTCGAAGATGCGGGCTCCGGCCAGGGCGAAGGTCATCACACCGTCTCCGTCACCTTGCGTAGACGTGGAGGGCTGTCGGGGTTGCGCCCCCGCGCCAGGGCGATGGCGTTCACCAGCGGATAGAAGCTCTGGATCATCGCGATCGGCGCCAGATAGGGATGGATGTTCTCCACGGAGGGCAGCATGACGCTTGCAGGTCCTTCCGCTGCTCCCGCAACGACGACCGGAACGCCCTGTTCGTTCAGCTTTGTCACGAGATCGTTGACGCCGCTCAGGGTCTCGTCCTGCTGGCTGAGGACGAGGATCGGGAAGTGGTCGCCCGCAAGCGTCCAGGGGCCATGCATCAGTTCCGCGGCGCTCATGGCTTCCGCATGGACGCCGGACGTTTCCTTCAGCTTCAACGCCGCTTCCTGAGCGACCGCGAAGCCGACGCCGCGGCCGACGACGAAGAGGTTGTTTGCCTTCGACAGCATGGGCAGGGCCGCCGACCAATCCGTGGCGGAGGCCTGCTCCAGAACGTCGGGCAGCGTGTCGAGCGCATTCAGCAGGTCCCGGTCCTGCGACCAATGGGCCACGAGCTGCAGGCCGGCGGCCAGGGCGGCGATGAAGGACTTCGTGGCCGCGACGCTCCTCTCGGGGCCTGCATGGAGCGGCAGCACGACCTCGCAGGTGGAGGCGAGCGGGGAGGAGGTGTCGTTGACGAGGGCGACCGTCAGCGCGCCGTCCTCTCGGCCCGCATTGGCAAGGTGCAGGATGTCCGGGCTGCGGCCCGACTGGGATACGGCGAGGAATAGTGCATCCCGCATCCGCGGCCGCGCTTCATAGACGGACGTCACGGACGGTCCGACGGAGGCCGTGACGAGGCCGGAATGGATTTCCAGCAGATACTTGGCGAAGGTCGCCGCATTGTCGGAGCTGCCGCGTGCGCAGGTGACGGCAAAAGGCGGCGGCGAGGCGCGCAGTCGCTCGCCCAGGTCCCGGCACAGGTCGGCATTGCCTGCGAGCAGGCGTGCGACGACCTGGGGAGCCTCGCGCGCTTCGCGCAGCATGGCGGTTACGGCGGAGGCGGAATTGTTCTGGTCAGGCATCATCGCTTTGGGTCCGATCGGGCTGGCTGATCGTCAGCTCGGCCACGAAGTCATAGGCGTCGCCCCGGTAATAGGACGAGGTGAATTCCACAGGCTCGCCGGCCGTGGTGAACGACCGGCGTTCGATATAGAGCGCGGGGCTCTGCGGGGGAACATGGAGCAGGGCCGCCTGTTCCTCGGTGAGGAGCACCGCGTGCAGCCTTTGCAGGGCGCGGCTGGGCACGACGCCCTGCTCGTGAAGAGCGGCATAGAGCGACTGCTTGACGAGCGAAGGATCCGGCAGGAAGCGGTTGGGGATCACCGCATGCTCGATGGCCATGGGGATGCCGTCGGCGAGGCGCAGCCGGTTGACCCGGCTCACGAGATCGCCGGGCGAGAGACCGAGCGCCATGAGTTCGTTCGGCGCAGCCTGCCCGACCGAACGGCTCAGCAGCACGGCCGAGGAAGGAAGGCCGCGGGCCGACATGTCGTCCGTGAAGCTCGACAGGCGCGACAGAGGCTGCTCGAGCCGGATCTGCGGCGCGATGAAGGTGCCCGATCCCCAGCGCTGGACGAGAACGCCCTTCTTCACCAGGCCCGTGATGGCCTTGCGGACCGTCACGCGGGAGATGCCGAGCTGTTTGGCGAGATCGCGCTCGCCCGGCAGCGCATCGTCCGGCTTGATGGCGCCTCTGCGGACCGCTTCCTCGATCGATTGCTGCAGTTGCAGGTAGAGGGGCGTCGGATTGGCTTCGTCGAGCGGGAGCAGGGGCAGCGATTCAGAGGCCTGTGCGGTCATTCCTGCCTCCGCTCTGTGATGTCTTTGCAAGGAGAACGGCGCCGTCGAGCGCGTCGGCTCGCGGCGGCACGATGAGCTGCTGAAGCGGGGGCGGCAGCCAGGGGCGCAGGGGCTCCGCCAGGCCGCCGAACGTGCACAGGGCCGGAGCGCCGAGGTCGAGGAGGCGCATTGCGATCTGCGCCATCTCGTCGGCGGCATGACGGACCAGTTCAAGACCGAGGGGATCCCGCCGATGGGCGTGCTCCAGAACCAGAGGCGCATACCGCGCATAGTCGCTTGGGCGCGCCTTCCCGACCCAGTCCACCAGGACCTCGGGATCGTTGCTGAAGTCGCCCAGCACGGCATTCGACAAGGGCGTTGCAGGAATGCGGCCATCATAGGCCCAGATGACGCGCCGCAGGAGGTCGCGCCCGATGGCTGCCCCGCTCCCTTCGTCGGAAATCTCGAACCCCCAACCACCGACGTAGCGGCGTTGTCCGCCCACGACGCCGTAGCCGCAGGAGCCCGTTCCGACGATCAGGATCGCGCCGTCTCCGCCCTCGAAGGCGCCGAGCCATGCGGTATGCGCGTCCGTGTCGATGACGAAGGAGGCGAAAGGGTGCTGACGCGAGAGCAGCCGCGCCACCGCGCTCTTCTGCCCCGCTCCTGCTGCTCCCATTCCGGCGCGGACCCGGCTCAGGTCGGTCTCCTGCAGCCCGGCTTGGCGGAGTGCCTCGCCGCAGGCGGTGAGAATCGAGGTCCAGACAAGGTCCGGGTCGAGCCTGATGTTCGAAGGACCGCCGGCCCCCTCACCGAGAAGTTTTCCCTCGGCATCGCGCAGGCGGGCCCTGCATTTGGTGCCGCCGCCATCAATGCCAAGGAAAAGGAACTCACTCATCGCCGATGTATCTGGGTGACTGGTTAAGCGTGCAGGAGTGCAGGGCCACACAATGCCACTTAATATCCAGTTCGTGAAGAGGTACGCCGTGCAAATGCCTGTTCCGGCCTTGTCCGACACGCAATCATTGAACTTTCTAAAGCAGGCTCGATGCCGGTAGGATAGGACAATGGTACTAGCGGGCCGGCCCGCAAACGGCAGTTGTGTTTCTGTCCAGGCGATACCAATATGAGGTCACTTGTCCACGGTTTCCAGGGGCGGTCGCCGCTCCGCCGGATGCCGAGAGAGCACGAAAAAGTGCACGGGACGATGGGGAATTTTCATGAGGCGCTTGCCGGTGCCGCCATGAGCTTGGAGGAAGAACGAGGATGAGATCCCACCACAGCACGACTCTTCTGCGCAATGCAGGCCGTCTCGTCGCCACGGCGTCCCTAGCGGCCCTTGCCGTGGCTTTCGCCGGTGCGGCCTCGGCGCAGACACTCACCATCGAGAGCTGGCGCAACGACGACGCGGATGTCTGGAACACCAAGATCATCCCGGCCTTCAACAAGAAACACCCGGACATCAAGGTCCAGTTCAAAGCCGACCCGCCGACGGAGTACAACGCGGCCCTCAATGCGCGCTTGGCTGGCGGAACCGCCGGCGACCTGATCACCTGCCGGCCCTTCGATGCATCCCTCGACCTGTTCAAGAAGGGACAGCTTCTCTCCGTCAACGACGTGAAGGGGATCGAGAACTTCTCGGACGTGGCGAAAAGCGCCTGGTCGACCGACGACGGCAAGACCACGTTCTGCATGCCGATGGCGTCCGTGATCCACGGGTTCGTCTACAACAAGGAGATCTTCGACGAGCTGAAGCTGACGCCGCCGAAGACCGTGAAGGAGTTCCACGCCGTCCTCGACAAGATCAAGGCCGACGGAAAGTACACCCCGATCGCCATGGGCACCGCCGACCAGTGGGAGGCCGCCACCATGGGTTTCCAGAACATCGGCGTGAACTACTGGAAAGGCGAGGAGGGGCGCAAGGCGCTCATCGAGGGTAAGCAGAAGCTGACCGACCAGCCCTATGTGCAGGCCTTCGCGGAACTCGCAAGCTGGGCGCCCTATATGGGCAACGGCTATCAATCTCAGAAATATCCCGATACCCAGAACCTGTTCACGCTGGGCCGTGCCGCCATCTACCCGGCCGGATCCTGGGACGTGCCGATCTTCCGCAAGCAGGCGGACTTCGAATTCGACGCCTTCGCGCCGCCGCTGCCGGATGGCGCCAGCAAGTGCTACATCAGCGACCATACGGACATTGCGCTGGGCATCAATGCCAAGTCCAAGAACGTCGAAGCGGCCAAGACCTTCCTGTCCTGGGTGGCCTCGCCGGAATTCGCCGAGATCTACGCGAACGAGTTGCCGGGCTTCTTCCCGCTCTCGAATGCCAAGGTCGACGTGAAAGACCCGGTGGCGGCGAAGTTCGTCGGCTGGCGCAACACCTGCGAAAGCTCGATCCGCAACTCCTACCAGATCCTGTCCCGTGGAACGCCGAACCTCGAGAACGAGCTCTGGAACGTGAGCGCCCAGGTACTCAACGGCACCATGAAGCCTGAAGAGGCGGCCAAGAAGGTCGAGGACGGGCTCGCGAGCTGGTACGAGCCGCATAAGAAGTAGCCGCGTCAGGCGGGCTGTCCGACGGCAGCCCGCCATTCTCCGCTCCTCTCACGCCCGGATCAGCATGACGGACATCGCCGCCCCGGAGGTTCAGACGGAGAGCGTCGTCGGGCGCTCCCGCTTTCCCGTCCATGTCGCGGTGTTCCTGGCCCCGGCGCTCATCATCTACACGCTCTTCTCAATCTATCCCCTCTTCGACACCATCCGCCTCAGCCTGTACGCCGGAGACGAGACGGGGGCACGCCACTTCGTCGGCCTGGGCAATTTCCACACGCTGCTTTCCGACCCGTCTTGGTCCGGCCAGTTCTGGAATGCCCTGCGCAATAACCTGATCTTCTTCGCCATTCACATGGTGGTCCAGAACGGCATCGGTCTGGGACTTGCCATGCTGCTCAGCCTGCCGAGGCTGATCGGCGGGAGCGTCTACCGCACCCTCCTGTTCCTGCCGACCATGCTGTCGGTCGTGATCATCGGCTTCATCTGGCAGCTCATGCTCAATCCGCTCTGGGGTATCGCCGAAAGCCTTCTCGCGGCAGTCGGGCTGAAGCAGTTCTTCGGACCATGGCTCGGACAGGAATCCACCGCGCTGCTGACGGTTTCCCTGATCTCGGTCTGGCAGTTCGTCGGAATTCCGATGATGCTGATCTATGCCGCACTCATCAACATTCCGGACGACCTCCTGGATGCTGCGACCGTGGACGGGGCAGGGCCGTTCAGCGTGTTCTGGTTCGTGCGCCTCCCGCTCATCCTGCCGACGCTCGGGGTCGTGTCCATCCTGACCTTCGTGGCCAACTTCAACGCCTTCGACCTGATCTACGCCATCAAAGGAGCGCTGGCAGGACCGAACTTCTCCACCGATATTCTCGGCACCTTCTTTTATCGCACCTTCTTCGGCTACCAGCTTCAGGTGGGCAGCCCCACCATGGGCGCGACGGTGGCGACCGCCATGTTGATCATCATCCTGATCGGCGTGCTCATCTATCTCTTCGGCGTGCAGCGGCGGCTGCAGCGGCACACGTTCTGAGGCGGCCATGGGTGTGAATGTCAGGCCAGGCCGCATCGCCGTCCACATCGCGCTGATCCTCTATGCGATGCTGGCCGTCGGCCCGATCGTTCTCATCCTGATCAACGCCTTCAAGACCCGGCGCGCCATCTTTGCCGATCCGCTCGGCTTTCCGGACGCCCGCACGTTCACGACGATCGGCTTTGACCGTGTCTTCGCCAATTCCGATTTCGGGCTCTATTTCCTCAACAGCCTGACGGTGACCGTCGTATCGTTGGGCCTGATCGTCCTCATCGGCGCGATGGCGGCCTGGGCTCTGACGGAGTATCGGTTCCGCGGCAACACTATCCTCAGCCTTTATCTCGCCGTCGGGATTATGGTGCCGATCCGCCTAGGGAGCGTCAGCATCCTGCGGATGATGGTGGAACTCGATCTTGTCAATACGCTGACGGCCCTCATCCTCGTCTATGTGGCGCAAGGATTGCCGCTCGCCATTCTCATCCTCGGCGAGTTCATCCAGCAGATTCCAAAGGATCTGCGCGACGCCGCCCGCTGCGACGGCGTGAGCGAGTACCGCATCTTCGGCAGCATCATCCTGCCCCTGATCCGCCCCGCCATCGCGACGGTGGCCGTGTTCACGATGGTGCCGATCTGGAACGACCTCTGGTTCCCGCTGATCCTGGCTCCTGGAGGCGGCAAGCAGACGGTAACCCTGGGCGTGCAGCAGTTCATTGGACAGTACGTGACCGACTGGAATGCCGTGCTCGCCTCGCTCACCCTGGCGATCGCGCCCGTCCTCGTCCTCTATCTTCTCTTTTCACGCTACCTCGTCCGCGGCCTCACGGCCGGCGCGGTCAAATGAGGCGTGCGTTCACTTACGGATCGGATATCCATGGCTGAGGTCTCACTCCACGGCATCGCGAAATCCTTCGGCGCGACGGAGATCCTGCGCGACATCGACCTGAGCGTCGAGGACGGCGAGTTCGTTGTCTTCGTCGGTCCGTCGGGCTGCGGCAAGTCCACCCTCCTGCGCATCATCGCCGGGCTCGAAACCGTAAGCGCCGGGGAGATCAGGATCGGTGGGCGCCGGGTCAACGAGATGCAGCCGGCCGAGCGCAAGATTGCCATGGTGTTTCAATCCTATGCGCTCTATCCGCACATGTCGGTCTACAAGAACATGGCGTTCGGCCTGAAGTTCGCGAAGACGAACAAGGCAGAGGTGGACCGCCGCGTCCGCCAGGCAGCCGATGCCCTGAAGCTGTCGACGCTTCTCGACCGCAAGCCGCGGGAATTGTCCGGCGGCCAGCGCCAGCGGGTCGCGATTGGCCGCGCCATCGTGCGGGAGCCGAGCGTGTTCCTGTTCGACGAGCCGCTGTCGAACCTCGATGCCGCCCTGCGGGTCAACACGCGGCTGGAGATCGCAAAGCTGCATCGCGATCTCGGCGCGACGATGATCTACGTGACGCACGATCAGGTCGAGGCCATGACGCTCGCCGACAAGATCGTCGTGCTCAATCAAGGCAGGATCGAGCAGATCGGGGCTCCGCTCGAACTCTACCGCCGCCCACGTAATCTTTTCGTCGCCGGTTTCATCGGTTCGCCCCGCATGAACTTCATCAAGGGCGAGGTTCGTTCAGCGACAGAGAAGGAGAGTGTCATTGCCTTCGCGGGTTCCGAAGCCGTGATCGAGGGACATCCCGCCCGGCTGAAGAGCGGAGATGACGTGACGATCGGGATCCGGCCCGAGCACATGGCGAACGCTGGATCGGACGTCGCAGTGCTCGAGGGGCGCGTGGATGCCATCGAGCATCTCGGTGAGGCAAGCCTCGTCTATATGACTCTCCCCACCGGCGAGGACCTGATCGTCCGAGCCTCCGGCGAGGATCCGGTAAGGCCGGGGGACCGCTTCACCGCCCATGTCTCGTCTTCCTCGCTCCACGTCTTCGACAAGGCGGGTCAATCCGTCAGGATGCAGAATGGATGGCTTTGAGCCTTCCTGAGCGCAGAGAGGCAGTCAGTCCGATTTGCGGATCCAGTTGATCGTCGGCTTCTCCCGCCACATCGAGCGTTCGAGATAGCTGCTCACGATGTGCTGGACGCGGGCCAGGGAACTCTCGTCCTCTGCCTCGACGACCAGCATGAGCGCACGGCGGCCCGTCTGCAGCTTGCATTGCCCGAAGCCGAACTCGGCGCGGCCCTCTTGGCCAGAATAGGTTGCCGTGACCTCCCGCGACAGGTGCTGACAGAGCTGAGCCAAGTAGCGATCCGGCACCAGTGTGCCAACGCTTGCTTCCGACCTCAGTGCGGCCATGGATCCTGTTCCTGCAAGTTCTCACGTCACCGGATCTGCGCGCCAGATCCAAGATCAGGACCATGCCCCAGGAGCGCTATGTAACTCAACTGCTAGGCCGATCACCTTTCGGATAACACCACATCCGGCTGTATCGGCTAGGGGGGCGACCCTGCCATGTCCTCCGCCAGCACGCGTTCCAGGACTTCTGCGGGAGGGCCGGACGCCGCGACCCTGCCATTCACCACGAAGGCCATCTGGTCCGCCAAGTCCGCGACATCTTCGGGCGTGTGGATCGACATGACGATGGTGACGTGCCGCTTGCGCCGCAGGTCGTCGACGAGCCGGATCATGCCCCGGCGTAGATTGGGATCGAGGCTGCTGAACGGTTCGTCCAGAAGGATCAGCGGACGGCCCGACACGAGCGCACGCGCAAGGGCGACCCGCTGGCGCTGGCCGCCGGACATCTCGCCGGGCTTGCGTTGGTCGAACCCTTCGAGCCCGACAGCCTCCAGGGTCTCGGACACGAGCGCACGCTCCTCGACGCTCAATCGCAGGGAGGGACGAAGCCCTAGGCCTACGTTCTCGGCCGCGGTGAGATGCGGAAAGAGGTTGTGGTCCTGGAACACGATAGCGATCGGGCGCTTTGCCGGTGCGAGCGGCAGCAGATCGCGGCCGTCGAAGCTCATCCGTCCGCTTTGTGGATGTTCGAAACCGGCGATCAGGTGGAGAAGGGTGGTCTTTCCTCCTCCCGACGGGCCGACGACCGCGCAGAGTGCGCCGCTTCGCACGCTCAGCGAATAATCGGCCTCGAAATCCGGCCAGGACAGGCGGCAGTTCTCAATCACCAGCATGCGACAGTCGACCGGAAAGATGGGCCAGGACAAAGGCGGCGAGGACGATCAGGAGCCCGATGGATGCTGCCTCCTCGAGCCGGTAGGCGCCAAGGCGCTCGTAGAGGAGGTATGGCAAGGTCCGCAACTCGGGGCCCCCGAACAGTGCGATGATTCCGAAATCCCCGAACGACAGCGCCATCGCGAGGGCGAAGCCGCTCGCGAGAGGGCGCTTCAGCAGGGGCCAGTCCATGATGGTCAGCTTCGACAGGCCCGTCATGCCGAGAGAGGCCGCGACACGACCATACCGCTCCTCCGCGGTCATGAGTTTGGGCGCGATCGCACGATAAACGAATGGAACGGCGGCGAGACCGTTGATCAGCGGTAGCAGGATCAGTCCGGCCGCTGCAGGATCGACGATATGGCGGATCAGAAGGAAAAGGCCTGCCGTCAGCGCGAAGGGCGGTATTGCCAGCAGAGTGTTCGGCAGAAAATCATAGAGGGCTGCGAGGCGAGGCGCACGCTCGACAAGTCGCTGCCGCCGCGCGGCGCTTCCGAGCGCCAAGGCCATGAGGCAGGCCAGAATGGCTGCTGCGGTCGAGATCGCGAGACTCGTAGCGGCCGCCTGCAGGAGATCGGCATCCACGACGTCGAGGAGATGCGTGACGCCGCTCAGGACACTGAGGGCCAGGGGCACGAGGAACAGGGCGCCGGCTGCGAGGATCAGCCAATCCAGCACCTTGAGGCGACCGATGGCGGCATCCGGGCGCTCGACATGGGAGCGGGTGGTATGAGCGGCAGGCGGCCTTGTGACGATCCAGTTGAGCAACCCCGTCAGCGACAGGCAGATCACAAGCTGGATCAGGGCAAGCCATGCGGCGCGGCCGAAATCGAGATCGATCTTGAGAGCTTCGTAGATCGCGACTTCCAGCGTTGCCCTCGCGGGCCCGCCGCCGAGGGCTAGAACGACCGCGAAGCTCTTGAAGCACAGGAGGAACACGAGGCCTGCGATGCCCGGCAGTTCGGCGCGCAGCACCGGCCAATCGAGATGGCGAAAGATCTGCCCGGGCGTGAAGCCCAACGCTGTCGCGAGTCGCCATTGTTCGGCCGGAACGAGGCTCAGGCCATCGAGAGTGATCCGCGCCACGTAAGGTGCATTGAGGAAGACGTGGGCGATCAGGATCCCGGGATATCCGAAGATCGTGAGATCCCCGCTCCAGCCAAGGAACTGGAGTGCACCCGCGAGCCAACCGCTTCTGCCGTAGACGGCCAGCACCGCAAAGACCGCCACGATGGTGGGGATCACCATCGTGGTGCTCAAAGCCGCCAGAACGGCGTCGCGTCCCGGAAAGCGACGGCGCGCCAAGGCCAGCGCCAGAGCGATGCCGAGGCTGACGGACAGAAGCGTCGACAGGCTCGCCTGGATGACCGAGAAGGCGAGAACGCGCGTGAGGTAGGGGCCGATGGAGAGAAGCGCTGGGCTGCCCCCGTCGACCGTGGCAAGTGCGATGAACCCGCCGGTCACCAGCGCTAAAATGGCAAGAGCCACGAGGCTTCCGGGATGGGGCAGGCTCAGCCACATGGTGTCGGATCAGCGCGCCGTCGCGTTGAGCCAAGCGTCCGTGAAGGCGCGGCGGTTCTGCTGCACCTCCTCCGGCGTGAACAGAAGCGCCTTGGCCGGCTTCACGAGACCTTCGAAGGCTGCCGGCAGTCCGGCCTGCGGCGTCTTCGCCGGCATCATCCAGTTGCCCTCCGGCATGGCGGACTGGAACGGCTCGCTCAGCACGAAGTCCATGAACTTCCTCGCCAGCTCCGGCTGCTTCGTCGTGCGGGTTATGCCGGCGAGCTCCACATGAAGGTAATGACCTTCCGAGAAGGCGGCGGCTTTGTAGTTGTCCTTCTTCTCCGCCACGATGTGGTAAGCCGGCGACGTGGTGTAGGACATGACCATGTCCGCTTCGCCCTTCATGAAGAGCCCGTAGGCTTCCGACCAGCCCTTAGTGAAGGTCACGACGCGGGGCTTGAGCTTGGTCCAGGCCTCATCGGCCTTGTCGCTGTAGACCTGACGCATCCAGAGCAGGAAGCCGAGGCCCGGCGCGCTCGTGCGCGGATCCTGCAGCACGACCTTGGGGCCGTTCGGGTTCTCGACCAGCTCCTTGAGGCTCTTGGGGGGATCGGAGAGCTTGTTGGCATCGTACACGAAGGCGAGATAGCCCCAGTCGAAGGGGATGAAGGTCTCGTCCGACCATTGGATCGGAAGCGACAGGTCCTTCACGTTCTCGCCATGCGGCGCAAAGAGGCCGAGGGCCTTGGCCTCGCCCGCGAGATTCATGTCGAGCCCGACGACCGCATCGGCCTTGGTGCTGTCGCCTTCGAGGCGCAGGCGCCCGACCATGCTGCCGGCGTCCTCGGACGTCACCCATGCCAGCTCGCAGCCGCAGACGGCTTCGAAGCGCTCCTTGACGGTCTTGCCCGGGCCGTATTTTCCGGCGAAGGAGCTGTAGGTGTAGACCGTCAGGGTCGGCTTCGACTGGGCGTGAGCCAGACCCGTCGCGAGGCCCAGCGAGAGAACGGAGAGAATAAGGCGGCGTATCATCAAGGGCGCTCCCATGCGTGAGGCAGGCCGGATCGGCGGCGCAATTCGCACGGGGCGCAGATTGTTCTGCGAAATCGCATGCTCATTCCCTCCGCCGGCATGACCCGGATCAGGTTCGACGGGTCGGCGGCCCGGCCGCCTCTCAGCCCTGAGAAAGGCTCCCCGTGAGACACTTCGCTTCTAGACGACTTTATGGCCTTGAACAAGCGTAACCGGATGCATGGCGGTTCGGGCTCCTGGCCTATTGTCGAGCCCTCGTCTTTCTGGTCCGATGGCCCCGATTTTACGGAGGCTTCATGGCAGGTTCGCCCTCTTCCTACGACGTCGCGGTCATCGGCCTCGGGGCCATGGGATCGGCGGCGCTCTACCAGCTTGCCAAAAGAGGCGTGACGGCGATCGGGATCGACCGCTTCGCGCCGCCGCACGATCAGGGCTCGACCCACGGAGAGACCCGCATCACCCGCCAGGCAATCGGCGAGGGTGAGATCTACGTGCCGCTCGCCTTGCGCTCCCACAAGATCTGGCGCGAGGTGGAGGCCCAGACCGGCGAGCATCTGCTGACGCAGAACGGCTGCCTCATCATCGGCTCCGAAGAGCGGCGGGCCGAGGGCAATGTCCGGATCGACTTCATGGGACGGACCCTCCGGGCGGCAAGACAGTACGGCATTCCGCACGAGGTCTTGGATGCGGCCGAGGTTCGGCGACATTTCCCGCAGTTCCGTGCTCATGATGGCGAGGTGGGTTATCTCGAGCCGGGCGGCGGATATCTGAACCCGGAGCGCTGCGTGGCAGCTCAGCTCACCCTGGCCCGGAATCTCGGCGCCTCCCTCCTCCTCGACACGATCGTGCGCGCTGTCAGACAGGAAGGGGACGGCGTCCGAATCGTGACCGACCGTGACGAGATCGCGGCCGGGCAGGTAATCGTCTCCGCCGGCGCCTGGGCTCCCGCCTTGCTGGGCGCTCCCTTCGACCGGCTTCTCACCCCGACCCGGCAGGTCATGCACTGGTTTCCGGTCGAGCCGGAGGCCGCGCAGGTTTGGGCCGAGAGCCCCGTCTTCATCTGGTCGCACGGCTCCGGTCCGAACGATTTCTTCTACGGTTTTCCCTCCTTGCCGGGAAGCGGAACGGTCAAGACGGCCGGCGAGCAGTATGACGAAACGACGGATCCGGACCAGATCGAACGCAGGATCGCTCCCGACGAGGCCGGTCTCATGCGAAGGAAGCATCTCGACGGGCGTCTCGCGGGGCTGCGGCCGGACGGAGCCCGGGCCGTGACCTGCCTCTATACCGTCACTCCGGACTCGAACTTCCTGATCGACCGCCATCCCGATCAGGAACGTGTCCTGGTGGTCTCTCCCTGCTCCGGCCATGGCTTCAAGCACTCGGCGGCGATCGGAGAGGCGGCGGCACAGATCATGGTCGATGGCCGCAGTGGCATTGATATGTCACCCTTTTCGTTGTCGCGGTTTCAAGAGGGATGAGGATGGACCGCGTCGAATGATCAGCGGCGTGGAACGGCCCAGGCTTATGGCCGTTCTTCAATCCGCATCGGGAAGATCTCATGTCCGGACTCCAGAACGGCCCCTTGAATGACCGAACGGTTCATCTCTGCATCGACATGCAGCGGATCTTCTCGACGGAAGGCCCATGGCCGACGCCCTGGATGGAGCGGGTTCTGCCGACGGTGGTGCGCATTGTCGAGTGCGTCCCGGAGCGCACCGTGTTCACCCGGTTCATTACGCCGGAGCGTCCGGAAGACATGCCTGGCACCTGGCGCCAGTATTATGAGCGCTGGCGCCAGACGACGCGCGAATATCTCGATCCACGCATGCTGGACCTGATGCCGCCGCTCGGGCAGTTCGTCCCCCCCGCGACCGTGATCGACAAGCCCGTCTACTCGGCCTTTGCCGGACACAAGCTCGCCGACCTGCTACGGGAACGCGGCGCGGACACGCTGGTGGTGACGGGCTCGGAAACAGACGTCTGTGTCCTCGCCACGGTCCTGGGAGCGGTCGATCATGGTTACCGGGTGGTGATCGCAGCCGACGGCCTGTGCAGTTCGTCGGACGAGGGGCACGACTCGCTCCTCGCCCTCTACAGCAAGCGTTTCAGCCAGCAGATCGAGACCGCGGATACCGAGACGATCCTGTCCGCTTGGGAGAGATAGCGCCTATCGGCGCGGGCTCTTGTCCTTTGTGGTATTCAGTCCGGCGCGACGCAAGGCATCCGCCAGCGCGCCGCCGGTGGAGGCCTGATGGCTCTGTGCGAGGGGCTTTCGGTCGCCGTTCTGCGGACGGGACTTCTGGAACGAGCCGCGATTGTCGTCACGTCCAGCGCCCTTCTTTTCGACCGGATCGCTCATGCGCATCGTCAGCGAAATGCGCTTGCGGGCCTTGTCGACCTCGAGCACCTTCACCCGCACGATATCGCCCGGCTTCACCACGGAGCGTGGGTCCTTCACGAAGGTGTCCGACAGGGCTGAGATGTGCACGAGGCCGTCTTGGTGGACGCCCACATCCACGAAAGCCCCGAAGGCAGCGACGTTCGTCACCACGCCCTCCAGCATCATGCCGGGCTTCAGATCGTCGATCTTTTCGACGCCCTCCATGAACGTGGCGGTCTTGAATTCGGGGCGAGGATCGCGGCCGGGCTTCTCCAGCTCGCTCAGGATGTCCTTTACGGTCGGCACGCCGAATTTCTCGTCCGTAAAGCTCTCGGGTCGCAGCTTCTTGAGAACGCCGCCGTTGCCGATCAGCACCTTGATGTCGCTCTTCGTCGCCTCGATGATGCGGCGCACGACGGGGTAGGCTTCCGGATGCACGCCCGAGGCATCCAGCGGATCGTCGCCGTTCGGGATGCGTAGGAAGCCGGCCGCCTGTTCGAAGGTCTTGGGTCCGAGACCCGACACCTTCGTGAGCGCCTTGCGGGTCTTGAAGGGGCCGTTGGCGTCGCGATGCGTGACGATGTTCTGAGCCACCCATTCTCCGAGGCCCGACACGCGGGCGAGCAATGGCGCCGAGGCGGTGTTGAGATCGACGCCGACAGCGTTCACGCAGTCCTCGACCACCGCATCAAGGGAGCGCGAGAGCTTGTATTCGGCAAGATCGTGCTGGTACTGGCCGACGCCGATCGATTTCGGATCGATCTTCACGAGTTCCGCCAGCGGGTCCTGCAGCCGCCTTGCGATCGATACGGCGCCGCGCAGCGACACGTCGAGGTCGGGAAGTTCCTGGCTGGCATAGGCCGAGGCCGAGTAGACGGATGCACCGGCCTCCGACACCATGATCTTGGTGAGCTTCAGGTCAGGGTGCTTCGACACCAGTTCGCCAGCGAGCTTGTCGGTCTCGCGCGACGCCGTGCCATTGCCGATAGCGACGAGCTCGACCTTGTGAAGGCGGCATAGCCTCGCGAGGGTCGCGATGGAGTCGTCCCACTGCCGCTTCGGCTCGTGCGGGTAGATGGTGTCGGTCGCCACGACCTTGCCGGTAGCGTCCACCACCGCGACCTTGACCCCGGTGCGATAGCCAGGGTCGAGCCCGAGGGTCGGGCGGGTGCCCGCGGGCGCGGCGAGCAGCAGATCGCGCAGGTTGCCGGCGAACACCTTTACGGCCTCGTCCTCGGCGGCCTGCCAAAGACGCATCTTCATGTCGAGCTCGATGGAGAACCGCAGCTTCGTGCGCCATGCCCAACGCACGGTCTCCATGAGCCAGCGATCGCCAGGGCGGCCTTTGTCCTCGATGCCGAACGTCAGGGCGGTGCGGCCTTCATAGGGGCTCACATAGTTCGGTTCGCCGCTGGCCGGATCCTCCTCCATGCGCAGGTCGAGGATCTCCTCCTTCTCGCCGCGGAAGAGCGCCAGGATGCGGTGGGACGGCAGCTTGGTGAGCGGCTCGGAAAAGTCGAAGTAGTCGGCGAACTTCGCCCCCTCCGTCTTCTTGCCGTCCCGCACCGTCGAGGTGAGGCGACCACGCTGCCAATAGGTCTCTCGGAGGGCGCCGAGGAGTTCCGCGTTCTCGGCAAATCGCTCGACCAGGATGGCGCGTGCACCTTCCAGCGCGGCCTCGGGGGTCGCGACGTCCTTGTCCGCGTCCACGAAGGCTGCTGCCGACTCCTTCGGATCGCGCCCCGGCTCGCCGAGAAGCAGATCGGCAAGAGGCTCGAGCCCGGCTTCCTTGGCGATCTGCGCCTTGGTGCGCCGCTTGGGCTTGTAGGGCAGATACAGGTCCTCAAGACGTGCCTTCGTGTCGGCCGTGTTGATCTGCAACGCCAGCTCGTCGGTCAGCTTGCCCTGTTCGCGGATGCTGTCGAGGATCGTCTTGCGGCGGTCCTCCAGCTCGCGGAGATAGCGCAGGCGCTCCTCCAGAGTGCGCAACTGAGCGTCGTCCAGCGTGCCGGTCACTTCCTTGCGGTAGCGGGCAATGAAGGGCACCGTCGCCCCACCGTCGAGCAGGTCGACGGCGGCTTTGACCTGCCATTCCTGAACATTGAGTTCGTTCGCGATGCGCTGGCCGATGGATAGCATGACAATCTCCGACTGAGCCGAGGCGCGGCTTCTACGGTGCCGGACATCCCCTGGTCAACCGGGGTCAAGCTGCCGCAGGGGAAGGCGCTCAGGGCTGAATTTCTCTGAAATTTCCCTTGGCTCTGGGGCTTTCGGCAGATAGACCGTCCGGCCCCGCGCCTCCCATCCCCAGAGATTGCCATGCCCGCCGCCTCCCAGGACCTTTCCATCGGTATCGATTTCGGCACCAGCAACACCGTGGTTGCGCTCGCCGACTCGCAGGGGCGTGTCGAGGCCCTGACCTTCGATCACCGGGGCGGCAGTCTCAAAGTCTACGTGACGGCCCTGTGCTTTTGGGACGAGCGGCACGGCAATGGCCTACGGACAGAGGTGGAAGGCGGCCCCTGGGCGATCGACCAGTTCCTCGAAGGGCTGACGGCACATCGCTTCATCCAGTCCTTCAAGACCTTCGCGGCGAGCCAGTCCTTTCAGGAAACGCGCATCTTCCGCGAGCGCTACCGGTTCGAGGACCTTCTGAGCACCTTCCTGCGAACCCTCACGCGCCACGGTGGCGAGCGGTTCGACCTCTCAGCCCGGAACGTGGTGATCGGCCGGCCGGTGCAGTTCGCCGGGAGCCATCCGGACGACGATCTCGCCATGAACCGGTATCGGGCCGCCTTCGGCAAGCTGGGGGCCAATCATGCCCGGTACGTCTACGAACCGGTCGGAGCGGCATTCTTCTATGCCCAGCAGCTGAACCATGACGCGACGGTCCTGGTGGCCGATTTCGGCGGCGGCACCAGCGACTTCTCGGTCATGCGCTTTTCACGCGCCAGCGGAGCTCTTCGGGCAGAGCCTCTCGGTCATGCCGGCATCGGGATTGCCGGCGACGCTTTCGACTACCGCATCGTCGATCAGGTCGTGTCGCCGCGTCTCGGCAAGGGCGGGAGCTACCGCTCGATGGGGAAGATCCTGTCGATCCCGAACCACTACTACGCCAACTTCGCACGGTGGAACCAGCTCGCCATGATGAAGGGCAGCGGCGACCTGAAGGAATTGCGGGAGCTGGCCCGCGCGGCCCTCGATCCGGAACCGCTTGAGAAGTTCATCGACATCGTCGAGTACGATCTGGGCTTTGCCCTCTACCGCGCCGTTTCGTCGACGAAAGTGGCATTGTCGTCCCATGACGAGACCGAGTTCCACTTCTCAGGAGAGGGCGTCGACATTCAGGCGACGATCAGGCGCCGCGATTTCGAGAGCTGGATTGCCGAGGACGTCGGCCGCATCGCCGATACCGTCGACAGGGCGCTGACGGTTGCCGGCGTGGAGGCGGGGGAGATCGAACGGGTCTTCCTGACCGGCGGGACCTCCTTCGTTCCGGCAATCCGGCGCCTCTTCGTCGAGCGCTTCGGCGAGGAACGCCTGACCTCGGCCGACCAGTTCGAATCGATCGCCTATGGGCTTGCGCTCATCGGCCAGACGGCGGACCCGGCTCGCTGGGCCGTAGCTGCCTGACCCCCAAAGGGAACGACCCTTGCGGTGCGCCCCACAACGGAGTTTATTTGCGGTGCAACATAAAAGCGCCAGCGAGGGTCTCCGTCGTGTCCCTGATCAATCCCGAGGCCACCCCGAGCAAGGATCTGCCCCTTCGTGACGATATCCGGCTCCTCGGCCGGCTCCTGGGAGATACGATCCGTGAGCAGGAGGGCGAGGCGGTCTACGAGATCGTCGAACATATTCGCCAGAGCTCGATCCGCTTCCACCGGGACGAGGACGAGACGGCCCGGCGGGATCTCGAAACGACCCTGAACAGCCTGTCCCGAGGGCGGACGAACCAGATCATCCGTGCTTACAGCTATTTCTCTCATCTGGCGAACCTGGCCGAAGATCAGCATCACGTCCGCCGGTCCAGAGCCCACGCCATGGCCGGTGCCCATGCGGCCGTCGCACCCGCACCCCGGGAGGGCACGATCGGGCGGGCGCTGAAGCTCCTGCGCGAGGCCGGCATCACCCAGGCCGATCTTCAGGCATTCTTCGCCAAGGCGCTGGTCTGCCCGGTCCTGACCGCGCATCCGACCGAGATCCGCCGCAAGAGCACCATCGACCGGGAGATGGAGATCGCCCAGCTTCTGGCCCAGCGCGACAGGCAGCATCTCACGCCGGAGGAGAAGGCCTCCACGGAGGACGCCCTGCGTCGGGCCATCCTGACCCTTTGGCAGACGAGCATTCTGCGGCGCACCCGTCTGAAGGTCATCGACGAGGTCGTGAACGGCCTCTCCTATTACGACTACACCTTCTTCAAGGAGCTGCCGCGGGTCTATGCCTCCCTGGAGGATCAGCTTGCGGTCCTCGATCCGGCGTGGGGCAATATGGAGCTTCCTGCCTTCCTGCGCATGGGGAGCTGGATCGGCGGAGACCGGGACGGGAATCCCTTCGTGACGGCGGATGCGCTCCGGCAGGCACTTCAGTTGCAGAGCAAGCACGCGCTCGGCTTTTATCTCGAAGAGCTGCACTGCCTCGGAGGCGAGCTGTCGCTGGACGGGCGGTTCGTGAACGTGTCCGAACAGGTGCAGGAACTGGCGAAGGCCTCTCCCGACCGCTCACCCCACCGGCAGGATGAGCCTTATCGCCGAGCGATTTCCGGCATGTATGCACGCCTCGCCGCAACGGCTCAGGCTCTCGGCCACGTCGATGTGGTTCGCTATCCCGTCGTGGGCGAGGCGCCGGCCTATACCGATGTCGAGGAGTTCGCCGGCGATCTGATGACGCTCCACGGGTCGCTGGTATCCAATGGCTCGACCGCCCTCTCGCGAGGACGTCTTCGCAAGCTTCGCCGAAACGTCAGCGTGTTCGGATTCCATCTCGCAAGCCTCGACCTGCGCCAGAACTCCGACGTGCACGAGCGGGTCGTCGCCGAAATCTTCGAGAAGGCCAATCCCGGAACCGGATACAGGGAGATGTCCGAGGATGACCAGGTCGCTTTGTTGCTTGAGGAGCTTCGCAGCCCGAGGCCGCTGACCTCGCCTTTCCTGGACTACTCCGCCGAGACGGCCTCCGAGCTCGCCATCGTCCATGAGGCCGCCGAGGCCCGCAGGCGCTACGGCCAAGCCTCCGTGCCGAACTACGTCATCTCCAAGGCCGGGGACCCCTCGGACGTCCTCGAAGTGGCGCTGCTCCTGAAGGAAGCCGGGCTGCTTCGACCGCGGGAAGGGGAGATGCACGTCAACATCATCCCGCTCTTCGAGACGATCGCGGATCTGCGACAGTGCAGCAAGGTCATGGACTTGCTCTTCGGCCTGCCCGACTACATGCGTCTCCTGCGCAGCCGCGGGCAGGTGCAGGAGGTGATGCTGGGCTATTCCGACAGCAACAAGGACGGCGGATTTCTCACCTCCGGCTGGGAGCTCTACAAAGCCGAGATCGAGCTGATCGAAGTGTTCAAGCGTCACGATGTGGGCCTGCGCCTCTTCCACGGCCGCGGCGGCTCGGTAGGTCGCGGCGGCGGACCGAGCTATCAGGCGATCCTCGCCCAGCCGGGCGGGGCCGTTCAGGGCGCAATCCGCATCACGGAGCAGGGAGAGGTCATCGCCGGGAAATATTCGAACCCGGACCTCGGACGGCGCAACCTCGAGATCCTGGCTGCGGCAACCCTGGAGGCATCGCTCCTGCATTCGGGTCGGTCGGCGCCGCGCGAGGAGTATCTGCAGGCCATGGAGGAGCTGTCGGACAGTGCCTTCCGGGCTTATCGCGGCCTCGTCTACGAGACGGAGGGTTTCGAGCGCTATTTCTGGGAATCCACGGTCATCGGCGAGATCGCCAACCTGAATATCGGCAGCCGGCCGGCCTCCCGAACCAATTCACGGCGCATCGAGGACCTGCGGGCGATCCCGTGGGTGTTCGGCTGGGCCCAGTGCCGGCTGATGCTGCCGGGCTGGTATGGGTTCGGCTCCGCCGTGAACGCCTGGCTGAGGGACCATCCCGACAGCGGACTCGCCCTGCTGCAGGAGATGTACCGGGAGTGGCCTTTCTTCCAGGCGCTGCTCTCGAACATGGACATGGTGCTCGCCAAGAGCAACATCGCCATCGCGTCCCGCTACGCGAGGCTCGTTGCGGACGAGGCCCTGCGCGATGCGATCTTCCCGCGCATCAGGCAGGAATGGGAGGATTCGATCGGGAGGCTCCTGGCGATCACGGGGCAGCAGGCGCTGCTCGACGGCAACCCGCTCCTGGCACGATCCATCCGCAACCGCTTTCCCTACCTCGATCCGCTCAACCACCTGCAGATCGAACTGCTGAAGCGGCACAGAGCCGGCGACGCAGACGAGCGCGTCGTGGAGGGGATCCACCTGTCCATCAACGGCATCGCGGCGGGCCTGCGCAACAGCGGCTAAAAGGCCGCAGTCGGAACCCGCTCCTGCCGTGCCGGTTGAAAACCGAAGACTGGAACCGAAGGAGAGAGCCATGTCTCGCGGTGACAAATCGGCCTATACGGATAAGCAGAAGCGCAAGGCCGAACATATCGAGGAATCGTACGAAAGCCGCGGCGTCTCGGATAAGGAGGCCGAACGACGCGCCTGGGCGACTGTCAACAAGCAGGACGGCGGCGGCAAAAAGGGCGGTTCGGGGCACAAGTAGGCGGACCTTCTCTCCAGCTGCGGTGAGCCTCTCGTTGAGGCTGCTTGGGACATTGCCGCCATACCAATCCGTGACAGGTGGCCGATCCCCGGAAAGGAACCTGTCACCCGGCCCCCGGTTATGTTCCCCGAGGGGATGGCGAAACTTGCGTTTTGCCGGAACAGCCGGCCTGTTCGTCTGCCATTCCTCGTCTCTCGATCCTGGGGACCAGGCATGGATACATTCTCTCCCTTGAAGGCGGCGCCTCTGTCGCGCCGCGCCGGCACCCGCGGCACCATTGAACTCGTGCTCAACGTCAATGGCCGGAACCATCGTCTTGCGCTCGACCCGCGGGTGACGCTTCTCGATGCCCTGCGGGAACATCTCGGTCTCACCGGCTCGAAGAAGGGGTGCGACCAGGGGCAGTGCGGCGCCTGCACCGTTCATGTCGACGGCCGGCGTGTGCTGTCCTGCCTCACCCTTGCAGCCATGGTCGAAGGTAAAGCCGTTACAACCATCGAGGGCCTTGCGCCTGAAGAGGGTGGCCTCCACCCCATGCAGCAGGCCTTTCTCGATCACGATGCCTTTCAGTGCGGCTACTGCACCCCGGGTCAGATCATGTCAGCGGTCGCCTGTGTCCGCGAGGGACTTGCGACGACCGATGACGATATCCGCGAATATATGAGCGGCAATCTCTGTCGTTGTGCCGCCTATCCCAACATCGTCGAAGCGATCAAGCAGGCGCGGGCCGAAATGGAGGAGCAGCCATGAGGCCCTTCTCCTATGACCGCGCGCACGACCTCGCCTCCGCCATCGAGGCGGCCTCCGCACAGGTCGAGGCCCAGAGCCGTGCGCCGATCCAATTCCTCGCGGGTGGAACCAATCTCCTCGACCTCATGAAGATCGACGTCATGAGGCCAGAACGTCTCGTGGACATCAATCCTCTCGAGGACTCGCTATCGGAGATCGTTGCAGACGGTGACGGATTGCGCCTCGGTGGACTGGCGCGCATGAGCACGGTGGCGCATCACCCGCATATCGAGAAAAACTATCCGGTTCTGTCGCAGTCGCTCAAACTGGCTGCGAGCGCACAATTGCGCAACATGGCGAGCCTCGCTGGCAATGTATTGCAGCGGACCCGGTGCTCCTATTTCCGGGACGTCTCCTGGGGCGCGTGCAACAAGCGCGAGCCCGGCAGCGGCTGCGCGGCCATTGAGGGAGTCAACCGCAAGCATGCAGTCCTGGGGACGAGCCCGCACTGCATTGCGACCTATCCGGGCGATTTCGCGCAGGCTCTCGTTGCGCTGGATGCGATGGTCGAGATCGCAGGCCCGAAAGGCGAGCGCCGCATCCCGATCCATGAGCTTCACCGCCTCCCGGGCGACACGCCTCATATCGAGAACACACTCGCGGCGGGCGAGATCATCACGGCGTTCCAGATCCCGCCGAAAGCCTGGGCCAAACGGTCGCTCTACCTGAAAGTACGGGACCGCGAATCCTATGAGTTCGCCATAGCGTCCGCCGCCGTCGCGCTCGACCTTGCAGACGGCGTGGTCCGCGATGTTCGCATCGCCCTGGGTGGGGTTGCCACCATCCCGTGGCGAGCCGCTGCGGCAGAGGAAGTCCTCAGAGGAAAGCCGCTGACCGAGGGTCTTGCCCAATCCGCAGCGGAAGCAGCCTTCAAAACTGCCCAGACATACGGCGAGAACGACTTCAAGCCGGAACTTGGACGAAACACGCTCGTACGGGCGCTGCTCGACGCCGCGAAGCTGGAGGCCTGATCATGAATGCTCCTACGACCTTTGAAGGCGGCATGATCGGCAGGTCCACGCCCCGCATCGACGGGCGTCTGAAGGTGACGGGGGCTGCCTGCTACCCTTCCGATTTTCCACTCGAGGACACGGCATACGCCTATCTCGTCACCAGCGCGATCGCACGCGGGCGGATCAAGGCCATCCACCTCGATGAGGCGCAACAGGCCGAGGGTGTGCTCGACATTCTGACCTACGAGAATACCAAGGGCAAGGTTCGCAAGGTGCGCGCCTTTTCCGGAGGCGGCTATACCTCGACCACCATCATGCCGATGGATTCGCCGAAGATTTGGCACGATGGACAGATCGTCGCGGTGGTCGTCGCCGAAACCTACGAGGCTGCTCGCGAGGCTGCGCACAAGGTCCATGTCGAATACGATGAGCGCAAGCCGAAGCCCGGGTTCGACAAGCGCAGGCCTCAGCCCCGTCAGATTTCCAATCCGCTCTCAAGCTCGGATCCGCAGACGGGCGACGCCGAAACCGCATTCCAACAGGCGGACGTCAAGGTCGAGGCCTACTACACAACGCCGACGCAGCATCACAACCCGATAGAACTGTTCACCACCACGTGCGCCTGGTCCGGAGACCAGCTCACGGTCTACGAGCCGAGCCAGTTCGTGCACGGGCTCAAGAACGGCGTCGCCAAGCAGCTCAACATGAATCCGGAAAAGGTGCGGGTCATCTCGCCCTTTGTCGGCGGAGCTTTCGGATCCAAGGCGGCGCTGACGCCTCGCACGGCGTTCGTAGCCCTGGCGGCCAAGCGTCTCAACAGGCCCGTCAAGCTGGTGCCGACCCGATCGCAGAGCTTCGACGTCTCCACCTATCGGGCGGAGACCCAGCATCTCGTGAAGCTCGGAGCCGACCGCAATGGCCGGCTGACCTCTCTGCATCACGAGGGCTGGGAGGTCAGCTCGCGACCCGACAACTACAAGGTGGCCGGAACGGAGACGACCTCTCTCCTCTACGCCTGTCCGAACATCTACACCAAGGTCCATATCGTTCACGCCGACCGCAATACTCCGGGCTTCATGCGCTCGCCGGCAGAGGTGCCGTATGTCTATGCGCTGGAAAGCGCGATGGATGAACTCGCAACGGCGCTTGGCATGGACCCGGTCGAACTGCGCCGCATCAACGATACGATGGTCAACCCGATCGATCAGAAGCCCTATTCGAGCCGGGCCTTGATGGCATGCTATGATCGAGCCGCCGAGGCCTTCGGCTGGTCGAAGCGCAATCCCGAGCCGGGTTCGATGCACGACGGAGACTGGCTCATTGGATGGGGTTGCGCAACGGCCTGCTACCCGACCAACGTGGCGCCGGCGCAGGCGCGGGTAACGCTTGCACCAAACGGGAGAGCGCGGGTTCAGACCGCGGGGCATGATATCGGAACGGGAGCCTATACGGCCATTGCGCTTACGGCCGCCGACCGACTTGGCATCCCGCTGGAGGATGTCAACGTGGAGCTGGGAGACAGCTCTCTGCCGCCAGCGCCTGTTGCGGGCGGGTCGAATGCGACCGCGAGCATCTGCAATGCCGTCGCGATGGCCTGCGACGAGATCAGGGAGCGGCTCGCCCAAGGAGCCGTTCACGCAGACGGCCAGCTCGGAGGAGCCGATCCGAGCGGCCTTCGTCTCAGCCAGGGCAAGCTCGTGGCTCCCGACGGCGCAAGCGAGCCCCTGAAGGAGGCGATCATGCGCCTCGGGTTCGGACCCGTGGAGGCTCATGCGAAGTACACGCCGGAAATCGCCTCAGCCCCTGTGAAGTTGATGGGCCATAAGCTTATCGAGGGCGGGATCTCAGCCATGACGTCGGGCAGCTCCGTCAAGGATCATGTCCAGTATGCGTTCGGCGCCGAGTTCGTAGAGGTCCGAATCCACAAGAGGACACGCGAGATCCGTGTTCCGCGCATCGTCGGAGCCTTCGCGGCAGGGCGCATCGTCAGTCCCACGACCGCGAGAAGCCAGCTGCTTGGCGGCCTCATCTGGGGTGTGGCCTCGGCGCTGCACGAGGCGACTGAGATCGATGGACGGGTGGCCCGCTACGTCAATGACGATCTTGCCGAGTACCTCATCCCCGTCTGCGCCGATATCAAGGATGTGGAGGTCATCTTCGTGCCCGAAGAGGATCACCAGGTAAATGCCCTCGGCATCAAGGGGCTGGGCGAACTCGGCAATGTCGGCACCAATGCGGCGGTCGCTAATGCCGTCTATCATGCGACCGGACGGCGGATTCGGGATCTGCCAATCCGCATCGAGGACCTTCTCTGAGGTGTCGGAATGAGCGGGGCCCTGAAGCATGTCGAGGCGGACTGGCCGGCCTTCGGCTTGAGCGATGACGTTCGCCCTGCCTTGCAGGCCGTCGCCGAGACCGGGAGGGACGCCGTCCTCGTCACGCTCCACACGGCCATGGGTGGCGGGCCCCGGGGTGTTGGCGCCCACATGGTGATCACGCGGGATTCCGTGAGCGGCTACCTGTCGGGGGGATGCATCGAAGCGGATGTGACCCGCCATGCGCTGGAGGTTCTGGCCGATGGGCAGTCGCGCCGCCTCGTCTACGGTGAAGGCGGTCCGATCGACATTCGTCTTCCCTGCGGGGGCAGGATCGAGCTGCTGGTCGAGCGTATTCCCGCGAACGACCCGGCTCTGTCCGCTCTCCTCCGGTTTTCAGCAGGACGTGCACCCTGTGTCTGGATCAGTGATGGCCAACGGCGCTTCTGCCTGGAGGCGGACGGGCGTGGTCATCCTGACGAGGCAGTGCGCGCTGCTCTCGCTGCTGCACGACAGAACGACATTCGGGCTGGATCCCGTGGAAACATGGTTTATCGGCTTTTCACGCCGCAGCAGCGCTTCGTCGTCTTCGGGCATGATCCGACCGTCCTGGCGATGGCCATGCTCGCCGGTCAGGTCGGGATGGAGACTTTCCTGGTGCGCCCCAAGGGTCCCATTGCTCCTCCGCCCGTCCCGAACATCCTCTACGTCCGCGATCAACCCTCGCATGCCCTGACCCGGATCGGAGCTGATCCCTGGACTGCCGTGGCCGTTGCCATGCACCAGGAGGAGGACGACCACGAGGCTCTGGTGGCCGCACTGTCGTCGAGAGCCGGCTATGTCGGCCTTCTCGGGAGCGGCCGGCGGCTCCCGCGCAAGCTCGCACGCTTGGCCGAGGCAGGCATTTCTCCGGCTGACCTGAAGCGGCTCAAGGCACCGATTGGCCTGAAGATCGGCGGGAATTCCCCTTGGGAGATCGCCACGGGGGTCATTGCCGAGGTCATCCAGACCGCGCGCGAACTGTCGGTCTGCCGATCCTCCGTCCGATCCGTCGCTGCCGCTTGAGGCCACCATGGCGGAACTCCACGCTCTCGTGTTGGCGGCCGGTGCGGGATCCCGCTTCGGCGGGCGCAAGCTTCTGGCCCCCTGGGGCGGCGGCGTTCTCCTTCACGGTGCGCTTCGAGCCGCTCTTTCCGCTCCAGTCGCGAGCGTGGTTCTCGTGACCGGTGCGGATTCCCGGGAAATTTCCGAAGCCGCTCAGGACTTTGCTGCGACCTGGGCCAATGCGCCGGACGTGCATCTCGTCCACGCGCACGACCATTGCGACGGCCTCTCAGCCTCCCTCCGGGCCGGATTGGCCGCTCTTCCCCCATCCGCTTCCGGCGCCTTCGTCTTCCTGGGCGACATGCCTCGCATTCCCAGCGCGGTACCGGCAGCCTTAGCCGACGCAATGGCGTTACCGTATATCCTTGCTGCGGCGCCCCTCTACATGGGCAAGCGCGGGCATCCGGTGCTTGTGTCCGCATCCCTATTCCCGCATCTCAGGACGCTTCGCGGAGACCAGGGGGGCCGCGGTGTCCTCAACAGGCTTGGACCTGCTCTTGCCCTCGTCCCGACCGTCGATCCGGGAGTCCTCCTGGACGTCGACGAGGCTGAAGATCTGACAAAGATCGCTCCGGCCCGGTGAACCTCTCCAAGGCCCGCTCCACCTATCGGATAAGATCATCGGTGCACTCAGCGAAAAGCCGGTGTAAGGAAAGGCGCCGAGTTTCTCCCTTGAAGCTCCGTGATGGAGGAAACATTGCTCACAAGCGCTGCCGAAGGCGTCTATGTCATCTGCCCGACGCCCTTTGAATCCGATGGCCGTCTCGATATCGCCTCGACCGACCGGATGGTCGAGGCTTATCTGAAGGCTGGCGCCACGGGTCTGACGATCCTTGGCATCATGGGCGAGTCGCCGAAGCTGACGGCCGAGGAATCGCTGACTTTCGCCAAGCAGGTCATGTCCACGGTCGCGGGCCGCGTTCCGGTCGTGGTCGGCGTTTCCGCCGCAGGTTTTGCGGCCATGTCGGGCCTGTCCCGCAAAGTCATGGACGCCGGCGCCGCGGGCGTCATGATCGCTCCTCCGTCGACCCTCAGGACCGACGATCAGATCGTCTCCTATTATGCGGACGCCGTCGAGGCGATCGGAACCGATACTCCCTTCGTGATCCAGGATTATCCGCTTGCCACCAACGTGGTCATGACCCCCAAGGTGATCATGCGGATCATCGAACAGAGCCCGTCCTGCGTGATGCTCAAGCATGAGGACTGGCCCGGTCTCGACAAGATCACGACCCTGCGCCGTGCCAGTGCCGAGGGGCAGGTCCGTCGTGTTTCGATCCTGTGCGGCAATGGCGGCCTGTTCCTGCCGTTCGAGGTGGAGCGTGGCGCCGACGGCGCCATGACGGGCTATGCGTATCCGGAAATGCTCGTCGGCGTCGTGAACCTCATTAAGCAGGGGCGCCGCCAAGAGGCGCACGACCTCTTCGATCGGCATCTGCCGCTGGTGCGCTATGAGACGCAGCCCAATGTCGGCCTCGCAGTGCGCAAATACGTTTTGAAGAAGCGCGGCATCATCGCGTCCGACACGCTGCGGAAGCCGGGCCCGAAGCTGAGCCCGGAGACGATTGCTGAGATCGATTGGCTGATGGAGCGCATCGAGCGCTCGCAACAGGGGAGCCTTGCGGCATGAAGACAGGATTGGAGGGGAAGCGCGCGCTCGTTCTCGGCGCCAGCAAAGGGCTGGGCTTCGGCATTGCCCAAGGGCTCGCGGAAGAGGGCGCTCGCGTCGCGATCGCCAGCCGGACGTTGGAAGGATCGAAAGCCGCCGCCGAGAAGATCGGCAACGGCGTCCTGCCTTTTATCTGCGATACAGGCAAAGTTGATCAGATCGACGCCCTCGCAAAGGACGTGACCGACGCGCTCGGCGGAGTCGACATTCTGGTCCTGAACAGCGGTGGTCCCCCGCCCGGCAAGGCGCAGGGCGTGTCGAGCGATCAGTGGCGCACGTCGTTCGAGGCGATGTTCGTCAATCTGGTGCGTATCACGGATCAGCTGTTGCCCGGCATGATCGAGCGCAAGTTCGGCCGCATCATTTCGGTGATTTCGTCTGGCGTCATTCAGCCGATCCCGAACCTCGCCATCTCTAATGCGATCCGCCCGGCCCTCGTCGGTTGGGGCAAGACCCTGGCGGCCGAGGTTGCGTCGTCGGGTGTTACCGTAAACGCCGTCGCGCCGGGACGGATCGCCACCGACCGTCTCAAGCAACTCGATGCCGCCAATGCGGAGCGGACAGGGCGCTCCGTCGAGGACGTCGCGGCAGCGGCGCGGGCTGGCATTCCGGCGGGCCGTTACGGCGAGATCGAGGAGTTCGCGGCAGCGGCCGTCTTCCTCGCGAGCGAGAAGGCTTCGTTCATGACGGGATCAATCCTCCGCGTGGACGGCGGTCAAATCTCCTGCACCTGACAAAGGTCTCGGGACGGGGATCAACCCCGTCCCGCCGCATGTCATTCAACATTCGAGAGCACAGGGCGCTCGACCCGGGAAAACCCCTGACATATCATCATCTTGGCAAGCTGGCATCCCATGCCGGAACCCTGGGATTGCCGAGAGAAGGTGGTCGAACTCAGATCGAGCTCACTTTCCCAGTCACTCGCCTTTCCAGCCTGATCTCCCGGATAGTAGTTCGTGTCGCGCTTGATCGCTGCTACTTTGAGCGGACCGCTTCAGGAGGAAGCCATGACCCTGCTCAAGTCGATCGAGGTGCTGGCGGAGTCGGATCAGAGTTGGGAGGATGCGGCCAGACGAGGCATTCGGATCGCCTCTCAGACGATCCGCAACATCCGGTCCATATCGGTGACAAATTTCGAGGCCGTCGTGGCCGATGGCGAGATCCGGCTGTTCCGGGTGCACGCAAAGATCGCCTTCGCACTGGAGCCTACGGACGACGGCGTCGCTCGCTGACGGCGGCTATCGTACGACGAGGACAGGGATCTTCGAGTGGGTGAGCACCTTCATGGTTTCGCTTCCCAGGAGAAGGGCCGAGACGCCGCTGCGGCCGTGCGAGGCCATGACGATGAGATCACAACGCCGGCCCTCGGCGGCCCGGATGATGGCCTGATAAGGCTCGTCATCCTCCAGATGGATCTGGGTCGCTTCGATTCCCGCCGACCGTGCGACCTCAAAGGCTTGGGACAACGTCTTGATCGCCTCCTCCCTCATGTGCTCCCTGAAGGTGGAGGCAGTCTCTTCGACCTGTTCGGCGTCGAGAGCGAACACGTGAAATCGCTCCGAGACCGTGAGCAGGCTGACGGCAGCACCCAGCGCCTTCGCCAGGCCTACGCCATGATCGACGGCGCGGCCGGACAGCGATGAGCCGTCGGTTGCAATGAGAATATGGCTGTACATGAGTTCCTCCTCTCTCCGTTGCATCCGACACCAACGACCTGCACTCGTGCTCAATAGGATAGAAGCAGCGGAACCGGGCAGCCCTTCAGCATGGTCTGCGTAACCCCTCCGAGTACGAGTTGCCGCCAGCGTGAATGCACAAAGCTTCCCATCACGAGCAGGTCGGCTCTGAAGATCCCGAGCTGCGAACGGAGAGTTTCGCCAGCATCGCCTCTCTGAAGCGGCAGTTCCTTCAGCGTGCAATCGACCCCATGGCGGCTCAGGTGCGGAGCAAGCTCTGCTCCCGGGAGCGAGGATGACAGGTCCTTTTCTCCTATAACCGAAGCGATCTCCACCTGCTGTGCGGCTTTCAAGAAAGGCAGGGCATCGTGCACCGCGCGGCTTGCTCTGGCGCTGCCGTCCCACGCCACCAGAACTCTCTCGACGTGGAAGGTGTCCGTTTCTTGAGGTACGATCAGCAGCGGCCGCCCACCGTTGAACAGGACCTCCTCAAGAATGCCTCGGCCGAGGCTCAAGAAGTCTTGCTCCGCATCCAGGATGGTTACGTCATGAACGCGGCTTCGGGCCGCAAGAGCCGCAGCCAAATCGGAATAAGGCTTCTGCAGCACCTCGACGCTGCAGGGAACTCCCGAAGCCCGGGCCTCCTGTTGAGCCTGCTCGAGCGCGATCAGAGAGACCTCATGGAGGCGACGGTTCTCCGCCGCAACGAGGCCTGCCGCAACATTGCTGACGAAGGCATGCGTTACCAGCATTTCGGGAGTGAGGGCATAGATCGACGCATGAGCGGAAGCCTGTTGCGCGAGGGAGAGGCCGTAACGCAGGGCAGAGCACGGCTTTTCCTCCCCGCCGGAAATGCCGATGAGAACGCTTTTGAGGCTTTGAACCATCCAGTGCTTCTCCTGCTTCGAGAGCAATCTGGCACGGTCGGACTGTCGTAAAATTGATTATGCTCAAGGATGCTGAAAAGATCCCTCGGCTCCCGAAGGCGCAGGCGCCCTGCGAGCAGGCGCTCTCGCGCGAACCAGTTCGCATACTCGGTCAGCCCTGCCAGCCGTTACTGCGATCCTGGAGGGGCCCCATCGTTACAGGGGCACGATAACGAAGCGCCTGGACGTAGAGGGATTCACATTTCCGGCGGAACTGTCGGTGGAATGCCGATCGGCTCGCCGGGCATCGGAGCATCGTCGGGAGTATCCGGCGGAATGCTCACGGGCTCCTCCTTCCCAGGCACGCTCGAGGGCGGGGGGTCTGGGTTGACCGGATCGGGCTTCGGAGCCGGAATGTCTGGGCGTGGTTCGGAGGGGGAGGGCGTGCCAACCATCAAGACGCATCCCTTCTCTCGCCTTCGCACGGTAGCTCTAAGACGCTCTTCCGCGCGGCGGGCTGATGAACATTCTCTGGCTCATTATAGCGGTATTTGAAACGATTGGAATTCTGGCGCTTCCAGCGTCTCACAGGCCGGGTGAGAGTCTTGCGAATAAGCTCGGCGGTCCGTGAACCAATAGGCTCGATCAGGGTTTCCTGCATGGTTGAACCATCGAGAGGCCCTTCGGCTTGGACACCATGCTCCTTCTCACGAGCGGCCGGCAAGAACTCGGCAGCGGTCGCCCTTTGCCGGACGAATTCTATCCGAAGCCGCCGCCGACGGAGCCGGTCCCGATTCCGCCAACTCCTACGGATGCGCCGCATCCCCTGGAAACGCCCGGCATCCCGTCGCCCATGCCCGAGCAGGCTCCAGAACCCAAGCAGCCTGTGATCCATCCGACACCACCGCCGGAGGTTCCTCGGCGCTCGTAAGGGTACTGCTTCCCTATGCTCCCTGGGCGAGATTGGCCAATAGACGGAACGCCCCCGGCACGAGCCGGTCGAGCTGGTGGTGGAGCGCAAGGCTGACGTGGGTGTGGCGCCCAGCTCCGATCACGCCTGAGATAAGGCTGCCGAGGAGCGGTTCCTCACCCAGATCGCTCATGCTGAGCAGAGGCTCATAAGCGTCGTCCCATGATGACGCGAAGTAGAGCCCACGCTCCTTGTCCCAACCCTCCCAGTCGTTAGCGCCGATCCGGTTCGGGCCGGCCATCAGAAGATGACCTTCGAATAGCACCTTGACTGCAGCCCTCGGGTTGGTCACGCGCCAGCGCAGCGACGGTGAGCCGATCATGATCGGCCGAGGCGGTGTCAGCTTGGGGTCCCAGCCGTCGATTGGCCTGTGGTAGAACGTCACCAGATGCCCGCCATCTTCCACGAAACGGTGCAAGCGGCGGTTGGCCTCTGCGAGATCCGGCCGGGTTCCAAAGGCGAAGATCCCGACCATAATCGTGGTGAAACGGGAGAGATCGCCCTGAAGAGCATCGCCATCTAGGTCGGTCACGTCGAATCCGAGCCGCGCGAGCCACGTTCCGATCCGATCGTTTCCACCGCCCACATAGCCGATTTTTGCTCCGGTCGGGAGCTGTACGTCCAAAGCCAGCACATTGAGATTCTCGCGGCTGAGGTGGGCCGTACGGCCGATGTGAGGATATGCAATCGGCGTCGAGCGGTAGGCAGGTTGTCCGTTCACACGTGCTTCGAGCTGGTAGAGACCAGGCTCGAGGTGCGTGGGGGGAGACAAGCAAAGGGCATTGCCCCTCCGATCGAGCGCCCATCCTGCCGGCGTCCCGAGGTCGATGTCGGCATTGGAGGCGTCCCCGTCGATCAAGCTTCTGATGAAGAAGGGCTCATGAGTCCGTGATGTCGAGAGGAGAATCGTATCGGGATCCAGCACGACCGACCGACCCGGAACGATGCGCATTGGTTCCTCAAGATCGATCAGACGACAGGCTCGATACCCATCCACCTCGACCACCGCAGAAAGGTGCACATCGCCGTTGCCTCCCAGGGCTCTGAAACGAGCAGGATATGCCATGGTGAGGGGGGCACCCGCCGTTACCGCGATTTCAAATGACCTTCTGTCGCCGTCGGACGAAGGTGCAACCTGTCCTATGTTCTTGGCGGAAACAGGCGCGACGGCGACCGACACGCCCGACTGGCCATGGGCAAAACGCACTGTCGCTCTCCCGCCCTGCCTAATGACGTGCGGATCGGCCCAGCCGCGCACATGCACCCCGCTCGCTTCGATGACGGCATCGTCGATTTCGCGGAGCTTGCGTTTCAGCTTGTGCTCGATCTTATCGAGAAATTCGTGAGGGCATGTTGCAAGTGCCGTCACGATCGATTTGGCCGCTGCGATGGCTGCAGCGCGTATCGAGGCGCAATCAGGAAAGGCCGCTTGCGCCTGCTCGAGCGACTGTTGGGCTGCAGCCAGATGGCGCGCCGGCTCCTCGGGAAGGAGGCCCGAGAAATCGCCCACCGTTGCGTAAAGACCGTCGCGGATATCCGATTCCTCACCCGGCGTCGCGGAACCGTTCAAGAGCAGGTGCAGAGGCCACGATCGCACCGGATCTTCCTGCCAATACCCCATTCCTTGTGACAGATGCGCTGCGCGGGACCATTCCCCGATATGGGCAAAGGGCGCTCCCGTTGCGACATCGTCTCCAGGAGCCTGAATTACAAGGGTCGCTTCCGGCGGCGGGAGCTCGTCGTCATATGTCGAGCCGCCGCCAGACCAGGCCGGCAGGTAGAATTTCGAGACCTGCCACGGCCTCAATCCGGCCGCCAGATGTTCGGGAAATGCTCTCGGGTCAGCCGCGAGCGCAACTGCCGTTTCGGCGGCACGTGTCATGGCCCGATGGTGGCCATGCTGCCCAGGGACGTCGAGGAATGTGGGAATGACGATATCCGGTCGTTCCTCACGATAGGCGCGAACGAGGCGCTCGATGATGCGATCTTCACCCCAGCGGGCCAGCGTGTCGTCACCGTTCTTGGAGAATCCGAAATCGTGCACGGGATCGTCAGGTCCGTGGCCGAGCCACGTGACATCAGCGTCGAGACGGCGTGCGGCCTCTTCCATCTCGCGTGTACGCAGCACGCCCAGTGCCGCTCCGCGCTCCGGGCCGATTGCGTTCTGGCCCCCTTCTCCACGTGTCGAGCAGGCGATCACGATGTGCATGCCGAAACCGAAACGGAGTGCTGCCATCATCCCGCTCGTCTCGTCATCGGGGTGCGCGCCGGTGTTCATGACTGTCAGGACGGAGGAGAGGCGCTCGAGCTTGCGATGAAGGCGCACAAGGGCAGGGTCGGCCATTTCCCTTGCAATACGTTCGTGGTCTCGCAGCATCGTTTGCTTGCTTTCCGGTTCAAGCCGACTGTTCGATTGCGGGCGCGGTATTGAGCTTGGGGGTCATCGTCTCTTGAAGGGGCAGAGCAGCTGCTCCAAGCGCTGCGGTGAGCAGCCCCGTCGTGCCTCTGATGATGCGCGGCAAAGCCCTCTTGCGCCGGCTTGCGACCGAGAGCGGCAGGGGCTGAAGGGCTGCGATAAGGTCGTCGAGGAGAGTATCCGGAAGAGCGCCGCTGAAGATGATGCACTCCGGGTCGAGGAGGTTCTCCAGCATTGCAATGACGGGGGACAGATGGGCGGCCGACTCGGCGATCCATTCCTTCAGTGCAGAAGACCCGGTCTCGTGAAGAGCCGCGAGGTCGGAGACCGTGCGGCAGGAAACGCCGCCGGCGGCGAGCTTTTCCTTCAGCGCGTGCAGCGAGGCATAACGCTCGAGGCAGCCCCTGTTGCCGCACGCACAGGGCGACCCGCCTTGCTGAACAACGATGTGGCCGATCTCACCCGCATTGCCGAAGGCACCTCGCAGCGGCCTCCCATCCACGACGATGCCAAGGCCGAGCCCCGCACCGAAGTACAGGAGACAGAAGTTGTTCAGCTTGCGTGCCATACCGTGCAGACGCTCGCCGACGGCCGCAGCGGTCGCATCGTTCTCGACGAGCGCGCTGATGCCGGTGGCGGCGGTCAGAATTTGGGCGGCATCCTCGCCAACCCAGCCCGGCAGTGTCGTTGGACCGACCGAGCTCATGCCATCGATGTCGAAGGGGCCAGGCATCACGACCCCGAGACCGAGGAGCCGGCCGTGCGAACAGGGGACCGTTTTGCAGATCCCGTCGATCTCGCGCTTGAGGAGAGGTGCGATTTGGTCCGGAGAGGCGTTTTCAAGCGGGAGCGTTCGGTTCGCCCTCACGCGACCCGTCAGATCGACGAGGGCCATGACGAGGTGGTCGGCGGCGATCTCGACCCCGATGGTCATGCCGCCATCCGGGTTGACGGCCACCTGCACGGGAGGGAGGCCGCGACCCGCCCGCAGGCGACCGCATTCGAGGAGAAGACCCTCGTCCAGAAGCTCGCCCACGATATTGGAGACTGCTTGCGGGGTCAGGTGAGCGAGCCGTGCAATCGCGGTACGTCCTAGAGGGCCGTGAAGCCGGACCGCGTCCAAGACGACCCGCCGGTTATGCGTGCGGTTTCGCTCGGGATTGTTCCCAATCGCGGCTTTCGATGAAGACAAGGTTGAGCGCGGCATCTGGGTCTCGTGTCGTTCCCTGACGATGCCAGCGTTTCGCAATAACTCAAGTGAATTATTTTATTGACAGCTCGCGGTCCGCAGAGGAGCTTTGTGCGACGAGCGGGACCTTGCCACGCTCGCACCGAGGGAAAAATGCCATGCCGACGATCCGATCGGTTGGCAAAGAGGAGGGTCACGCATGCGCCTCAAAAAGATGATCGCTGGTCTCGCATTCGGGATCAGCATCCTAGCCGCCAATGCCGCCAGCGCCGTTGAAATCGAATATTGGCAATATGTCTTCGACACGCGCGTGAAGGCGATGGATCAACTGATCCAGAAATTTCAGGCAGCCAATCCGGATATCAAGGTCAAACACACGACCTTTCCCTATGCCGAGTATCAGACCAAAGTTGCAGCTGCCGTGACGGCCGGGCAGGGGCCGGACGTGGTTCAGCTCTTCTACGGATGGGTCGACGGCTTCGTCGCCGGCAAGCTTATTCAGCCGCTGCCGAAGGATGCGTTCCCGCACGACAAGATCGAGGCCGAGTTCTTCCCGATCGTGAAGGCGATGAAACGCGGCGACGACTATTACGGCCTCCCGACTGCGGTCCGCTCCCTGGCGCTCTTCTATAACAAGAAAGCCTTCCAGGCGGCAGGCCTCGATCCCAGCAAGCCGCCGCAGACGCTCGAAGAGCTCGTCACGGCTGCCGAAAAGACTGTCAAGCGCGACAGTGCCGGCAATATCGTGTCGGCGGGAATCACGCTCGACATGGCTGGACAGGACCATCATTGGTGGCGAGAGGTTCTCGTGCGCCAGTATGGCGGCACGCCCTACACCGACAATGACCGCAAGGTTGCGTATGACAGCGATGCGGGCCTGAAGGCCCTGCAATTCTACACTGACCTCCAGACGAAGCATAAGGTCGGCTCTGTCGGCTTCATGGACGAAGGGCAGGCCGCCTTCAAGGCCGGCCTCGCGGCCATGACGATCGACGGGACCTTCCGTCTTGGCAGCTTCAACACGATCAAGGGCTTCGAGTGGGGGGTGACCGAATTGCCCGCCGACGCCAAGGGCACGCGCAGCAACTATGCCAGCTACTTCGCCAATGCGATCAGCAGCAAAGTGCAGGGCGAGAAGCTGGAGGCCTCGAAGAAGTTTCTGGCCTATATCAGTTCGCCCGAGGCAATGGACCTCTGGCTGCAGACCGTCGGCGAGCTGCCGGCACGCCGCTCCGCGGCGATGACGCAGGCAAACCTCTCCAACCCGATCTATGGGCCGTTCCTCAAGGGGCTGGAATACGCTCACACCACCATGTTCCTCGACGAGGCGGCTCAGCGGCAGACCGCGATCGACATGGTCAACCGTGTTCTGATCCAGAAGCAGGACCCGAAAGCCTCCTTGGCCGAGGCTGCAAAGGCCGAGCAGGCGATCATCGATCGCGCCGCAAAGTGAGGACCTGACCGTGAGAGCAGCGCCAGCTACATCCGGCCGTGCTTGGGACAGGTTAAGCCTGCGCCACAAGCGCGTCATCTGGGCTTGGGCATTTCTGGCGCTGCCGATCGTCTTCTATGGAATGATCCGCTTCTGGCCGACGCTGGAGGCGCTTGCCCTGTCCTTCACGAACTGGAATCTCTTGAAGCCGGCATCCTTCGTCGGCTTCGAGAACTACGTCCGTCTCTGGAACGATCCGCTTTTCTGGCAGGTCTTCCGCAACACCTTCGCCTATCTCATTATTGGGACGCCGATCAGCCTGATCATCTCGTTCGTCATCGCCTATTATCTCGACCGCGTGCGTTTCATGCATGGGTTCATTCGAGCGCTCTACTTCCTGCCCTTCCTGACAACGGCCGTGGCCATGGCATGGGTCTGGCGCTGGTTCTATCAGCCGGTGCCGATTGGCGTCTTCAACGGCCTGCTGACCTGGCTCGGGCTGCCTCAGCAACCATTCTTGCGGTCGACGACGCAGGCGCTGCCTGCGATTCTGGCGCCCGCAGTGTGGGCGGGCCTCGGCTTCCAAGTCATTATCTTCATCGCCGGGCTTCGTGCGATTCCGACTTCTTATTATGAAGCTGCTCGGATCGATGGTGTGTCTGAGTTCACGATCCTGCGCCGGATCACCATCCCGCTCCTCAAGCCTACCATCGTGTTCCTCGTCGTGTTCTCCTCTATCGGTTTCCTGAGGATTTTCGACCAGGTCTACAACATGAATTTCAACGATCCTGGCGGCCCCCTCAACTCGACCAAGCCTCTCGTTCTGATGATCTATCAGACGGCGTTCAAATCCTTCGACATGGGATATGCCGCAGCGCAAACCGTGGTCCTCTTCCTGATCCTCCTTGTCGTCTCACTCATCCAGCTGCGTATCCTAAAGGACCGCTGACGATGTCCACGAATGCCGCAACCCTGGATCATCGATCTTCGCTCCGGTCCGTTCGACCGGGTCAGGTGATCGCCTGGACGCTGCTCTTCCTGGGCGGCATCGTGATGATCACTCCGATTCTCTTTATGCTGTCGACGTCCCTGAAGGATGCATCGCAGGTTTATGACCTGCGCCTCGTTCCGGAGAGCCCAACCCTCGACAACTATATCACGGTGCTGTCGGACGGCCGCTTCCTGCGCTGGTTCCTGAACTCCCTGCTCGTCGCCGTCGCCGTCACCCTGTCGAACGTGTTCTTCGACTCGCTTGTCGGCTATACGTTGGCGAAGTTCCGGTTCCGGGGGCGTTATTTCATTTTCATCGCGATCCTCTCGACGCTGATGATTCCGACCGAGATGCTGGTGATCCCATGGTACCTGATGGCGAGCAGCTTCGGCTGGATCGATACATACTGGGGCATCATGTTTCCCGGCATGATGACCGCCTTCGGCACGTTCCTCATGAAGCAGTTCTTCGAGACCGTGCCGGACGAGTTCCTCGAAGCTGCGCGGGTTGATGGTCTCAACGAGTTCTCGATCTGGTGGCGAGTGGCCATGCCGCTCGTCACGCCGGCGCTGTCGGCACTTGCCATCTTCACCTTTCTGGGAAATTGGACGGCTTTCTTCTGGCCGCTCATCGTGACCAACAGCCGTGAGCTCTACACCTTGCCGGTTGGCCTCTCGAGTTTCGCAGTCGAGCAAGCCATTCAGTGGGAGATGATCATGACTGGGGCGAGCCTCGCCACGATCCCGACTCTCGTGGTCTTCCTGCTGCTTCAGCGTTATATCGTGCGCGGCGTCATGCTCGCCGGACTCAAAGGCTGATCCATGCCCGTTACCCGTGACCCACGACGCGATGACAAGAGCGTTTTCCCCGATCCGGTTTACAAAGAGACGGTGCTTCGCCCTCTTTTCGACGGAGCCAAGACGTATCACGTTGACGGCTTCCGTCGGATCGACCGGGCTCATCTGGTCATGCTGGCGGAAACCGGCATTCTGGACCGCTCCCAGGTTGCTGCCATCGCACATGCCCTAGAAGCAATTGACGCCGAAAGTGACGTCTCGTCGCTGACCTATACGGGCGAGGTCGAAGACTTCTTTTTTCTGATCGAGAAGGAACTCAAGAGCCGGCTTGGCCCGGATCTTGCCGGACGCCTCCATACGGCACGATCGCGCAACGACATCGACCATACCCTGTTCAAGCTCGGTCTGAAGGAGCGTATTGATGGGCTGCTCGCGAAGGCTCGTCGTCTCGCAAAGGCCCTTATCCAGGTTGCCGCCCGGGAGGAGGGGACCTTGATTGTGGCCTATACCCATGGCCAGCCCGCCCAACCCACGACATTCGGTCACTATCTCGGTGCAGTGATCGAGGTGCTGCTGCGGGACATCGAGCGCCTCGCCGCGGCGCGCGAGATCGTCGACCGGTCTCCCATGGGCGCTGCAGCAATCACGACGACGGGGTTTCCGATCGACCGAAACCGGATGGCCGAGCTTCTCGGCTTTGCGGCGCCGCTGCAGAATTCCTACAGCTGCATTGCGGCGGTCGACTACATCACTTCCGTCTATGGGGCGATCGAACTCATGTTCCTGCATCTGGGTCGCCCGATCCAGGATCTGCAGTTCTGGACGAGCTTCGAGGTCGGCCAAGTCTATGTGCCGAACGCATTCGTGCAGATCTCGTCCATCATGCCCCAGAAGCGCAATCCCGTTCCCATCGAGCATCTGCGACATCTGGCGTCCCAAACCTTCGGCAGGGCGCGGGCCATGCTGGACGTGATGCACAACACGCCCTTCACGGATATGAATGACAGTGAAGGCGAGACACAGGCCATGGGCTATGAGGCCTTCGTTTCCGCAGGACGCGTGCTCGACCTTCTGACTGCGCTGGTGGCTGAAATCCGGATCGACGAGGCAAGGGTCCGAGACAATATCCGCAGGAGCTGCATTACCGTGACGGAGCTTGCGGATAGTCTCGTCCGCCGGGAAGGGCTCTCCTTTCGCGAGGCGCATGAGATCGCCGCAGCGGTCGCGAAGGCCGTCGTGGCCATGCAGGGAGACTTGGCCAGCGACGGCTATGCAGCTTTCGTGAGCGCCTTCGAGAGTGCAGCGGGCAGGACAGCGACAATCGACGAAGCTGCTTTCGCCGAGATGGTTTCGCCTGAACATTTCGTGGCCGTGCGGGATCGCTTGGGAGGCCCGGCGCCGGAAGCGCTTCGGGCAGCCCTGAACGTATGCCGCCAGCAGTTGACTGCTCTCGAAGAGCGGGCCAGTGCGATTGCAGACAGTGAGGCAGCCGCTTCCGCCGAGCTTCAAACACGATTTCGCGCATTGATGGGAGAAGCATGATGGCGACCATTGCACTTGACGGCGTCGTCAAGCGATACGGCAATACGACGGCCGTTCATGGCATCGATCTGAACGTTGCGGACGGTGAGTTCGTCGTGCTCGTAGGCCCGTCGGGGTGCGGTAAGTCGACGACGCTCCGCATGATCGCAGGTCTGGAGGACATCTCCGGCGGAACGATCAGCATCGACGGGCGGGTCGTCAACGAGGCCGAGCCGAAGGACCGGAACATCGCTATGGTGTTTCAAAATTATGCCATCTATCCTCATATGTCGGTGGCGCAGAACATCGGCTTTGGTCTCTACACCTCTAAGCTGTCGGAGCCCGAGAAGAAGAAGCGCATCCAAGAAACGGCTGGAATTCTGGGTCTTGAGAGCCTTCTCGATCGACGGCCGTCGCAACTCTCCGGCGGCCAGCGCCAGCGCGTCGCGATCGGGCGGGCGATGGTTCGCGATCCGGCCGCATTCCTCTTCGACGAACCGCTCTCGAACTTGGACGCTCAGCTGCGAACACAGATGCGCCTGGAGATCAAGAAGCTCCACCAGCGCCTCGGTACGACGATCGTGTTCGTGACCCACGACCAAGTCGAGGCCATGACGATGGCCGACCGCATTGTTGTCATGCGCGACGGGCGGATCCTCCAGGTCGGAACTCCGATGGAATTGTATGAGAGCCCGACCGATGTCTTCACGGCGCGATTCATAGGCAGCCCGACCATGAATCTTCTGCCGGCGCGACTTTCCGAAAAGGCGGGCCAACGCGTGGCCGCTCTGAATGGTTTCGATGCCGCAGTGCATCTGCCGGCCAGCCAAGCGGTAGGCTCCGACGGAGCCGAGGTGCTCGTCGGTGTCAGGCCGCACGATCTGCATGTCGGCTCCGGCGGCGGTGCTGACAAATTTACTCTCCTGGGTGAGGTGTCCGTCGTAGAACCGCTGGGTTCTGAGACCCTCGTCCACCTGGATCTCGGTGGAACGTCCATCATTGCGTCTGCCCCCGGCAAGACAGTTCCAAAGGTACGAGAGAGAGTCACTGTCCATGCGCAGCCGGGCAGCCTCTACCTGTTTGATGCCAAGACAGAACGGGCGTTATGCCGGATGTGAACTCCCCCGAGGTGCCGCCGGACGTTCTGTGCCTCGGGCGCACCTATTGCGATCTGGTCTTTACCGGGTTGAGCACCCTTCCAGTTCTCGGGCGGGAACTCTTCGCTGACGATGTCGCGATCGTTCCAGGTGGTGGAGCATTCATCACGGCGGCTCATCTTGTCAGCCTTGGACGGTCTGCAGCTCTCGTCACCCGCCTGGGTGTCGATCCCCTGTCGGTAGGGCTAGAAGAGCCGATTCGGCAAACCGGCGTCGATCTTGCTTTCGTCGAAAGGGCGCGAGATGCCGGACCGCAGATCACGGTCGCCATTGTGCAGCCTCGGGACCGAGCATTTCTGTCCCGGCGCGCAGGTCATGGACGTCCCGCAACGCTTGGGGCTGCCCTTGCGTATCCCGGTGTTCGGCACCTGCATATCGCCGAGTACGCAACATTGGTCGAGCTTCCGGAGCTGATTGCCGAGGCTAGGGGACGTGGTTTGAGCGTCTCGCTCGATCCGAGCTGGGACGAGACTCTCATCCGCGACCCTGCTCTCATCGAGAACTGTCGTGGGATCGACCTGTTTTTGCCCAATGTAGAAGAAGCTTCCGCAATTGCCGGGACAGACGATCCTGTTCAGGCTCTCGATCACATAGCCCGCCATTTTCCACTGGTCGTGTTGAAGCAGGGACCTGATGGGGCGACCCTGGCGAGGGGAGCGGAACGTTGTTCGCTTCTTGCTCCGAGGGTCGACGTTGTCGATACGACGGGCGCGGGAGATGCCTTCAATGCAGGCTTCATCAATGCGTGGCTGAGCCGAAAGGGCGATCGAGCCTGCCTGGAGAGTGCCATTGCGGCTGGAAGCCTTTCCGTTCAGGCTGCCGGTGGCGCGACTGCGCTCTTGCGGCATTCGGAAACGGTAGCCTGAGCGGCAATTTTTGCTGTCGTACCCCTGCCCTGCATGACTATAAGAGGAAGGTTGCAAATAAGGGGCAGAGCCCCCGCATGGGAGCAAGCGCCGGCGATGAGAGACCTCTCTTCACGACAGACTTGGAAAGATATCCTGCCCGAAGATGGATTTCGGGGTGCACTCGCGGGCCGCGTCTGGCGTCCCGGCATTGGCCCTTCCGTTGTGGCCATCCGCGATGACGGCGTTTTCGATGTCTCGGAAACCTGCCCGACCATGAGTGATCTTGCCGCCTTGGACGATCCAGCCGGGACGCTCAAGGCGTCTGGCGGGGAGAGGATCGGCGGGATCGAGGACATTCTGGCCAACACTCCCTTTGACCAGCGCGATCGAACGAAGCCTTGGCTGCTGTCTCCGGTCGATCTTCACGTGATCAAGGCCGCAGGCGTGACATTCGCAGTGTCCATGCTGGAGCGTGTGATCGAGGAGCGGGCGCGCGGAGATGCGAGCGCCGCTGCGGCGATCCGTGCCGAAGTCACCCGTCTTGTCGGCGACGATCTGAGCCGTCTTAAGCCGGGATCGAAGGAGGCCATGGATCTGAAGGCCGTCTTGGTAGAGCAAGGTGCCTGGAGCCAATACCTTGAAGTCGGGATTGGCCCTGACGCAGAGGTTTTCACCAAGGCTCCGACTCTCTCTTCGGTTGGAATATTCATGGACGCCGGGCTTCATCCCAAATCGACCTGGAACAATCCGGAGCCGGAGGTCGTGGTTGTCGTGACTGCGGACGGCAGGATCGTCGGCGCGACCCTCGGCAATGACGTCAACCTCCGCGATTTCGAGGGCCGCTCCGCGCTCCTGCTGTCCAAGGCGAAGGACAACAATGCATCCTGCTCCATCGGGCCATTCATTCGCTTCTTCGACGACAGCTTCACGCTGGACGACGTGCGCCAGACCACTGTGGCCCTGACGGTCGAGGGAGAGGATGGTTTTAGGCTCGAAGGGTCATCGTCAATCACCAAGATCAGCCGTGATCCGGAGGATCTTGTCCGGCAGACGCTTGGACCCCATCATCAATATCCCGACGGCTTCGTGCTTTTTCTCGGGACGATGTTCGCGCCCACGCAGGATCGGAACGAGGCCGGCATGGGCTTTACCCACAAGGCCGGAGACATCGTCACCATTGCGGCACCGAAGCTTGGGAAGCTGGTCAACCGCATGAAATCGAGCGCGG
>JAFAAP010000320.1 GCA_023426505.1 Pseudomonadota bacterium
GGCAACGCCTGCCCAAGCCCCCGCCCAGCCGCAGGCTCCCGCGACCGCGCAGCCCGCGCCGCAGCCGGCCGCGCCCGCAACCCCGAGCCCGGCGCCGGTCACGGCGGGCCGTTCGACCCTCTTCCCCAATCCGGGCGATCCGACCAACGTGGACGAAGGCGTGCTGGTGTCGAAGCCCACGGTGATGATCGAGGGCAAGAGCACCTGGGACGACGGCTTCGCGAACTTGAAAAGCGCTTTCGTCAAGATCGAGGACGAGCTGAAGAAGGCCGGCATCGTCCCCACGGGCCGGCCGCTCACGGTCTTCCTGCACACGGACGACGGCGGCTTCCGCTACCAAGCCATGGTCCCAATCGCGCAGGTGCCCGAGGGCAAGAGCGAGCTGACGCCGGAGATCAAGTTCGGCAAGACCCCGGAGGGCAAGACCTTCCGGTTCGTGCACGAGGACGCCTACGACGAGATCGACGGCACCTACGAGACGATCACGGCCTATCTCGACGCCAAGGACATCGTGTCGAAGGACGTGTTCGTGGAGGAATACGTGACCGACCTCACGGACTCCTCCGACACGAACCTGAAGGTGAACATCTACGTCCAGCCGAAGGACTGACCTTCCCTACGCCTGGGAGCCCGCCTCCCAGGCCTGTCCCGGCCGCAACGCCCGGAAGCGCTCGGGCGAAACGTCGGCGGCGATCAGCGCCGTCTCCAGCTCCTGAACCGGCTCCTCGACGCCCTCGTTCGTAAGCCGGAACGTGCCCCAATGGTGGCCGAGCGCCTGCTCGGCCATGAGGATGGACAGCGCCCGCACCGCATCGTCTGGGTTCATGTGCTGCGGCTGCATGAACCAGCGCGGCTCGTAGGCCCCGATCGGCAGATGCGCCAGGCGGGGCCGGCCGAAGCGCTCCTTCACCCGGTGGAAGATCTTGCCGTCGCCGAAGCCGGTATCGCCCACGTGGTAGATCACGCCCGCCGGCGTCGTGAGCACGTAGGCGCACCACAGCGCCATGCGTCGGTCGTTCATGCCCCGGGCCGACCAGTGATAGGCGGGCTCCAGATGAGCCGTGACGCCGTTGCCCAAATCCACCGCGTCGCCCCAGTCGCCCGTCTCGACCGGGATGTCCGGGTGCCCGGCCCGGATGACGGCGTCGTTGCCCAGTGGCGCGACGACCTTCGGGCGGTGGCGCCGCCAGACGGCCCCAAGGGTGTCAAGATCGAGATGGTCGTAGTGGTTGTGGGTGATGAGCACCACGTGGATCGGCGGCAGGTCGTCGAACCCGATGCCGGGCTCGTTGACCCGCTTCGGCCCCGCGAAGGAGACTGGGCTCGCCCGCTCGGAAAAGACCGGATCGGTCAGGATGTTGAGCCCTGCCACCTGGATCAGGAACGAGGCGTGGCCGATCAGGGTTACGCGCAGGCCGTCCACGGAGGCCGGCGGCTTGTCGCGAAAGGGGCTCGGGAAGCTTTCCGGCCACTCCTTTCGCCCCCCGCCCATCTGCCAGCGCAGGAGTTCGGTGAGGCCTTTGTCCTGCGGCTGGCCGGGCGAGAAGAACCGCACTCCGTCGAAATGGTCCGTGACCGGCCCGTCGTAATAGGGATTCCGCGCACGCGCGGCCGTCGCCCAGCCGACCATGCCGGTGACCGCGAGGGCGGGGACGCTCAGGGCCTTGAGGATGGTGCGGCGGTTCATGGGCGGCTCGTCTCCTGGAAAGAGGCTTAAGCGTGGGGTGCCGGGGCCGGATCGGCAAGGGCGACGGGCGAGGCGAGCCATCACGCATGCGTCATGCCAGGCCGTTTCCTTTGTCATCCCCGGCGAGCCGAAGGCGAGGGAAGGGGACCCGAATTCCGGTATGAGCTTGGATTCCCTTTCCCTCCGGCGGCGAAGCCGCCTCCGGCCGGGAATGACAGATGGCCCCTTTCCTTGACTTTGCCCTGTTTCACCCTTACGTGCTGACCGCAAATCTGTAGAGCGAGCCCAGATGAGCCGCCGACCAGCCCGAGAGGCTGGAGGTCAACGCCCGACAGCGCGATGCGCCCTCGGGCGCGCTTCCATTTGGAGCTTTCCCTACACGTCATGACCGGTCTTATCCGGTCATCCACGCCTTCGCCCTTGGCTTGAAAGACGTGGATGACAGCGATCCAAGTGCCGCCATGACGAACGAGGATGGAAAGAATGTCGGACGACACATTGCGGATCGAGGATGCGGTCAACGAGACCTGCCCGTGGTCGGGAAAGCCGATCGCGGCGGACTCGCTCACCCTCTACCGCGACGCGGTCGTGGGCTTCTGCAATCCGGGCTGCCGCGACAAGTTCAAGGCGGCGATCGACCATTTCGAAAAGGCTCTCGCGGAACGCGATGCGCCGCTTCTCGCGAAAGGATTTGAATAACCATGTTCGAGGGCCTTTCCGACAAACTCTCCAATATTCTGAGCGGCCTCACCCGCCGCGGCGCCCTGACGGAAGAGGACGTCAACGCGGCGCTCCGCGAAGTGCGCCGCGCCCTGCTCGAGGCGGACGTCGCCCTCGAGGTCGTGCGCTCCTTCACGGACAAGGTGCGCTCGCGCGCGGTGGGCGCCGAGGTCGTGAAATCGGTCTCGCCCGGCCAGCAGGTGGTCAAGATCGTCCACGACCAGCTCGTGGAGATGCTTGGCGCGGACGCGGAGGTCATCGACCTCAACGCCGCCCCGCCGGTGCCGATCCTCATGGTCGGCCTCCAGGGCTCCGGTAAAACCACGACCACGGCCAAGATCGCCAGGCGCCTGAGCGACCGCGACAAGCGCCGCGTGCTCATGGCCTCCCTCGACACCCGCCGTCCGGCAGCACAGGAGCAGCTCGCCGTGCTGGGCAAGCAGGTCGGCGTCGACACGCTGCCGATCGTGGCCGGCCAGTCGGCGGTGCAGATCGCCCGCCGCGCCATGGAGGCTGCGCGCCTCGGCGGCTACGACGTGGTCATGCTCGACACCGCCGGCCGCGTCACGGTGGACGAGGCCCTGATGGCCGAGGCCGCCGAGGTCCGGGCGGCCACCAACCCGCACGAGGTGCTGCTCGTCGCCGACGCGCTCACCGGCCAGGACGCGGTCAACACGGCGCGCGCCTTCGACCAGCGCCTGGGCGTCACCGGCATCGTGCTGACCCGCATGGACGGCGACGCCCGCGGCGGCGCGGCCCTGTCCATGCGCGCCGTGACCGGCAAGCCGATCAAGCTCATCGGCACGGGCGAGAAGGTCGACGCCCTGGAGGAGTTCCACCCCTCCCGCGTCGCCAACCGCATCCTCGGCATGGGCGATATCGTGTCGCTCGTCGAGAAGGCGGCCGAGAACTTCGACGCCGAAAAAGCCCAGCGCATGGCCGACAAGATGCGCAAGGGCAAGTTCGACCTGGAGGACCTGCGTGACCAGCTCTCCCAGATGGAAAAGATCGGCGGCATCGGCGGCATGCTCGGCATGCTGCCGGGCGTGGCCAAGATGAAGGCCCAGCTCGAGAACGCCAATCTCGACGACAGGATCATCAAGCGTCAGCGCGCCATCATCGACTCGATGACCCCGGCCGAGCGCCGCAATCCCGACATCCTGAAGGCGTCGCGCAAGAAGCGCATCGCGGCGGGCGCCGGCGCCAAGGTCGAGGAGGTCAACAAGCTCCTCAAGATGCACCGCCAGATGGCCGACGTCATGAAGATGATGGGCGGCGGCAAGGGCAAGGGCATGGCCGGCCAGCTCGGCAAGATGTTCGGCCTCGGCGGCGGCGGGATGGGCGGCATGCCCCAGCCGACCCCGGAGCAGATCGAGGCGCTGCAGAAGCAGATGGGCGGCAAGCTGCCCGATTTCCCCGCCGGCGGCGGTCTCCCGCAGATGCCCAAGGGCGTCCCGGGGCTGCCCGGCCTCGGCGGCAACAAGATTCCGGGCCTTCCGGGCCTCGGCGGCTTCCCGTTCGGAGGCAAGAAGAAGTGAGTTTCGTCATTCCCGGCGTGCCGGGGATGACGGTGAAGTTTGATCACCAGGACACTGACAAGGAGAAACCGAATGTCCCTGAAGATCCGTCTGACCCGTGCCGGCGCCAAGAAGCGCCCGTACTACCGCATCGTCGTCGCCGACTCGCGCTCCCCGCGCGACGGCCGCTTCATCGAGAAGGTCGGCACCTACGACCCGATGAAGCCGAAGGACGATGCGGCCCGCGTCACCCTCGAGACCGACAAGATCCAGGCCTGGCTCGCCAAGGGTGCCCAGCCGACCGATCGCGTCCTGCGCTTCCTCGATGCCGCCGGCCTCCTGAAGCGTTCGCCGCGCAACAACCCGCAGAAGGCCGTCCCGGGCAAGAAGGCCCAGGAGCGCGCCGACGCCAAGGCCGCCGCGGCTGCTTCGGGCGAGGCTGCGTAAGCACCATGACGAAGGAGCGTTTCCAAAAACGCTCCACCTCCCCCCTCCCCCCTGTGGGGAGGGGCAGGGGTGGGGGTGTGAGCGCCAATATCTCAGATCGTGGCGCCGACACCCCCACCTCCAACTCCTCCCCACAAGGGACAGGAGGGTTGCCAGCGTCTCGACGAGACGACCTCGTCCTCGTCGGCGAGTTCGGCCGCGCCCATGGCCTCAAGGGCGAGGTGCGGCTGAAATCCCATACCGGCGATCCTGTGGCGATCGCTGCTTACGGCCCGCTCACCACGGCGAACGGCCAAAAGATTTCCCTGAAAAAGAATGCTCGGCCTGCTCCTGGGGGCGCGCCCGACATGCTCATCGTGCAGGTCGAGGGCGTGACCACCCGCGAGGCCGCGGAAGCCCTCAACCGCACCGAGCTCTATCTCGAACGCGACAGGCTCCCGCCGCCGGATGAGGAAGACGAGTTCCTGCTCGCCGACCTGATCGGCTTGGCCGTGCAGGACGAGGCCGGCACGGTCGTCGGCACCGTCGTGGACGTGCCGAACTATGGCGGCGGCGACCTCTTGGAGATCCGGCCCGCCAAGGGCGGCGCGACCGCGCTCCTGCCCTTCACCAAGGCCTTCGTGCCGGTGGTCGAGATCGCCGAGAAGCGCATCGTCGCGGCGCTGCCGGACGATTTCTTCGCGCCCGCCCGGGCGCGGCCCGACGACGAGGACGAGGCGTGAGCTTCAACGCCACCATCCTGACCCTCTATCCCGACATGTTTCCCGGACCGCTCGGCATGTCGCTGTCGGGCGATGCCCTCGCGCGCGGGGTCTGGACCCTGAATGCGCGCAACATCCGCGACCACGGGCTCGGCCGCCACCGCACCGTGGACGACACGCCGGCCGGGGGCGGCCCCGGCATGGTGCTGCGCTGCGACGTGCTCGGCCAAGCCATCGACGCCAACGTGCCGGAAGGGGACCCGCGCCCGAAGCTCCTCATGAGCCCGCGCGGCAAGCCGCTGACGCAAGCCCGCGTGCGCGAGCTGGCGGCGGGGCCAGGCGTCGTCATCGTGTGCGGCCGGTTCGAGGGCGTCGACGAGCGCGTGATCGAGGGGCGCGGCCTGGAGGAGGTCTCCATCGGCGACTACGTGCTCTCCGGCGGCGAGATGGCGGCCTTCGTGCTGCTCGACGCCTGTGTGCGCCTGCTCCCCGGCGTGATGGGCAAGGAGGCCTCCGGCACCGAGGAGAGCTTCGAGACCAATCGCCTCGAATACCCGCACTACACCCGTCCCCGCGAATGGGAGGGCCGCACCATCCCCGAGGTGCTGCTCAACGGCAACCACGCGGCCATCGAGAAATGGCGCCGCGCGGAATCCGAACGCGTCACCCGCGAGCGGCGGCCCGATCTTCTCGACCGGCCGGCCGGCCAAGGCCCAGCCGCCACTTGAGGTTCACGCCCGCGCTTCCCAGCAGGATGAGCGCGATGCCGCCCCACTGGGCCGGCGAGAGGTCGCGCCCGTAGGCGACGTAATCGACCAGGATCGCCACGGCCGGATACACGAAGGACAGGACCGCCACCCGCGTGGTCGGCAGCTTCTGCAAGGCCGAATAAAGCAGGATGTACATCAGGCTCGTGTGCACCACCCCCACGGTGACCAGGTAGCCCCACTGGAGACCATGCGCCGGCAGGGCGGAGAAATCCGCGAGTGGCGCCAGCATCGCGGTGCCGAGCGCCACCTGGACCAAGGCGATGAGGTGGGGCGGGATGCCCTTAAGCCGCTTGGTCACGATGGACGCGACTGCGTAAAGGGCGGCAGCGCCCAGCGCGAGGCCGATCCCCGCGAGATAGCCGCCCGTGAGCGAGAAGCCGGCCGGATCGATCTTCACCACCAGCATGAGGCCCGCGAAGGCGACCGCGATGAAGGCCAGAGCGTCGGCCGTGGGGCGCTCGCCGAACAGCACCACGCCAAGCAGGATCAGGAAGAAGGGCTGCATGTTGTAGACGGTCGTGGCGATCGAGATCGACACGAGGTCGTAGGCGGAGAACAGGAGCACCCAGTTCAGCACGATCGCGACCCCGCCCACGAGGCACAGGAGAACGTCGTTCCGGGTGAAGCGCCACGGAAAGAGAAGGCCGCACCAGCCGCAATAGGCCGCTAGGCAGACCGCGCCGACGAGGCAGCGGAAGAACACCACGTTCCAGATCGACTGGCCCGACTCGATCACGAAGTACCCGATGGTGCCCGAGATCGCCATGGCGGCCGCCATCTCCAGCCCGCCGCCCCGTTCCGTTCCGTCGCTCATGCGCACCTCCCATGAAGAGGCGATACTTTACGGGTGCAGACGCCAGCAGTACCGTGGTGTCGGAAGGCGTTTCGCGGAAAAGGAGCTTCGATCCAATGGGCACAGCAGCAAAGAAGCTTCGAAACGAAAGCCATGCGCTCGACGAGACCGACCGCGCCCTGATCGCGGCACTCGCCGGCAATGCCCGCCAGTCGCTCGCGGATCTCGCCCGCACGGTCGGGCTCTCCGGCCCCAGCGTGGCCGAGCGGCTGCGCCGTCTGGAGGAGGCGGGGCCGGTGACCGGCTATTCGGTCGACCTCGACCACCGGGCGCTGGGCTACGGCCTCACGGCCATCGTGCGCATCAGGCCCCTGCCGGGCCAGCTCCACATGGTCGAGAAGCTCCTGGTCGAGAGCCCGGAGGTGATCGAATGTGACAAGGTCACCGGAGACGACTGCTACATCGCCCGCTACGTCCTGCGCAGCATCGACGAGCTCGATCCGATCCTGGACAAGATCGCCCAGCGGGCCCAGACCAGCACCTCCATCGTCAAGGCGACCCCGATCAAGCGACGGCTCCCGCCTCTGCCGGAGGCATGAAGCCGCTTTTGACCATCGACAATCGCCCGAAACTCCTGTATAGGCGCGGCCTCAACTTAAAACAGGACGCCGAAATCCCGCGGGTTTTGAGTTCGCTCAGGGCCACGTAACGGCAGGAGTTTAGACCATGAACATCATTCAGCAGCTCGAGCAGGAGCAGATCGCCAAGCTCGCCAAGACGATCCCGGACTTCCAGGCCGGCGACACCGTCATCGTCAACGTGAAGGTCAAGGAAGGCGAGCGCACCCGCGTCCAGGCCTATGAAGGCGTCTGCATCGCCCGTTCGGGCGGCGGCCTCCACGAGAGCTTCACGGTCCGCAAGATCTCCTACGGCGAGGGCGTCGAGCGCGTGTTCCCGATCTACTCGCCCATGATCGATTCCATCAAGGTCGTGCGCCGCGGCGCCGTCCGTCGCGCCAAGCTGTACTACCTGCGCGACCGTCGCGGCAAGTCGGCCCGTATCGCCGAGCGCACCGACCGCCAGGACAAGGCCCCGGCTGCGGCCGAGTAAGCCTTTCGCCTCACCGGCAGTCTGGAAAGCGCGGTCGCACGGCCGCGCTTTTTGCATATGGGGCGCGCGGCGCGGCAAATTTTGTTGCGTCATTCTGCCCGCAAGCTATGCGATGCTTTCAAAGCCCAGCGGCCTTGAGACATCTTTTCTCGATGCCCAAGTGCCGCTAAAGACCGGAACTCTCTTTTTCTCGCTGGAACGGAAACAATGGCCAATCCCCGCACCCTCTACGACAAGATCTGGGACGACCACGTCGTCGATCAGCAGGATGACGGGACGTGCCTCCTTTATATCGACCGCCATCTCGTGCACGAGGTGACGAGCCCCCAGGCCTTCGAGGGCCTGCGCGTGGCCGGCCGCCAGGTCCGGGCACCCAACAAGACCCTCGCGGTGGTCGACCATAACGTTCCCACCACCGACCGCTCGCACGGGATCGAGGATCCCGAGTCGGCCACCCAGGTCGAGACCCTGGCCCAGAACGCCCGCGACTTCGGCGTCGAGTACTACAACGAGCTCGACACCCGCCAGGGCATCGTCCACGTGGTCGGGCCCGAGCAGGGCTTTACGCTTCCGGGCATGACCATCGTGTGCGGCGACAGCCACACCTCGACCCACGGCGCCTTCGGGGCGCTGGCCCACGGCATCGGCACCTCGGAGGTCGAGCACGTGCTCGCCACCCAGACGCTGATCCAGAAGAAGGCCAAGAACATGCGCGTGACGGTGGACGGGCAGCTGCCCCCCGGCGTCACCGCCAAGGACATCATCCTGGCGATCATCGGCGAGATCGGCACCGCGGGCGGAACCGGCCACGTGATCGAATTCGCCGGCGAGGCGATCCGGTCCCTGTCGATGGAAGGCCGCATGACCGTCTGCAACATGACGATCGAAGGCGGCGCCCGCGCCGGCATGGTGGCGCCGGACGAGAAGACCTACGCGTACCTGAAGGACCGTCCCAAGTCCCCGAAGGGCGACGCCTGGGACGCGGCCGTGCGCTACTGGGACTCCCTGCGCACGGACGAGGGCGCGCATTTCGACACCGAGATCCGCCTCGACGCCGCCAACCTGCCGCCGATCGTCACCTGGGGCACGTCTCCTGAGGACGTGATCTCGGTCGCCGGGACCGTGCCGAACCCTGACGACATCCAGGACGAGAACAAGCGCCGCTCCAAGTGGCGCGCGCTCGAATACATGGGCCTCCAGCCCGGCACGAAGATCACCGACATCACGCTGGATCGCGTCTTCATCGGCTCCTGCACCAACGGCCGCATCGAGGACCTGCGGGCGGTCGCCAAGGTCGTCGAGGGCCGCAAGGTTCATCCGTCGGTCAACGCCATGATCGTGCCCGGCTCCGGCATCGTGAAGATGCAGGCCGAGGCCGAGGGCCTGGACAAGATCTTCAAGGAGGCGGGCTTCGACTGGCGCGAGCCCGGCTGCTCCATGTGCCTGGCCATGAACGCGGACCGCCTCGCCCCGGGCGAGCGCTGCGCCTCGACCTCGAACCGCAACTTCGAGGGCCGTCAGGGCTTCAAGGGCCGCACCCACCTCGTGTCGCCCGCCATGGCGGCGGCCGCCGCGATCGCGGGCCGGTTCGTGGACATCCGCGACTGGAAGTAAGCTTTTCTCGACGGAAATACGAAAAAGGCGGCGTCCGCAGGGGACGCCGCCTTTTGTTTTGAGAGAGCCGTGCCTCAGTCGACGTAGACGCGGCGGCCGCCGGCCACGACCTGACGGCAGACCTCGGTCGGACGGCGGACCACGACGCCGTTGCCGCGCACATGCTCGCGGATCACGGTGCGGCAGACCGTACGGGTGCGCGGACGCTCGACGCGGCGCTCGATGTAGCGACGCTCGACGACCGGGCGGTCCCAGCGCTCGCGCACCACGCGGTGGTGCGCAGGACCTTGGTCGCCGATCTGCACCCGGAACTCCTGCGCGTTCGCCACGCCGGAGCCGACGGTCACCAGCCCGGCTGTCGCCAGGATCATCAGAACTTTACGCATTGTTGCCTCGTCATGAGAATGAATGTCGGGAGCCTAACGCAGGCCATCTGAACCCGTTCCGAACGACTTGGCGGTTTGCGGTTCATGGTTGAGCAGGAGTAAACAGAACCGGGGAGGGCCAGAGATGGGCGATCAGGAACGGGAGGCCAGGGAGGCGCTGGAGCGCGTCCGGCGCGATTCCGAGACCGTCGGGTCCTCGGCGCTGGCCCGCATGGGCAACCGCGCCCGCGACCATTTCGGGGCCCGAGACGCGGAAGGAACGGCCGAGGGCGGCGGCACCGATCCGGTCGAGCTGTGGGGGCGGCGCATCGGCCGCGCCCTGTCGCTTGTCGGCGTGGTGGTCCTTGTCCTATGGCTTCTGGTGCAATTGCGGCTCCTGTGAACCGATGACCGACACCAACGCCACCGACTGGGCCCACCTCCAGGCGCCTTCGCTCGCCGACCTCGAAGCCCTCGCGCACGAGGCCTACGAACGCCTGCCTAAAGAATTCCGCCAGCTCTGCGAGGGCGTCGTCATCAAGGTCGACGACTTTCCCGACGACGACACCCTGCGCGAGATGGAATGCGAGACGCCGTTCGACCTGCTCGGCCTCTTCCGCGGCATCGGCCTGGCCCAGGGCGGCGCCATGATGCAGACGGGCCAGTTCCCCAACATGGTCTGGCTCTACCGCCGCCCCATCCTCGACTATTGGGCCGAGCACGAGGAGAGCCTCGGCTCCCTCGTCACCCACGTCCTCGTCCACGAGATCGGCCACCATTTCGGCCTCTCGGACGACGACATGGAGGCCATCGAAGCGGCGGCGGGGTAGGGGGCCGCCCATGATCGTCAGCCCGTCCGACGTCGACGCGATCAATGAGATTGCCGCCTTCCTGGCGCTCGACGACGTCTCCGCCGCCGATGGCTCGTCCACCGCGAAGGACGTCGACTGCATCGTCTGGGCCGGCAACGCCGTGCTGCATACGGCCGAGCAGGCATTCAGGCTGATGCGGGACGGCGCGGCCCCGCGAATCCTGCTCTCCGGCGGCATCGGCCACTCGACGCGCCTGTTGTGGCAGGCCGTGGCGGGGCACCGGACCTATCGCGCCGTCGCAACGCAGGGCCGGCCGGAGGCGCAGATCCTGAGGGACATCGCGATACGGTTCTGGGATCTGCACCCGGCACGCATCCTCGTCGACGATGCATCCGCCAACAGCGGCGAGAATGCCGCCTTCTCCCGCCGGATCCTCGACGGGAACGGCGTCGCGGCCGACACGATCCTACTGGTTCAGGACCCCACCATGCAGCGGCGCACCGACGCCACCTTCCGGCATATCTGGCGCGACCGGCCGCATGTCCGGTTCCTCAACTGGCCGACCTTCAGGCCGCGGGTGGCGATGGTCGAGGGGGAGCTTCGCTTCCCTGCGGGGCCGATCGCGGGTCTCTGGACGATGGAGCGCTTCCTGTCCCTCGTCCTGGGCGAGATCCCGCGCCTGAGGAACGACGCGTCCGGCTACGGTCCCAGGGGCCGGGGCTTCATCGCGGAGGTGACCGTCCCGGCTTCCGTCGAAGCGGCCTACTCCCGCCTCGTCAATCTTCTTGGCCAAGGCTTCGCGGATCGGGTTCTCTGACCCTCCTTCCGCTCAGCGCACGCTCGGGTGATCCGCCGTCAGGAACGGAGTCGAGCCGATGCGCCAGCGCTCGGGCGCGATGAAGACGCGGCGGCGCTTGGCGGCCTCGAAGGCCTGGGGCGGCTTCGAGTTGTCGATGAAGCGGCCGATCTGCTCCTGGAAGTCCGCGCCGTCGCGCCAGAAGCCCACATTCACGAAGGTGGTCCAACGCCGGTCGAGGTCCCACACCATCCAGGGATATTGCTTGCGGTCCTCGACCCGGCTGAGGAACTCGCCGATGAGGCCGGAGCGGTCCGCGATCGTCGCGCGGGTCGACCAGTATTCGAGGAACTCCTCCTCCCGCCCCTTCTTGATGCGCCATTCGACCAGCACGATCCGGGCCGATGTCGCCTCTTCGGCGGCCGTGTTCTGATCCGGCGCCCGGACCGGCGCCTCCTGGGCGGAGCCGGCCAGGGGCGCGAACGGGAGCGCGAGGGCCAGGGTGACGGCGCAGATGCGGGCCATGCGACCAAAAGAAAGGGGTTTCGGGACCATGGACAACGCTCAGCCTCCCAGCACGCGATCGCGGGATTGTGAAGCGGCGTTCCCGAAAGGCCAAGATCATTGTCCTCTCATTCCGCAAGGGAAGGCCTATCCATTAGTCGCATGCGAGGCGGTCGCCCGGGATGGCGAGCCGCGGGATCGTCGCCCCCTCGGAACCGCGACCACGATCGGCCAAGAGCATCGGACCCAAAAGTCGGTCCACTTTTGGGATCGATTCCGATGCTCCACTCCTAAGCCGCGCATCGTTTTGGCGGAAAACCGGGTCCACTTTTCCGCACGATGCGCTGGTCGCGCCCCGTCGGCTTTGCTAAGAGGCTCTTCGCGGCTGTCCGGACGCCGCTTTCAGGATGAAGAGACCATGGACAAGTTCACTGTGCTGGAGAGCGTCGCGGCGCCGCTGCGGATCATCAATATCGACACTGATATGATCATCCCCAAGCAGTACCTGAAGACGATCAAGCGCACCGGGCTCGGCAAGGGTCTCTTCTCGGAGATGCGCTACCGCGACGACGGCTCGGAGAACCCGGACTTCGTCCTCAACCAGCCCGCCTACCGCAAGGCCCAGATCCTGGTTGCCGGCGACAATTTCGGCTGCGGCTCCTCCCGCGAGCACGCCCCCTGGGCCCTGCTCGACTTCGGCATCCGCTGCGTGATCTCCACGAGCTTCGCGGACATCTTCTACAACAACTGCTTCCAGAACGGGATCCTGCCGATCAAGGTGAGCCCTGAGGACCTGGAGAAGCTCTTCGACGACGCGGAGCGCGGCGCCAACGCGACGCTGACGGTCGACCTGGAACGCCAAGAGATCCGCGGTCCCGACGGCGGTTCGGTCACCTTCGACATCGACCCGTTCCGCAAGCACTGCCTGCTCAACGGCCTCGACGGCATCGGCCTGACCATGGAGAAGGCCCCGAAGATCGATTCCTACGAGAAGAAACTCGCCGAGCGTCCCTGGGCGTGACGCTCCGCCGTCATTCCCCCGGCCCAGTTTCCTTATATTAACCAAATTGCCTGCACATTGCGGGGCATGACTCGATTCCTTGCTCCCGCGATCTTCGCTCTCGCCGGGCTGGCCGCCGCGACGCCGGCATCCGCCCAAGCCGATTTCAGCTCCTGCCTGTCGGGCCTGCGCTCCCAGGCCGCCGCCAAGGGCATCTCGTCCCAGGCCTTCGAT
>JAFAAP010000087.1 GCA_023426505.1 Pseudomonadota bacterium
GAGTTGCGAGCGGGAGAGCTTGATCCGCAGCACGATGGCGCCGCGCTCATCCTGGCCGACGCGATGAAACGTGTTCTTGCCCAGGTCGATGCCGATGGTGGCAATGGCGGCAGAGAAATGAAGGCCGTGACATGGGACGTGCTCCTTGCGGGGCTCGAAGCCCCACAGCTTACAGACAAGCGGGGCAGGAGCACGGCCGGACCATCCCATTAGCCGACATTCCGGGATTCGGCTCAAATTCGCGGAAGGCCGGTATGGAACCGCTTGCTCTATATGACCGGGTCGCCGCCTCATCGGTCCATTTGGGCAGGCTCTATCGGAACAGAGGGGCCATTGCGCCCGATGCCGACGGCGGCTATGGGTGGATACGGAACTGTCGGCGTTCGGGTCTGAGCGGCCCCGCAGCGGACACTGGTCCAGTCTGTGTAGCCGGGTGCGCAGTGTGGACTGAAGGATTGGGCCAGTGTCTCGCAGCCCGACGCTCACAGCCATGGGTTGGATCCTGAATGGTGGAAGCGGAACGGCGCCGGGGACGTTCCGCGAAGAAGCGGATCAGGCTCGGCATCGGGACGCTTGAAGACATAAAGATCGAAGGCGGCAAAGGCATCCTGCTCGAAGCGGAGCGCCGTACCTCCGGTCGGCAGCGGCCAGTCGAGATCCGTGCGGGTCCAGTCTACCACAGGCATGAAGTTGTAGCAGATGATCTTCAACCCAGCCTGGGCCGCAGCCCAAGGCTTGCAATCCAGGCCGCCATGGATTGCTCTGCGCGACCGCCGTGCCGTTTGATATCACCCGCAATCGGAATGCTCTCGATCACCGACCATTTCAGAGGCGAGCGGCCCGGCGGTGTGGTCTCGATGAGATCGCGGTGACGCTCAACCTCGCGAAGCCTCCATGCCTCACCGGGCGGCACGTGATGGAGCGACGAAACGATGTCCGTCGTTCCCGCCTGACGGACCGTATCCAGCGTCACCGGGTCGTCCAGTCCGAACCACCTCCAAGCCTGTCTCATCAGACAAATCCTACCTGTCAGCTGTCAATCAATGCTGGAATCCTCACTGCGAGAAGGCCGGCGCTCCCTGCACGATAGTCACGTCCCCCTGGAAGCTCTCAATCTGGATCTCGCCCGCAATGCCGACAGGCCGAACCGCAATCTGCTCGAAGGCCGGTTTATATGAGCCCTTGGCATCGACGGAGAGGACGCAGTTCTTCTGGCTCCAGTGAAGGTGCATGTGGAGGTCCAGCCCGCCCGCGCCCCGCCAGTCCGACGTGTCGCCATCATCCTCGTAGAGGTAGCCCTCTGAACCATTCTGGGGAGCCCCGAACACAATCAGCTCTCGCTGCGTATCAGTGCGTGGATCAATTCCACTGATCTGCCCCGTGACGGGGATCAGAGCTCCGCACCGGGCGAAGACAGGCAGACGGCCAAGGGGAGCCGCAACCGTGATGGTCTGTCCTCCGTCGAAGTGCCGCCCGTCATGGAAGTCGAACCAGCCGCCTTCATGCTCCGGCAGATACACCTGCCGTTCCGTCTGGCCCTGCTCCAGGACAGGAGCCACGAGAAGGTCCGGACCGAGCATGAAGCTGTCCTCGACGATCAGGGCAGAACTATCGTTCGGGAATTCATAAAACAGGGGACGCACGACCGGCTCGTTGTCACGCGAAGCACGCCACATCTGCGTGTAGAGATAGGGCATGAGCCGGTAGCGCAGCGTGATCGTGTCGCGAACCTGCGGAATGATGCTCTCGTGCATCCACGGAAGATTGACAATGCCGTTGTCCTTCCAGGAGTTCATTACGAAGCGCGGCCAGAGAGCGCAGAACTCCACGAAGCGACCGAACAGTTCCGCGTCCGGGCTGGGTCCGTGGAACCCGCCGACATCGTGCCCAATGTTGAACATGCCGGACAGGCTCATGTTCAACCCCTGGGTCAGGTTGAACCGCAGGGTCTTCCAGGCGGTCTCGTTGTCCCCCGACCAGGTCTGCGCATAACGCCAAAGGCCTGCCGATCCGCCGCGAGTAACCGCGTAGGGCCGCTTGCCGGGCGCGTGAGCCGCCTGCGCCTCGTAGGACAGCTTCGTCATGAGAAGCGGCTGCGCGGCGCGTGCCAGGGATTGCGGGAACGGACGGCCATCACCATGGCACAGAGCGTCCTCGTCCCAGATCTCGTATTCGTTGTTGTCGTTCCAGATCGTGACGACGCCATAATCAAGGAGCGCGGTCTGAATCCCGTTCCGCCACCAGTCGCGACCAGCCGGGTTCGTGAAGTCGACATGGAATCCCAAGCCATCCCAAAACTGTGCGACGGCGGGCTCGCCGGTTTCACCGTCCTTGACGAGAATGCCCTGTGCCATTGCTTCGTTCAGACGCGGATGGTCGTCCAGAAGACACGGCTTCAGATTCGTCACCGGTTGCATGCCGGCTTCCTTCAGGCGCGCCATGGTACCGGCCGGATCCGGGAACTTGTCGCGATTCCAGTTGAAGGCATAGCGGCGATGACCGATTGAGGTGTAGCCGGAACCGAAATGGAAGCTGTCGCAGGGAATGCGGTGGTAGCGGCACTTCTCGATATAGTCGGTAATCCTCACATCGGCGTCGGGCGCATCCGCGATGGTCATGGACGTGGTGCCGTACCCAAAGGACCATTTCGGCGCGAAGGCCTGGCCGCCGGTCAGCCAGGAGAAGCGGCTCACCACGGTGGGTACAGAGGGTCCCGCCATCACATAGAAGTCGAGATCGCCGTCCTGTGCGCTGTAGGACCGGAACGGGCCGTGATAATTGTCGATCGTGCAGCCCAGATCAATCTCGCCGACTGCGAGGTTGTCATAGAAGACGCCGTGCGCGCCTGTCGGTCCGTCCACGATGACGAACGGAATCATCTTGTAGAGCGGGTCGCTCAGCTCCGCATCAAAGCCGCAGGGATCGACGGCATCGATCTTGAAGCGGCGGCCGGTATGATCGAGAGGGCCCGCCTTGTCCCCGACACCGTAATGACGCTCGTGCTCGTCACGGGCCATGACATGCTGCAGCGCTCCGGTCTTGTGCGACAGGAAATAGGCTTGGGTAGGCCGATCCTGCAGGAACGGCCGATCCTCGCCTTTGCGATGCCAAGCTATGCCGAAAGGCGAGAGGGTGATGACGGCAGTCAGGCCAGCGGTCTCCAGCCGGACCTTGCCTTCCTGCTCCAAGACAGAAGCTTCAGGGCAGCTGAATCCCTCTGTGGAATCGCGCGGGCGGCCCTCGAAGGAAGGCTCGAGTCCCCCCGGCGCGATGGTCCAGCCGCGGTCCAGCCGGTATCCGCCGTTCCGCTTCATGACGACGTGACCGATATCCTGCTCTAGGATGCCGACACGCAGTTCCGCATTTCGACCGAGATCGAACACGGCCCACATTCCGTCGCGGCCGCGATAGCGACCTTCCGTCAGCGCTTTCATCGAAAGTGTCTCCTTGGCAATATCAGCGAGCGCGGATGGCGTTTCCGTCAGCATCGAAAAGGTGAAGCGCCTCTCGCTTGAGGCGCAGGCCGAGCCGCTGATTGCGGGCATAGCCGGTTTGTCCGTCCTGGCGCACGGTCATCTGCGGCAGGTCAGGAGCCGATCCGTAGAGATAGGTCTCTCCTCCTAGTTGCTCGACGAGGTCGAGAGTGAGGAAGAGATCCGCCTGCCCGTCACCCACGACCTCAATATGCTCCGGCCGCACGCCGAGCGTGATTGGGGTTCCACGCGCGGTCCGACCGGTCGAGGGAATCTGAATCGGACGCGTGCCGCTGCCGAGCGCAACCTGTCCGTCTCCCATCACCTGCGCCGGAAGCAGGTTCATTCGCGGTGAACCGATAAAGCCGGCGACGAAGAGATTGGCTGGATGATTGTAGACCTCGAGCGGTGTTCCGACCTGCTCGATCCGACCGGAACGAAGCACCACGATGCGATCGGCCAAGGTCATGGCCTCCACCTGATCATGGGTCACATAAATCATGGTGCCGCCGATCTCCGCATGGAGAGCCGCAAGCTCCTTGCGGGTTGCGACGCGCAGTTCGGCATCGAGGTTGGACAACGGCTCGTCGAACAGGAAGATCTTGGGATCGCGCACGATCGCACGGCCGATGGCCACGCGCTGACGCTGGCCGCCCGACAGAGCCTTCGGCCTGCGGTCGAGGTAATCGGTCAGCCGCAGCATCTGAGCGGCGCGGCGGACCCTCTGATCAATCTCGCTCTTGGACAGCCCCATGTTCTCCAGGGCAAAGGCCATGTTTCTGTAGACGCTCATGTGTGGGTAGAGCGCATAGGACTGAAACACCATAGCGAGACCGCGATCAGATGCGGGGACGTTCGTGACACTCTGCCCGTCGATCCTGATTTCGCCTCCGCTGACCTGCTCCAATCCGGCGATGATGCGGAGCAAGGTTGATTTTCCGCAACCCGACGGTCCGACGAACACGACGAACTCGCCGTTCGCGATCTCCAGATCGACGCCATGGAGGATGGCTGCTGCACCGTAGGACTTTTTGATGTCGATGAGCTTCAGCTCAGCCATGGTTCAACCACATCAGTTATTTCATCCCGGTATTGGCGATACCGGTGGTGATGAAGCGTTGCAGGAAGAAGAAGACGATCGCGACCGGCATCAGGGTCATGACGGTCATCGCGAGGAGATACTGCCACTGCGTCTGAAGCTCGCCCTGAAAAGCGTTGAGTCCGATCTGCAGTGTGTAGGATTCCGTCTTTGTCAGGACGGCGAGCGGCCATAGAAATTCGTTCCACCGCCACATGATCGAGAAGATGGTGAGAACCGCCAGAGCCGGCAGGGTCAAAGGCATGACGATGCGCCAATAAATCTGCCATTCCGATGCCTTGTCCATGCGCGCGGCCTCAATCAGGTCACGCGGCAGAGTCAGCATGTACTGACGTAGGAGAAACACACCCGTCGGCGTTGCGGCACCTGGAAGGATCACGGCCCAGAGCGAATTGACGAGTCCAAGCTTGGTCACCACCAGATAGACCGGCACCAGGATGATGGTGATCGGGATCATGAGCGTGCCGATCACCATGAGCATGGCGGCATTCTTGCCCTTGAACTCGTAGATCGAAAGAGCGTACGCCGCCATCGAGTTGATCAGAAGCGTGATCAGGGTGGCGACCACCGTCACGAACACCGAATTGGCCAGAAAGCGAGGGAAGGCGAAGCGCTCCAGCGGCTCGGTATAGTTCTCCGTCGCCAGCGAGAATTCACGAACGGGAGTCCGCTTATCGATGGCAACCCGGAACTGCTGAGTTGGATCGGTCGGGTCGATCATCTGGGCCTGGATGCCAATGCGGCGAACCTGAGCGAGCTCACGTTTGGTACCGTCCTCCATGGTGACGGTGAAGAGCGGCAGCGGCTGCGGGTGGCCCTGCACAACGACCTCCTTCTGCGACAGGGGCAAGAGGGATGGAGGAAACTCAAGAAGGCTCGCTTGCGTCTTGAACGACGACAGAACCAGCCACAACACCGGGCCGAACATCAGGACCACGCCGAGAAGCAGGTACGCATAGGCCGCAATGTCAGTCCAGTGCCAACCTTTGGGATTGCGACGGGCGGTGATGAGATGAGCAATGTTCATGACGGCCTCACGAGGACTTGCGTTGCGTGAAGGCGAGTTGCGCCAGTGTCAGGGTGAAGAGCACGATGCCGAGCACGACGGAGGCAGCCGCCGCGAGACCGAAATTCTGAACCTGGTTTGAAAATGCCGTTTCGTAGATGTACTGCACCACCATAAGGGTGGATGTGCCCGGTCCGCCTCCGGTCAGCACGAACACCTCGTCGAAGGTTTGTACGGCGCGGATTAGCGACAGCACGATAACCACGATGAGGTTGGGCCAGAGTAGCGGCAGGGTCAGACGCCAGAACACACGCCACCGGGGGGTCGCATCCATCTCGGCCGCCTCATAGATGTCCGACGGAATGGCCTGGAGACCTGCCAGGAGGATAAGAGTGTAGAATCCCATATGGGCCCAGACCGACACGAAGACGGCCCAGAACATGGCCCAGCCGGATTCGGTCAGGAACAGGATCCTGTCTCCCCCCACTCCGGTGATGGCGGCATTGAGAAGTCCGTCACGCTGTAGAATCCATTTCCAGATCAGCGCCACGACGACGGGGGACAGCAGAACTGGAAAGAAATAGACTGCGCGGAAGAAGCCACGCCCGCGAATTTTCATGTTGAGCACGATGGCCGTCAGGAGCGACAGCCCCACCATCGCAACGACTTGGAAAAAGGTGAAGAAAAGCGTGTTGTAAACACCGCGCCAGAAATGGTCCTCACGGCAGGTGCTCGGATCCACGTAGGATCCACACTCGAACAGGTAAGCGTACTGGCCAGAGCCTACATAGAGGCGTTCGGCGGGAAACAGCGCGGGCCCGCCGGTGACCGAGTACACGAGGTTGATGGCAATCGGTACGAAAACGAACAGGCCGAAGAACACAAGATTCGGCAGCAGGAAGACGTAAGGCATCCTCCTCTCGCCGATCAGACCCTGCAGGCCCGACATGGGCCAATCGATGATCCGTGTTGCCAGTCTCAGGAACGGCCCTGCCGTATGCGACTTGGCATGGCTGCCTGCAGGAGCGGACGATGTCGCCGGAGAGGTCTTTGACGTGAGGGACATGTGTTTTCAGCCGGAGCGGAAATGTCCCGGGCCACTGCCCGGGACAGGTTTCGGGCTTAACGCTTACTTCTTGGTCCGTTCAGCAATCTGCTGCTGCACATCGGCCTCAATGCGCTTGTAAGCCTCGTCCAGAGAACCCTCGCCTGCAATGGCCTGTCCCAGACGGCTGATGACCGCATTGAAGATCACGCGGTTGTGGACGTATCCCTGAAGCTTGTTGGCCACTGGAGAGATTTGCGACACGCCTTCGCTGAAGACCTTGAGTGCCGCCTTGCCCTGCGGCGAGGCATTCTTGTACTCTAAGCCCTGCTTGGCGAGGCCGAGATGGCCAGGCACGAACAGCGAACGCTCGTAGAATTCACCGGCGACCTTCTCGCTGGCGAGGTACTCAACCAAACGCGCAACTTCCTTCGGATGCTGCGTTGTCTTGATCCCGACCAGTGCGGCGCCTCCGGGCATGCCAGAGCAGTTGGCCGGACCGCATGGCGTGGGAACGGCGATCCAATCGAAAGCGTCACCAATGGTCTTATCGAACTGCCCGATCTGCCATGAGCCTGATTCGTACATAACGACCTGCGCGTTCTTGAACTCGTCGTTGGCTCCACGGTAAGCGGTGCCTGCCACCGAGCCCCAGAGTTCCTTCGACATCGCGCCGTTCTTATGCCAGTCGAAAACAAGCTGCGCCCCTCTCTTGAAACCTTCGTCGATCACGGCCGGGTCGCCTTTGTCGTCGAACACCTTTGCGCCCTGCGTGATTGCAAGGCTGAAGAACCGGTGGCCCGAGCGATCAATGGCAATCGGGAAAGGAGCCTGCACCTTTGCGGCCACATCCTTGGCAGCCTCCGCCCATTCCTCCCATGTCGCCTTGGGTCCGGGCATTGGGACGTTCGCCTGTTCGAACAGGGTCTTGTTGACGAAAGGCCCCGTCAAGGTGAGCTGGGTCATGAAGCCTGGTATCGACGATGTATCGCCCGGCACACGCATCCACTCGAGGAATGGGCCGAAATTTGCTTCGAAATAGGCCGGATCCTTCAGATGAGGGCGAAGGTCGAGCATGTAGCGGGCTACGCCGCCGAGATCTGCGACACGCGCAAGGTCAGGCCCCTGCCCGGCTGCAAGCTGGACCGGCAGATTCTCATTGATGGCTTTGAAGGGAACCTGATCGAGGACGACCTTGATGTCCTTGTTCTGCTCCTCGAACCGGCGCAGCAGATCCGACATGACTTCGCCCTCGTTGCCGTCCGAGTACCAGGTCATCCGAAGGGTCGTCTGCGCATAAGCCTGGCTAATTCCCAAGCTGACGGCGAACAATGCGTAGCCCAGGAGCATCTTTGTCGTCTTCATCGTTTCCTCCGTTTCGTCTTCTTGCTCGAAAGTCGAGACTTGCTCGGATCTGTGGCGCCACGAGGGCTTCAGAACTCGTTGAGAGCCGGCTGCAAGGCCAGCACCGCCCTCCACTCGGAGGCACGAAAAAGCGCAGCCAAGTCCCTCATGATGCGAAGAACCAAGCCGGGTGTTCGAGCACTCCCTGCCTTTGGCCAGGAAGTCTTTTCACGCTGACTACAGACCAATCACAATGAGGAAGGTCAACGCCTTGATCGGATCTTGGCAAACGTTTGCCTAGCCTGTCTATCATCCTTTAGACTATGGCCTTCGCTAGAGCATTCATGAGGCTCGACAGAGCCGGGAAAATCGACGAACAAGACGCGATGACGAAGCAACGACGTATCAGACACGAGCCCGTTTCTTTGGCGACGGTTGCTGCTCAGGCTGGCGTGTCCATCGCAACCGTGTCGCGTATCGTGAACGGCGAAATTCGACGTGCCTCTCCCGAAACCGTTGAGAGGGTGCAGAAGCTGGTTTCGGCTCTGGGCTACCGACCCAACCACGCCGGCCGCACCCTACGCAGCCGAGAAAGCCGGATTGTTGCGATGCTCTCGCCCAACCTCGACAATCCTGCCATGGCGGCGATCGCAGCCTCAGTCGAAACGGCGCTGCGTGCGGCCGGTTACGTGATGATCCTGTGCGATACCCATGATCGCGCCGATCTTCAGGATGAATACCTGAACGCAATGCAGTCGCAGGTGGTTCAGGGTTACGTGGTCGTCAATGCGGTCCGGAGCGAGGGGTTATCTGCCGCAGTGGCCCGAGGAGACCCCATTGTGTTCGTCGGTCGTCGCAATCCGGACAGGGGGGGCTCCTTCGTCGGCATCGATAACTGGCGCGCGGGCATGGATGCAGCAGACCATTTGTGGTCAGGCGGTTTCAGGGAGATTGCCGTCATCTACCCATCGCAAGGTTCATCGGCAACGCGCGACCGCGTCGGCGGCTTCATAGCCCGGCTTGCGGATCTTGGATTGTCCCCAAGCGCACTTAGGCAGGCTGAGGCACCAGGTCTTTCGCATCTGGAGGTCGGATACGCAGCGGCTCAGAAGCTCGTAGAGAAGAAAACGTGGCCTCCAGCCCTGTTCTGTCCGAGTGATCTTATGGCCTATGGAGCTTACCGCCTCGCATCCGAAGCGCACATTCAGGTTCCTAAAGAATGCAGCATTGTCGGCGTTGACGACAACACACTCAACGCCTGGATCGCCCCCTGGCTGACATCAGTACGCATCCCGTACGCGGATTTTGGCGCCAGAGTTGTGGAGCAATTGCAGGTCTTATGGGCCGGAGAACAAGGTTCCGAACAACTCCTGCCCCACGAGTTGATTGTCCGCTAAGGCCGTGTGTTCCGATAAACCGCACTCCCGCATCACGCTCTTGTTGAACAAGTTCAACGTCAGAAATGGGTCAGACGTTCACATTCCGGCCGCGCAACGAATGTCCGCTCTTGTCGCCGAAGCCGCTCTTGGCTCAAGCAAATCCCGCCACCGCGTGCGGCACATACGGCTCTTCCAATTCCTTGATCTCCTCAGGTGTCAGCTTTAGGGACAAAGCGGCCACCGCATCCTCCAGGTGCTGCGGTTTCGAGGCGCCAACAATGGGCGCGGTCACCACAGGCTTATGCAGTAGCCAAGCCAGCGCAATCTGCGCCCGCGGAACGCCACGCCGGGCCGCGATTTCGGCTACTCGCTCCACGACCTTGCGGTCCGCCTCCGCTGCTTGGGAATACAGGGTCTTTCCGAACTCGTCCGTTTCTGACCGGGCGCTGCTCTCATCCCAGTCGCGGGTGAGACGACCGCGGGCCAGCGGGCTCCAGGGGATGACGCCAATCTCTTCCGCGGAGCACAGCCGTAGCATCTCCCGCTCCTCCTCGCGGTAGAGGAGATTGTAGTAGTTCTGCATGGATACAAACCGCGTCCAGCCGTTCAGATCGGCGGTGTAGAGGGCCTTGGCAAATTGCCAGGCATACATCGAGGAGGCTCCGATGTAGCGAGCCTTGCCGGCCTTGACGACATCATGCAGGGCCTCAAGCGTTTCCTCGATCGGAGTCGAGTAGTCCCAGCGGTGGATCTGGTACAGATCAACATAGTCGGCGCCAAGCCGCCGCAAACTGTTGTCGATCTCGGTAGTGATCGCAAGGCGCGACAGACCTGCGCCATTGGGCCCGCGGCGCATGCGTCCATGCACCTTTGTGGCAATCACGACCTCCTCTCGCCTCGCGAAGTCCTTGAGCGCGCGACCGACTATCTCCTCACTCGTGCCATCGGAGTAAACGTTGGCCGTATCGAAGAACGTAATGCCAAGCTCCAGCGCACGTTTAATGAAGGGGCGGCTCTGCTCCTCATCGAGCGTCCAAGGGTGGTTGCCGCGATCGGGAGTTCCATACGTCATGCAGCCGAGGCAGAGGCGCGAGACCTCAAGCCCTGAGCGGCCAAGCTTCACATAATCCATAGCCTCAGTCTCCTAACATACGGGTTGCCCTGCCGGACCGCCGCTTGAACAGGCCGAACCGAAGATGTTGATGAGGTCGTGTGCCACTTCGACCTGATAGAAGGTGATATAGCCCATTAATTGTTTGCCTAGTGAACCCTCAGTCATCAGCACGAATGTCAAAGAGACGCGGAAACTGGTGGGGTTGGGAGCGAAGATATTGGTTCGGAGCCTTGACGGCAGCACCAAAATGCGCAGCCGCGTGCCAGGGCCAACGGGGATCGTAGAGAATGGCACGGGCCAGAGCGATCAGGTCGGCATCGCCCGTACTGAGGATGGCTTCCGCCTGCACGAAGTCAGTGATGAGCCCCACGGCGATCACCGGCATCGTGGTGGCTACCTTGACCGCACGGGCGAGCGGGATCTGATAGCTTGGTCCCACCGGGATCCGCTGCGCCGAGCTGAGCCCGCCGCTAGAGACGTGGAGTGCACTGCATCCGTGGGCCTCAAGCACCTGTGCAAACGCGACAGTCTCTTCAATGGTCCACCCACCCTCAGCCCAATCGGTACCCGACACGCGCACAGTTACGGGGCGCTCCGCTGGAAACGCCGCCCGGACGGCGTCGAATACCTCAAGCGGGAAGCGCATCCGGTTCTCGAGGGAACCGCCGTAGGCGTCCTCCCGCCGGTTGGATAAAGGCGACAGAAACTGGTGGAGCAGGTAACCATGGGCCGCATGGATCTGAACGGCACCGATGTCGAGCCGGGCAGCACGCTTGGCCACGTCGGCAAAGGCATTGCGCACCCGGGCTAGGCCGCGCTCATCCAAGGCCACGGGGGAGACCTCCCCCACATCGTGTGGGATGGCCGAGGACGCCTCCGTCTGCCATCCGTCAGGATGATCGGGCCGGACCTGCTTTCCCCCTTTCCAAGGCACCTCGGTGGAAGCCTTCCGCCCTGCGTGGGCGAGTTGAATGGCTATCGGCATATCGGACCAGCGTCGGATGCTGTCCAGGACGCGGCGCATGGCAGCCTCGCATTCGTCCGAATAGAGACCGACATCGGCGTAGGTGATGCGGCCCTCCGGCACGACAGCCGTTGCCTCGATGGTCAAGAGCGCGGCACCCGAGAGGGCGAGCTGACCCAGATGGATCAGGTGCCAGTCGGTCATGCATCCATTCTCAGCCGAATACTGGCACATAGGTGCAATCACGATACGATTGGCGAGTTCGAGCTCTCCCACCCTAAAGGGCGCGAACAGTTTTGCGCGTGTCATTGGCTGCCTCTCAGGTATCAGGTGAGCTCGAGCCTCGCGGCCACCCTCCGCTAGAACGTGCGACTGACCGGAAAGGTCTAATCGAAGCGCGATAGAACTGAGCGATCCTCCTAGCTTGAGGTTTGCTCCTGCTTTGAGAGGTAGCGTTCAACATCCGGACTGGGTCGGGCAGCGAAATTCGCCGACCTTGAGGACGGTCTGATTATGTGAGGATTGCTGCCCTCGAGCTCAGGTCTCATGTGTGTCATTAGGCCGCAATCCGGCTGGCATGCAATTGCCTTTGGTGGTGCAATCCATAGAGCCGTCCAGGTCACATCAGGTGGCTGCCGGCCGCTGCTCCGGGCACGCCACACGGGCACCGATCCCGGCGATGATCAGGAGCGGATTGTCGCCCACTTTCTTCTTGAGCGGCAGATCGTTGATGGCCACCCTCCCCTTTGTGAACGGAGGGGCTTCCTGCCGCGTGTCACGCCGCGAGGCGCGCCCCCGCCTCGGTGGGTTCCTGGGCCGACGCCATGACTGGCGAAGTCTCTCCGCAGGCGAGCCGGGCGTGTCC
>JAFAAP010000147.1 GCA_023426505.1 Pseudomonadota bacterium
GCTTCGGCCAGGATCGTCCGGCCGATCTCGGACTGCAGCAGGTCGTCGAGCCAGCCCGCCTTCCGCAGGCTCTTGGGGAGCTTGAAGCCGAGGACGTCCGTTTGTGACTTCGCTTTCTTCTTCGCCATGAGTTCCATTCCAAGGGAGTGTGGCAGGGGCTCCTGTTCCATGGAACGGGATGATGACAGTTATATTGCAGTTCCTCGACGGATGCGCTGATTTTCCCGTGAGCAGGCGTCCGGCGCAACTTACCGCGACAGGGCGTCCACCGCGCCGCCGATCAGGTTCACGCTGAGCAGGTGCTCGGTCGTGAGATCGAAGCGGACGGGCACGAGGGCTCCAGGTAGGGCCGCGATCCAGTCCCGGTATGCCCGTGCGGCCGCCACCGCCTCGGTCCGGTCGACCGCCCTGAAGCGGACGGGTGAGCCCGGGCGGAGCTGCGCGAAGCGGTCGAGATCCGCACTGATGACGGTGGCGATCTTCGGATATCCGCCCGCCGTCTGCCGGTCGCGCATGAGAACGATCGGCTGGCCGCTGCCAGGGATCTGGATGTGTCCGGTCACGATCCCGTCGGACACGATATTGAAGCCCTTGGCGTGCTCGATGCGGGGGCCGGTGAGCTGGAAGCCCATCCGGTCCGCCTGCGGGCTGACCGTGAACTCCTCCGACAGGAAGGTGTCGATCGCGCCCGGCGTGAAGTAATCGTCCTGCGGACCGAGCATCACCCGGATCGGATCCTCGCCGCCGCGAAGGTCGACCGGCAGGTGCATCGGCTCGCCCGCCTGCGCGCCCGCATCGCAGGGAAGGCGGTCACCCGCCTTGAGCGGCGAACCGTTCAGCCCGCCGAGGCGTGACCGCAGATGGAACGACAGGCTGCCGAGCTGCGGCTCCACCGCGAAGCCTCCGGCGACCGCCAGATACGCGAAGGTGCCGGATCGGGCATGGCCGACCTGCGCCGTCTGACCCTCCTTCAGGAGGACGGAGGTTTGCGCCGGGATCTGCGCGCCGTCGATCGTCAGGGTGCAGTCGGCGCCGACCAGCGCGATGCGCATATCGCCGCCCGCGCAGGTGAAGGCGCCGCCGAGATTGACGAACTCGATCCCGGCCGCGTCGGGCGGGTTGCCCACCAGGGCGTTGGCAACTGCGAGGGATCGGAAGTCCATGGCGCCGGAGGGCGAGACGCCGAAACGCTGGTAGCCGGCGCGCCCGTGGTCCTGGAGGCTCGTCATCGGGCCGCAGGCCTTGACCTCAAGGCTGATCATCGGCTGACCTCCTCGGCCACGGGCTCGCCGGCGAGAGCGGCCCTCTCCAGAGCATCCCACCGGGAGGCGTCGATGGGCGCGAACACCACCTCGTCGCCGGCGGCCAGCAGGAAGGCCGGGTCACGCTCAGGCGCGTAGCTGCGGACCGGGGTGCGGCCTAGAATATGCCAGCCGCTCGGGCATTCGATGGAGCCGACCGCCGCTTGCGCGCCACCGATGATGATCGAGCCGCTCGGGATCTTCGCGCGCGGCTGCGTGCGGCGCGGAGTGACGAGCTTTGGATCGAGGCCCCCGAGATAGGCGAAGCCCGGCAGGAAGCCGATCATGTAGACGCGGTAGACTGCGCCGGCATGGAGGTCGATGACCTGGCGGACCGTCAGCCCGTGCCGTTCGGCGATTTCGTTAAGATCAATGCCGTACGGGTCCCCATAGAGCACGGGAACGCTCCAGCGCCTTCCGGACGAAGCCTGCGGCGCGAGGCCTTCAGCCTCGTCGGCTAGAAGGCGCGCGAGAGCGTCGTAATCCGTCACGGTGGGGTCGAACTGCACCAGGAGCGAGCGGTAGGTCGGGACGGTCTCCAGCAGGCCGGCAGGGGCGCGCCCCCGCAGGATCTCGTCGAGCGCGAGTACCTTGCCGTTGAGATCCGGATCGACCGTATCGCCGAACTCCACGGACAGGGCGCTGTCGCCGCAGGCAAGGACTCTCGGTGTGCTCACGATGCCTCGTTGGTCATGTCTACGCGATCCGGCCTTTCCACATCGGCCGGAATACCGCAACGGCAGGAGAACACGGGAGGGCATGCATCCATGGCATGAGCGGATGAGGCCACCCATTTCCCTGCGTCTAAGGTCGGTTTACCCTCGTTCGACGCATCATGCTATGTCAGATCCATCGATCGGTGCCCAACCTTGAGGCATATCCGGAGCGTTTCATGACCCTGAAATCCAAGAACGCCGTTGTCACGGGCTCGACCAGCGGCATCGGCCTCGCCATCGCCCGCGCCTTCGCGGCGGAGGGCGCGAACGTCGTCATCAACGGCTTCGGGCCGGCGGACGAGATCGAGAAGATCCGGGCCGGCATCGAGAGCGAGTTCGGCGTCAAGGCGATCTACTCGCCCGCCGATATGTCGAAGCCGGATCAGATTGCTCAGATGATCCGTCAGGCCGAGGAGACCTTCGGGAGCGTCGACATCCTGGTCAACAACGCCGGCATCCAGCACGTGTCGCCGGTGGAGGACTTCCCGGCCGAGAAATGGGACCAGATCATCGCGATCAATCTCTCGTCCGCGTTCCACGCCATCAAGGCCGCGGTGCCGGGCATGAAGAAGCGCGGCTGGGGCCGCATCATCAACACGGCCTCTGCCCATTCGCTCGTCGCCTCTCCGTTCAAATCGGCCTACGTTGCGGCCAAGCACGGCATTGCCGGCCTCACCAAGACGGTGGCGCTCGAAGTTGCCGGGAACGGCATCACGGTCAACTGCATCAGCCCCGGCTACGTCTGGACGCCGCTCGTCGAGAGGCAGATCCCCGACACCATGAAGGCGCGGGGGCTCACCAAGGAGCAGGTGATCAACGACGTGCTGCTCGAGGCCCAGCCCACCAAGCAGTTCGTGACGCCCGAGCAGGTCGCGGCCACGGCGGTCTTCCTCTGCTCCGACGCGGCCAGCCAGATCACCGGCGCGAACCTGTCGATGGACGGCGGCTGGACCGCGGCGTAGGCCCTTGCCTACGGGACGACC
>JAFAAP010000173.1 GCA_023426505.1 Pseudomonadota bacterium
TAGGAACAGACATCCATGGCGGGGCTCCCGGATCATCAAACAGCCCGCATCCGCCTCAGCGGCCCAGCCCCAAACCTATGGTGAATCAACTACTTAGATCGAGCAATAAAATTGCCCACCAGCCTCTAAGTCTTATGCGCTGCCGCAACAAGGTCCAGGCTCTGGAGAGGAATCCGTCAGACATGAACGTTGCCGAAGGCCAGTTCGCCCTCTCCTTTCGGACGGCGCAGTGAGGCAAAGAGGATCCAGCTATAGAAGAGCGCGACCGTGGCGATCACTGCCCAGCCAGGCACAGGCCCAACCGCGGCATTGCGAGCCCACTCTTCAACCGAAGTGACGAGGTGCGCCTCGGCAGCACTCTCCTGCATCCGGATGAATGTAGTCTTGACCAGCCAAGCAAACAGCAGGATCAGAAACATCCAGCAGTAGTTGCGGCGTAGCCGACGCGAAATGGCCTGGCTCTGACTGGTCAGGAACAGGGGGCGTCTGAGATCGTCGCCCAGCTTGTGGATCCAATCCTCTGTTGTTCCCTCCTCGGGTGAGAAGATCTGCGCATAGTAGTTGCGCTCCATCCGGCGCACGCGATTGCGGTAAACATCAAAGAAGCGGTAGCGGCGGGCCTCGATCACCAGCAGCAGCAGGACCAGCACCATGGCAAAGAGCAGCACGCCATGGTGGGCGGTTGGCGTTGAGAGCGAGACCGACAGCATGGCCGCCACCACGGTGATGGCCCAGTTAGTGGTGCGGTCGATCCGGTCGCGCCAGCCGGCCATGCGGGCAATCTCGGCACGGTGATAGTGCGCCATGACGTTGATGAACTCGGCCGAGGTGGTGGGGAAGGCCGGGGCGGGAATGGCAGGGCGCAGCGGCCGTACGCTGTTCTGGTCGTTCGTCGATAGCATGGTATCCCTCCTGCACGGCATTAGGGCGCGATCGGCCACGCTGAGGTCTATCCTGTCAGGATCTCAGAGCAGCAGAGCCATTGTAGCATTGGACGGCGAGGTCCTCAGACCAGCTGCGCACCATACCACCCAGGCGCACTTCGCTTGCCGCGCAGTTTTTAGCCAATGGGACGGTCTCGTCTGACGCTACGCCGACGATTAACCTGATCTCCTACTCGTCGGGCAGGAAGGAGATCTCGGCCTCAGCGTCTACCGCATCTGAACTCCAGCCCTCAACCGGGGTATTCTCTATCAGGGGCTTTTCGGTCTCGACATCGACCGGCTGCTGATCCACCATAACTGGCGCCTCGTTCACGTCCTCACGATACGAAGAGCGCAACCAAGGTGACCCCTGGCCGCTCGGCGCCTTCTCCGTCGAGCCTCCCGTGACGACTTGGACGGCCAAGTCCGTTCGTTTGTCGGCGGCATTCATCGCAACCTCCTCCAGGGTCGAAGGTGACGGGCACCGATCCGGGCTTCTCGGCACCTGCCTGTCTTCTTAGTGCGCCATCAGGACCGGCAGCTTGGCATGGGCGAGAACATGGCTCGTGGCACCGCCGAAGATCATCTGTCGGAGCCGGCTTTGGGTGTAGGCGCCTTTGACGAGCAGATCCGCATGCAAGGCCGCAGCATACTCCAGGATCGCCTCGCCGGGGGAGCGAGATTTCAGGCTGCGGGTTGCCACCTCAGCCCTGATGCCGTGTCGTTCGAGGCGACGAGCCAGGTTCTCACCCGACGGGCCCTCCACGCTCCAGCCCTCCAGCGTCAGGACGGTCACATACCGGGCCTGTGCAAGAATGGGCATCCCGAGCGCCACGGTGCGGGCTGTTTCCGTACTCCCGTTCCAGGCGACCACGACCGTGTCGCCGTTGAAGCCCGGAGAGGAGGGCGGAACCAGCAGCACAGGACGACCGCTTTCGAACAGCGCCGCTTCGACCGTGGCCAGTCGCGGCGGCGCATTGGACGATCCAGGCCGGCCGAGCACGATGAGATCGAACACCCGGCCGAAGCTGCCAACGTAAGTGTCCCCGAACAGTTGGCGGCCCGTCCAGGTGCAGGACACGCCGTCCGGCCCCTCTGCCTCCTGTGGAATCCCACAGGAGAGCATAAAGGCATTGAAGACCTCACGGGAGCGCTCTATCAGATCCCGCTGCTCAGGCTCGCTCAGAATGGTCCAGCCGGTGGGAACGTCAAAGGCAATCACATTGGGGATATCGGGACCGAGCGCCAAGCCCTCCACATGGCTGCCGAAGCGGCTGGCGACCGACACGGCAGCATCCAGGACTGCGCGGATGAATCCATGTTGCTCGACCGGCACCAGAATGGATTTCATGGTGAGCGCTCCGTCGCCTGTGGTGGACTACAGCAGAAATTATACTCCCGATGCCGACATCCGGCACGCCTCCAGGTCGCGAATACGACTATTTATGGCATTGGCGCAGCCTCCACCACTGCGGACCAAAGTGGATTTATATGGGCTTGGCGCCAGAGCCAATCGACCTACGGGAGCACCTGCCTCTGATGCTACTCGCGAAGCTTGACGGGGCTGGTGGCCGCACTGTTCATAAGGTTGGCGTTCCCCACTCTC
>JAFAAP010000256.1 GCA_023426505.1 Pseudomonadota bacterium
CCCGCCTGGACTACCGCTGGGAACTCGGCGCCGGCGCGCTCTCGTCCGCCCCGGAGGGCGCGCGGCTCTCCGGAGAGGATCTCCTCCTGAAGCCCGACCGCGTCTATGGCGACTTCAACGAGATGGCCCGGCGCGAGAAGCGCCTGAAGGACGGCATCGATGCCGTTGCCATCGTGACGCCGAACCACGCTCACGCGGCGGCCGCACGTGCCTTCCTCAAGGCGGGCATCCATGTGATCTGCGACAAGCCCCTGACGACGACGCGGCGCGAGGCCGACCAGCTTGCGAAGCTGGCCCGGGAGTCGAGAGTGATTTTCGCCGTGACGCACAACTACACCGGCTATCCGCTGGTGCGGCAGGCGCGCGCCATGGTGCAAAACGGGGATCTGGGAGCCATCCGCGTGGTGCAGGTGGAGTACGCGCAGGATTGGCTCGCCACCCGTACGGAGGAGACCGGCAACAAGCAGGCCGAGTGGCGCACGGATCCGGCCCGGTCCGGCCCGGCAGGCTCGGTCGGCGATATCGGCACCCACGCGTTCAACCTGGCCGAGTTCATCGTCGGCGACGAGGTCGCGTCTCTCGCGGCCGAACTCCATACCTTCGTGGAAGGCCGCCGACTGGACGACAATGCCCATATGATGCTGCGCTTCGCCTCCGGCGCCCGCGGCCAGCTCTGGTGCAGCCAGGTGGCCACGGGCCAGGAGAACGGCCTTCGCATCCGCGTCTATGGCGAGAAGGGCGGGCTCGAATGGAACCAGGAGAACCCGAACCTGCTCGTGTTCTCTCCGTTGGGGGAACCGCCGCGCCTCATCCGCCGCAACGGCGCCGGCGCCAGCGACATTTCGCGTGCGGCCTCGCGCATCCCGGGCGGTCATCCCGAGGGCTATCTCGAGGGTTTCGCCCAGATCTACACGGATGTGGCGGAGCAGATCGCCGCGCGACTGGAGGGCCGTAAGCCCGATCCGCTGTCGCTTCAGGTCCCGACGGTGGATCATGGCGTCAGGGGTGTCAGATTCATCGATGCAGCAGTCCGCTCCTCGCAGCGGAAGGCCGCCTGGGTGGATGTTTAGCCGCGGACGCGGCGCACGGGCACTTGCAAGCAGGGCGACACTCGGTCACCAAGGTCGTTCCAGGCTCTCATTCAACAATCCCAGATGAGGGCCTATATACGGATCGTAGCAGGTGGATTTCCGATGGCCTCGACGCATCACGCCCATGCCCTGGACGAGCTGAACGAGACGCAAAAGCGCGTCTATCGGATCCTGACGGCTGCGCAGAATCCGCTCTCGGCCTACGAGGTTCTCGATCGGATGCGGGCGAAGGGCGCCGTCACGCCCCCGACCGTCTATCGTTCCCTCGACAAGCTGATTGAGAAGGGCCTGGCTCACCGGCTCGAGAGCCTGAACGCATACGTGACCTGCCGGCACCCCCACCACCACGACATGGCGGCCTTCGCGATCTGCGAGGAATGCGGCTCCGTGAAGGAGTTCACGGACTCACAAATCAGTGAGCGCCTGACCTATTGGAGCGAATCCAACGCTTTTTTGCCGAAGAAAGTGACCGTCGAGGTGCGGGGTCTTTGCGAAAGTTGCGCGAAGTGACGTGTTAGACTCGCGCCGGAAAGCTGTTTCCCTAACGTAACTTAGAAGCTTCCAGGTCATCCTCGAGCGTGCTCTGGCCATGGACATGTGTCCTCTTGATTGTGCAGAATTGCAAGTAGAAATTGCAACGATACCACATTGTGCAAGCCAAGCTTTACCTATATGAACATGTAGGATTCGTAATAACAGGAGCCAGGTACATGAGCGCCCGAGCCCTCAAAAAAGAGGAAGAGGAGAACCTCCTCCGTCGCGCCGACGACTTGTGCCGCGAGAACAATCTGCGGCTGACACCTATCCGCGAGCGCGTCTACCGCGAACTCGTCCAGAGCGGAGGACCGGTCGGTGCCTACGACCTCGTGGACCGCCTGAGCAGTGACAAGAAGCGCCTCGCTCCGGTCACGATCTACCGGGCGCTGGACTTCCTGCGTGATGCCGGTCTCGTGCACCGTCTCGCGACGCAGAACTCCTATATCGTCTCCCACGGCCAGCCGGACGTGAACGCCATGAAGGTGATGTTCGTCTGCACCAAGACCGGCGAGACGGTCGAGGTTCATTCGACCGAGGTGGCCGAGGCCGTCAAGAAAGCGGCCGAACAGGCCGGGTTCAAGAACCTGTCGCCGTTCGTCGAAGTCGAGGGCGAGATCGCCCGCTAAAAGAAAGGGCGGCCGCTTCGCAAGCGCCGCCCTTTTTCCCAAGGCTTAGAAATGAAAAGGCCGGGCAAGTTGCCCGGCCTTTTCTTCATTCCGCAGCGAGTGCCCGATGGTGGACCTGCTGCATCTCGTCCGCATGCTCCGCCTTCTTGGTCTCCCGCGAGATGAAGGTGTAGAACATCGGTACGACGAACAGCGTGAAGATCGTTCCGATCGACATGCCGGAGGCGATCACCAGGCCCATGGAGAAGCGGGCAGCCGCGCCGGCCCCGCTGGCGTAGAGCAGCGGCGCGACGCCGAGCACCATGGCGGCCGTGGTCATCAGGATCGGACGCAGGCGCACCTTGGCGGCTTCCTCGATCGCCTGACGCCGGCTGATCCCGTGCTTCTCCTTCAGGTCGTTGGCGAACTCCACCATCAGGATGCCGTGCTTCGTGATCAGTCCTACCAGAGTGATCAGGCCGACCTCCGTGTAGATGTTGAGTGTCGCCAGGCCCAGGTTGAGGAAGATCATCGCGCCGAACATCGAGAGCGGAACCGACATCATGATGATGAACGGGTCACGGAAGCTCTCGAACTGCGCCGCCAGCACCAGATAGATCACGATGATGGCGAGCCCGAAGGCGAGCAGGATCGAGCTGCCCTCCTGGATCTCCAGGCGCGACTGGCCGGCGAAGTCCTCGTAGAAGCCCTGCGGCATGACCTCTTTGGCGATCGAGCGCAGGACCTGCAGTCCTTCCGACGTGGTCACCCCCGGAAGCGGCAGCGCGGAAAGCGTCGCCGAGTTCAACTGGTTGAACTGCTCGATCGAAGCGGGCGCCGCGTTCGTCTCGATCTTCACCAAGGCGGAGATCGGCACCATGGAGCCGTCGGCGGCTCGCACGTAATACTCGCCGAGCCGCTCGGGGTTCAGGCGGTCCGTCTGGCGCACCTGGCTGATGACGTCGTAGCTGCGGTTGTCGCGATCGAACTTGGAGATCGGCGCACCGCCCACGAGAGCCCCGAGAGTGTTGCCGATCTCGCTGACCGGCACGCCCAGAGCCGCTGCGCGGTCGCGATCGATGATGATCTTCGCCCGCGGGGTCTGGTAGCTCATCGAGTTCTGCACCACGATGAACTTGCCGGACTTCATGGCGCGCTGCTTCACCTGCTCCGCGACCTCGTAGGCCTGAGCCGGATCGCCGATCGTACGCAGGGCGTACTGGATCGGCAGACCGCCACCGGCGCCCGGCAGCGAAGGCGGCGCGAACACGAAGGCCTGAACGCCCGCATTCTGGTTCAGGAGGTTCTGGATCTCCTGCTTGGTCTGCGCGCCCTTTTTCGTGCGCTCGCTCCATTCCTTGAGCTTGAAGCCGACGAAGCCGCTGCCGCCACCGTCGATGCCGATGATCAGGAAGCTGTCGTCGATCTCGGGGATCGTCTCGGCCGCGTTGGTGAATTGGGTCGAGAAGGCCTGGGTGTAATCCGGCGTCGCATACTGCGGAACCTGCACGAGGCCCAGATAGGCGCCCTGATCCTCCTCAGGCGCAAGCTCGAACGGGGTCTTCATGAACAGGAAGCCCGTGGTGCCGAGCAGCGCGACGACGATGAGGAGCGTCACCGGCCGGTAGTCGAGCGAACCCTTCAGGCGCCTCGAATACCAGTTCTCGACGCGCGTGAAGGTGCGGTCCACAAAGCCGGCGAAGCCCGTCTGCCCGCCATGGCCGTGCGGCTTCAACAGCTTCGACGACATCATGGGCGACAGCGTCACGGCGATGATGCCCGAAATGATGACCGACCCGGCGAGCGTGAAGGCGAACTCCCTGAACAACGCGCCGGTGAGGCCCTGCGTGAAGCCGATCGGGGCATACACGGCCGCAAGCGTGATCGTCATGGACACGATCGGCAGGAAGATTTCCTTCATGCCGACGATGGCCGCGTCGACCGGCTTCAGGCCCTCCTCGATGTGGCGGTGGATGTTCTCCAGCACCACGATCGCGTCGTCGACCACGAGGCCGATGGCGAGCACCATCGCGAGCAGCGTGAGCAGGTTGATCGAGTAGCCCAGCGCATAGAGCACGAAGCAGACGCCGACCAGCGACAGCGGAATCGTCACGATCGGGATCAGCACCGAACGGAAGGAGCCCAGGAAGAGCAGGATGACGACGATCACGATGAGCGCCGCTTCGCCGATGGTCTTGAACACCTCCTCGATCGAGGCCGAGATGAAGTTCGACGCGTCGTAGACGATCTCGACCGTCATGCCTTTCGGCAGGGTCGGCCGGATGGCGTCGATCGCCTTCGTCACCTCCTCGGCGACCGTGAGCGGGTTGGCGGAAGGCGTCGGCGTGATGCCGATGAAGGTGCCTTCCTTGCCGTTGAAGCTCACCTTGGTGTCTGTGCTCTTCGGCCCGAGCGCCACGTCGGCGACGTCGCGCAGGCGCACGACCTGGTCGCCATTGGAGCGGATCGGCAGGGTCGCGAACGACTCCGGGGTCTGGAACGTGGTCTGCATCTCGAGCGCGTAGGCCACGTACTCGTTCTGCGTCTTGCCGGGCGCCGCCAGGAAGTTGCTCGCCCGGATCGCGGAGACGACGTCACCGGCCGTGACGCCACGGGCGGCAAGCCGAACCGGGTCGATCCAGACGCGCATGGAGAAGTCGCGTCCACCGAGGATCTCGGCGTTGCCGACGCCCTCGAGGGTGGCGAAGCGCGGCTGCACGACGCGGGTTAGGAATTCGGAGACCTGCTCCGGATTCATCTCCGTGCTGGCGAAGGTGATGTACATGAGGGCGAAGGTCTGGCCCGTGCCCTTCACGATCACCGGATCCTCGGCGTCGGTCGGCAGCTGCGCGCGCACCTGCTGGACCTTGGACGTCACTTCGGTCAAGGCCGCATTGGGATCTGTGTTCAGCCGCATGCGCACGGAGACCGTGCTGAGACCGAGGCGGCTCTGCGACGTGACGTAGTCCACGCCCTCGGCACTGGCGACCGACTTGGCGATGGGCGTGCTGATGAAGCCCTGCATCAGGTCGGCGCTGGCGCCCGTATAAGTGGTCGTGATGGTGATCGTGGTCTCCTCGACCTCAGGGTACTGACGAACCTGAAGGCTCATCAGTCCCTGCGCGCCGAGCAGCAGGATCAGGAGGCTCACCACCATCGACAAGACGGGGCGGCGGATGAAAAGTTCTGTGAAACTCATGGCTTGATGCCTACTGCCCGTTCGCGAGCTTCGTCGTGTCGAACTTCGTCACGTCGATGCTGTTGTCGATCTTGACGGTCGCGCCCGCCTGGAGCTTGTTCTGTCCCGAGGCGACCACCTGCTGACCGGGCTCGATGCCTGACAGGACCTCGAGGGAACCCCCGCGGCGGCGGCCGGTCTTCACGAAGACCTGCTTGACCACCTGGACCTGCTGGCCTGCCTTCTCTTGCTGTTCGATCGTATAGACGTAGTCGCCGTAGAGGCTGGTGATGACGGCCGTCTGCGGCACGGTGATGACGTTGGGCTCCGGCGGCAGAACCGCCTCCACGTGCAGGAACTGACCGGGCAGAATGGCCCCGTCCTTGTTGTCCTCGATGAGGGCCTGGACGGAGACGAGCCGGGTCTTGGGATCCACGCGCGGGTCCTTGCCGGTAACCTTGCCGGTGAAGGGGAGATTGCCCTCCATCACGCCGACACGCACCTCCTGCCCCAGTTTGATCTTGCTCGCAGCCTGCTCGGGAACGGTGAAGTCAACCTTCATCGATGCCAGGTCCTGGAAGCTCGCGATGACCGTGCCGGGCTGGAGGTACTGACCGATGTCGACCCGCGAAATGCCGATCACGCCCGAGAACGGCGCCTTGAGAGCCTTCTGGTCGATGGTCGCCTGAAGGCGGGCAAGGCGGGAGCGGGCCGCCGCCAGCACGGCGCTCGCCTGGTCGAAATTGGCTTCCGTGCCATAGCCGCGGGACGACAGCGTCTTCGCGCGCTCGAAGTTGCTTTCGGCCGTCTTCACGTTCGCCTGGACGTCCTGGATGTCCGCGCGCTCGACCGTGTCGTCGAGTTGCACGAGGACCTCGCCGGCCTTGATGCTCTGGTTGGCCTTGAACTTGATTTCCTTGACGATGCCGGCTGTCTCGAACGCCAGCTCCACGCCGTTCGCCGCCCGGGCCGTGCCGATGGCGCTGACGCCAGGAGTCCAGGTCTTCGCCTCGACCTTCGCGGCCGACACGACCTGCGCGGGCTGCTGCATGTTGGCGAAGAAGTTCTGGATCATCTTGTCGCGGAAGAAGTTGAACCAGATCAACCCGGCGCAGAGTCCAACCGCTAGAATGAACACAAGAGAGACTACGATGCGCCGTTTCATGGGCTTGTTCCGACATTCCGAGTTCGGTAGGTCCGAACTGCTATCTGTTTGAGGAGGCTGGGCCTTTAGCGCAACTTACCCTTGACGCCAAGGCTCGGGAACCTTTTATATACCGTCTGGACGGTTCAGTACAAGAGGTTGAAATGTTCGTTTGCGCCCGAGGCCGCAAGAGTTCAAGAGAAAAAATTCTCGATGCGGCGGCTGAACTGGTCAGCGAGATCGGGTCTGGGCGTTTGACGCTGGAGGCGGTCGCGGAGCGGGCAGGCCTCAGCAAAGGCGGTCTTCTCTACAATTTTCCCAACAAGGAAGCGCTGCTTCAGGGGATGATCCAGCGCATCGTCGACGAAGTCTCCATGGAAAAGGAGGCGCTTCGAAGGCAAACGGAGCCGTGCCGCAACCTGGAGGCGCGGCTGTGCATCGCGGCCCTGCTGAAGATGCGGGGGAGCGCCATGAAGGACGTCGCCAACGGAATGCTGGCGGCCTCTGCGGAGAACCCGCGACTCCTGGATCCTGTCCGTCACGTCATCAAGGAGACGCTCGACAACCTGAAGGCGAATTCGGACGATCTGGATGCCGCCCTGCTGGGCTGGCTCGCCGTGGAGGGACTGAGCAATCTCGAGATGCACGATCTCAGCCCCTTCTCAGAGGGCGACCGCGAGCGGATCGTGAAGGCTATCGAGCGCCTCGTGAGCAAGGGCATCGCCGAATAGGCGATCCGGCCCCTCAGGCGATCCAGGACGGATCGCTCAAGACTTCCTCCGTGTGCTCCCCAAGGCGCGGCGACGGCTTGCCGGCCGCCATGGGTTCGCCATCGATCATGATGGGCGAACGCACCGACGGGATCGCCCCGCCCTTTGCGGCCGAGGAAGGAAGGTCGATTTTCATGCCGCGGGCGACGACCTGAGGGTCCGCGAACACGTCGGCGACCGTGTTGATCGGCCCCGCCGGAACCCCCTGAGCTTCGAGGGCGGACAGCAGCCCGTCGCGGGTCATCCCGAGGGTCAGGCCCGTCAAGACGGGAACCAGCTCCGGCCGGTGGCGCACCCGTCCCGCATTGGTCCGGAAGCGCTCGTCCTGCGCAAGCTCCGGCTCCCCGAGCACGGAGACGAAGCGGGCGAACTGCCCGTCATTGCCAACCGCCACGATGACATGCCCGTCCGAAACGGGGAAAACCTGGTACGGCACGATGTTGGGATGGGCATTGCCCATGCGCCGAGGCGCCCTGCCGGACGCGAGATAGTTCATGGCTTGGTTGGCCAGGACGCTCGTCTGCACGTCGAGAAGCGCCATATCGAGGTGAGCCCCCTCCCCGGTCACATCCCGGCGGCGGAGAGCGGCCAGGATTCCGACCACGGAATAGACCCCGGTGAAGATATCCACATAGGCGACGCCGATCTTCTGCGGCTCACCTTCCGGGTCGCCGGTCAGGTCCATGATTCCGCCCATGCCCTGGATCATGAAGTCGTAGCCGGCACGGGCCGCATAGGGGCCGTTCTGGCCGAAGCCGGTAATCGAGCAGTAGACGAGCCGGGGATTGACCGCCTTCAGGCTCTCGTAGTCCAGGCCGTATTTCTTGAGGCCGCCGACCTTGAAGTTCTCGATGACCACGTCGGCATGGGCCGCGAGCTTGCGCACGAGGTCCTGCCCTTCCGTTGTCTCGAAGTCGACCGCGATCGAGCGCTTGCCGCGATTGCAGGAGTGGAAGTAGGCCGCCGAGAGATCGCCACCGTCGGCACCTTCGATGAAGGGCGGGCCCCAGCCGCGGGTATCGTCGCCCGCGCCCGGCCGCTCCACCTTCACCACATCGGCGCCGAGATCCGCCAGGAGCTGGCCGACCCAGGGGCCGGCGAGGATCCGGGCGAGTTCCAGGACCTTGAGGCCCTCCAGCGGCTTCGTCATGACCTTAGCCCGTCCTGCTTAGAAGAACGCCTGCAGACCCGTCTGGGCGCGGCCGAGGATGAGGGCATGGACGTCGTGCGTGCCCTCGTAGGTGTTCACCGTCTCCAGGTTCTGCGCGTGGCGCATCACGTGATATTCCTCCTGGATTCCGTTGCCGCCGTGCATGTCGCGGGCCGTGCGGGCGATCTCCAGCGCCTTGCCGCAATTGTTGCGCTTGACCAGGGAGATCATCTCCGGCGCGAGACGGCCCTCGTCGAAGAGGCGGCCGACCCGCAGGGAGGCATGGAGGCCGAGGGTGATCTCGGTCATCATGTCGGCGAGCTTCTTCTGGACCAGCTGCGTGCCGGCGAGCGGCTTGCCGAACTGCTTGCGATCAAGGGTGTACTGGCGCGCCCGATGCCAGCAATCCTCGGCCGCACCCATCGCCCCCCAGGAAATGCCGTAGCGCGCCCGGTTCAGGCACCCGAACGGGCCTTTGAGGCCCGACACGTTCGGCAGGAGCGCGTCCTCGCCGACCTCGACGCCGTCCATGACGATCTCGCCCGTGATGGAGGCGCGGAGCGAGAGCTTGCCGCCGATCTTCGGAGCCGAGAGGCCCTTCATGCCCTTCTCCAGCACGAAGCCGCGGATCTGGTTGTCGTGGGCGGCCGACTTCGCCCAGACCACGAACACGTCGGCGATCGGCGAATTCGAGATCCACATCTTGGTGCCGGTCAGGCGGTAGCCGCCATCGATCTTCTCGGCGCGGGTCTTCATGCCGCCCGGATCGGAGCCGGCATCCGGCTCGGTGAGGCCGAAGCAGCCCACGAACTCGCCGGAGGCGAGCTTGGGCAGGTACTTCCGGCGCTGCTCCTCGGAGCCGTAGGCATAGATCGGGTACATGACGAGGGAGGACTGGACGCTCATCATGGAGCGGTAGCCGGAATCTACCCGCTCGACTTCGCGCGCCACGAGGCCGTAGGCCACGTAGGATGCGCCGGCGCAGCCGTAATCCTCAGGCAAGGTGACGCCGAGCAGTCCGAGCTCGCCCATCTCGTTGAAGATTTCGCGATCCGTCCGCTCCTCGCGATACGCCTCGATGACCCGCGGCAGGAGCTTGTCCTGGGCATAGGCCCGGGCCGTGTCCCGGATCATGCGCTCGTCGTCGGTGAGGAGGTCGTCGAGGAGAAGCGGATCGTCCCACTGGAGTCTTGCGAGATCCTGAGCGCCAGCCATGATGAAATTCCTTCTCGTGCGTCGCTTCCGGTTGCCGGCAAGGCCGGTCGAACCTGTTGAATTTGGGCGGCAAAATCACCCTGGACAGCCGTCAAGTAAAGCGACATCTTCGAAGCAGGTTATTCGAAAACGGAATGAACTTTGCTCCGCCGTGGCTTTCTTCCCAATGTCGGCAATCTCCTCGCCTTCGAGGCGACCGCACGCCATGGCAGCGTGTCCCGGGCTGCCGAGGAGCTGAATCTGACCCAAAGCGCCGTGTCGCGCCAGATCCAGCATCTGGAGGACTCGCTGGGTGTATCCCTGTTCCGCCGATCGCGCCAGCGGGTGGTGCTGACGGATGTCGGGCGCATGTATGCGGCCAACGTGCGAAGCACGCTGGCGGAGCTCTCGGACGCCACCCATCAGGCCATCGCCCTGTCCGGAACCCACGGGGTCCTCAACCTTGCGGTCCTGCCGACCTTCGGCACCCGCTGGCTCATTCCGCGCATGCCCGAGTTCTTCGCCCAGCATCCTGACGTGACGGTGAATTTCGGGGTCCGTCTCGTCCCCTTCGACTTCGCGACGGAACCCTTCGACGCAGCCATCCATTTCGGGCAGCCCCACTGGCCGGGCGCCGTCTGCGAGCACCTCATGAACGAGGAGGCGGTGCCCGTCTGCAGCCCGGCCTATCGCGAGCGGGAGGACATCCGTTCGCCGCAGGACCTGACCCGGGTCACGCTGCTCCAGCAGAGCACCCGCCCGACCGCGTGGGCCGAGTGGTTCGCGGTCGCAAACGTCGACCTCGGCAATCCGCTGCGGGGGCCGCGCTTCGAGCAGTTCGCCATGGTGGCGCAGGCGGCCGCGGCAGGCCTGGGCGCGGCCCTCATCCCGCACTTCCTGATCGCGGACGAGCTCGCGTCCGGCCGGCTCGAAATCCTCTTTCCCCAGAAGCTTCTCAGCAGCGGCGCCTATTATCTGGTCTATCCGGAACCCAAGGCGGAGGCAGCCCTCGTGCGCTCCTTCCGCGACTGGATCCTGGGCAGGACGACTCAGGGATAGACCCGCGCCGGGCGCAGGGTCATCCGGCTCAAGGCAAACGCCGTGAGGCCGCAGGCCATAATGGCGCTGACCATGGACAGGCTGGTCCCGTCGAAGAACGCGCTGACAAGGACGATCATGAGCGCGCCGGTGCTGAGCTGCAGCGTCCCCATCAGGGAGGACGCGGTCCCTGCGACGGGCCCATGGTTCTCGAGCGCCAGGACGGCCGTCGAGGGGATCACGAAGCCGAGGCAGCCGAAGGACACGAAGAGCAGGCCCCAGAGCACGAAGGGATTGTCCACGCCTGCCAGCGTCAGGAGGAACAGAAGCATGGTGAGGCTCGCAAACCCGCTCAGCGCGGTGCGAACCACCCGCTCCGCCCCGAAGCGGCGCATCAGGGTGCTGTTGAACTGGGCGCTGCCGATGAACGCGATGGCGTTCGAGGCGAACACCATGCTGTAGCCCGACGGCGACAGGCCGAAATGCTCGATGAACACGACGGACGATCCCGCCAGATAGGAGAAGAAGCTCGCCTGTCCCAGGCCGCCGATGAACACGAGTCCGAGGAAGTGACGGTCCTTGAGAAGGCTTTTGTAGGTCGCCAGGACGCGGGGTTTAGCGCCGGCACCATGGTCCGCCGACCGTGTCTCCGGCAGCAGAAAGGCGACCACCAGCAGGCCTCCAAGCCCGATGGCCGCGATGGCCCAGAAGATGATGCGCCAGCTGAAGAACTCGGCCAGGGTGCTGCCGGCCAGGGGCGCCAGGATGGGCGAGACGCTGAAGACGAGCATCGTGGTCGCCATGAGCCGCGCGGCCTCGGCGCCGGTGTGAAGGTCGCGGATGATCGCCCGCGGGATGACCATGCTGGCGCAGGCCCCGACGCCCTGCAGGAACCGGAAGGCGATCAGCGCCTCCGGGCTCTGGGCGAAGCTGCATCCGATGGCTCCCAGGACGAACAGGCTCAAGCCGACATAGAGCGGCGGCTTGCGGCCGACCCGGTCGGAGATCGGGCCGTAGATGACCTGGCAGAGAGCCACCGCCACGAAGAAGCTCATCAGGCTCATCTGGATGGCGCTGACATCCGCCTGCAATTCGCGGGCGATGGCCGGAAAGGCCGGCAGGTACATGTCGATGGCGAAGGGCCCGACGGCGGACAGCATGCCGAGGACCACTGCGTTGCGCAGGAAGGCGGATCTCATGGGACGAAAACTTCCGTGGCCCCGGCGTCGAGAGCCGGGATTGAGAAAGGAACTGCGTCCGGCAGGGGCGCAGGGAACGGGGCACGCGTGGGGAAAAAGGCGCCGCGATGCGGCGTCGGCAACTGCAAGGGAGTTGCAGGTCATGCTTTTAGGCGCCCTGGCCCGCAGGTCAAGACGGAATGGCAAAAGGGGCACGCTGCGGTCATCCCGCAGCATGCCCCTCTCGGTATAGGATCAGGGCCCGGCGCTACAGCAGCGCGCTCTCCTTGCGGCCCGACAGATGGAAGGCGGCGTAGACGGCGACCACCGTCATGACGAGCAGGATCGTGGAGAGGGCCGAGGCCGTTCCGTACTCGCCGTCCATGACAGAGAGATAGATGCGCACCGGCATGGTGATCGTGCTGCCGACATAGAGGACGAGGGAGGACGAGAGCTCGTTCATGGCCGTTACGAAGCTCATGAGGGCACCGGCCAGGATGCCCGGCACGATCAGCGGAACCGTCACCTTCATGAAGGCCTTTCCGGGCGAGTAGCCCAAGCTCACCGCCGCATCCTCCAGGTTCGGCCCGACCTGCTTCAGGGCCGCGGCCACCGAGCGGGCGGAATACGGCAGGCGCCGGATGAAAACCGCCATGATGATGATGAGGCCGGTTCCCGTGAGCGCCAGCGGCGGGTCGTTGAACCGCGTGATGAAGGCGATGCCCATCACGATGCCCGGCACCACGTAGGGGATCATGAGGGTGGCGTCGAGCGCTCCCGTGGCGATGTTCGGCCGCCGGGAGATCAGATAGCCGATCAGGGTTCCGGTGATCACGATGGCGACGACCGCGACGGTCGAGAACAGCAGGGTGTTCCAGATCGGATCGGACACCGTCGAGATCACCTTCTCGTAGCTCTGCAGGCTCAAGCCGGGCTGGAACACAGGGCCGCTGGTGCGCCGGAACGAGAACAGCACCACGATGATGGCCGGCAGGGCGCCGATCAGCACGATCGCGTAGGCCAGCACGTGCAGGCCGACGGACTTGAGCCCGCCGACATGCTGGCGCTCCGGCTTCTTGATCAGGTTGCTGTGATAGACGTTCTTGCGCAGCACCCAGCGTTGACCGAACACGATGATCATCGACAAGATGATCAGCACGATGCTGAGCGCGGACGCCATGCCGGGATTGCCCCCGACCTCTCCGCCATAGAGATTGAAGGCCTCCGTCGCCAGGACGTTGAAGTCGCGTCCGATGATGCGCGGCGTGCCGAAATCCGCGATCGAGAGGACGAAGGTCAGGAGCGCGCTCGCCGAGATCGCCGGCAGGATCAGCGGGAACGTGACCGTGAACAGCCGCCGCGCGGGCGAGACGCCGAGGCTTTCCGCCGCCTCCTCCACCGATCGGTTGATGGCCGAAAGCGCTCCGGACGTGATGAGGAACACGTGCGGGAAGAACTTGAAGGCGAACACCAGGATCACGCCCAGCATCCCATAAAGGGGCGGGATCGAGATGCCGATGGAGGCCAACCCCTTGCGCACCACGCCGCTGGCTCCGAACAGGACGATCCACGCATAGGCGCCGATGAAGGGCGGCGACACGAGAGCGACGACCGCCAGCGTCTGGATGAGCGCGCGGCCGTAGATGTGGAACCGGGTCGTCACGAAGGCGAGCGTCACGCCCAGGACGAGCGCCCCGGCCATGCCGCCGAACCCGGCGATCAGGGTGTTGCCGATGGCCCTCTGGTAGACCTTGGTGGTGAAGATCTGGACGTAGTGGACGAAGGAGAACGCCCCGGTCTCATTGTCGAGCAGGCTCGCCCGGAGAATGGAGGACAGGGGCCAGATCAGCAGGATGAGCAGGATGACCCAGGCGGCGATCAGGACAAAGGTCCAGAGGTCGTAGCGGAAACGCCGTCTCATCATGAGTGCCCCGCGCTCAGCACGTCCCCGTTCGACTGGAACAGGGCGATCTTCTGCAGCGGAAGCCGCACCTCGACGGGCCTGCCCTCCATCTCGATGAAATCGCGGTCTGGATCGGCCACCTGGGCGACGATTTCGCCTGCCTCCGTCGAGAGCGTGTAATGCGCCTCGCGTCCCAGGAAGGTGACCTTGCGGACCTCTCCCCTCAGGGCGAGCGCCTCACCATTGGCATTCGACGTTGTCAACAGAACATTCTCGGGCCGGATGGCCACTTCGACCGCGCCGGTTCCCACGCCGTGGGGGAAAGGCACGGAATGGCTGCCGACCGTCAGCTGCCCGCCCTGCATCCGGCCGGGCAGGAAGTTCATCGTGCCGACGAAGGCCGCCGCGAAGCGACGCCGGGGCTTGCGGTAGATCTCGAACGGCGTGCCGATCTGCTCGACATTGCCCTTGTTCATGACGCAGATCCGGTCCGAGACCGCAAGCGCCTCCTCCTGGTCGTGCGTGACGTAGATCGTCGTGATGCCGAGACGGCGCTGGATGTCGCGGATGTCCTCGCGCAGCTCGATCCGCAGCTTCGCGTCGAGGTTGGACAGGGGCTCGTCCATCAGGAGAAGGGTCGGCCGGATCGCCATGGCGCGGGCGAGGCCGATGCGCTGCTGCTGACCGCCCGACATCTCGGCGGGCAGGCGGCTCTGGTATCCGTCGAGGCGAACCATGGCGAGGCTCTCGGCCACCCTGGACTCGATCTCCGCCTTCGGGAGGGATCGCGCCTTCAGCCCGAAGGCGACATTCTCGGCCACGGTGAGGTGCGGGAAGACGGCGTAATCCTGGAACACCATGCCGATATCCCGCTTGTGAGCCGGCTTGTGGTCGATCCGCTCGCCGTTGACGATGATTTCGCCACGATCCTGATGCTGGAAGCCGGCAATCGTCCTCAGGAGGGTCGTCTTTCCACAACCGCTGGGGCCGAGCAGGGTAAAGAACTCGCCTGACGCGATATCGAGATCGATGTTCTCGAGCACCCTCACGTCCCGGTAGCTCTTGGCCAGCCCATGGATCTTCAACCCCGCCACGCCCCATCCTCCTTCGTTGCATAACTACGTCTTATACGGCCACGACTTTACAAAACATATAGGCTTCAGCAACATGCCGTAGCTTTGCTAACAAATCCGGGGAGGATGAAATGTTGAAGGTCGGTCTGACGGCGGGCGTGCTGCTCGCGTCGCTGAGCGTCGCCGCCATGGCGCAGGACAAGTCGGTCGTGGTCTACACGGCCCACAAGGCGTCGATCGTCGATGCGCTGGTTCCGAAGTTCGAGAAGGAAACCGGGATCAAGGTCGACGTGGTGAAGGCCGGCTCGGGCGACATCATCAAACGCGTCAAGGCGGAATCCTCCTCGCCCAAGGCCGACGTGATCTGGAGCATCGGCGGCGAGCAGCTCGAGGACAACAAGGACCTGCTGGCGACCTACACGCCGAAGGAGGATGCCGCGATCCTGCCGACCTACAAGGTCAGCCCGGAATGGATCCCCTATACGGGCATCCTGCTCGTGATGGCCGTGAACAAGCAGGAGCTGAAGCCGAACGAGTACCCGAAGACCTGGGCCGAGCTGGGCGACGCCAAGTGGAAGGGCAAGATCTCCTCCGCCCGCGCCGACACCTCGGGATCCTCGTTCCAGCAGCTGGCGACGGTTCTCATCGGTCATGGCGACAAGGGCTGGGACGTCTACAACAAGATTCTCGCCAACGTGAACCTGTCCGATTCCTCCGGCGCAGTCCCGCGCTACGTCAACGACGGCGAGGCGCTCGTCGGCCTGACCCTGGAGGACAACGCCCTCGACTACGTCAAGGGCGGCGGCAACATCGCGATCGTCTATCCGGAGGACGGATCCTCGACGGTGGCGGACGGCGTGGCTCTCATCAAGGGCGCACCCCATGCGGAGAACGGCAAGGCGTTCATCGACTGGCTTCTGTCCAAGCCCGTCCAGGAGCAGCTCGTTTCCGAGATCGGCCGCCGCTCCGTCCGCAAGGACGTCACCGGCGCGGGCCTGAAGCCGATCAGCGAAGTGAAGCTCGTCGACTACGACATCAAGAAGGTGGCCCAGAACCGCAACGACTGGATCGCCAAGTGGAAGACGGCGCTGCAGAACCGCTGAGCCGAAGTTAAGAGCAGTACCATCATGTGGATCGAGGCATTCTCCGAGGCGAAGGATCCGTCCAAGCCCGACGCCAACGAGGACCGCCTCGTCATCCTGCCGGGCAAGGCCTATGCGGTGATCGACGGGGTCACCGACCGGCACGGCACCCGTTATGACGGGATGCTCTCCGGCCAATACGCGGCCGTCACCGTCAAGGGCGCGCTCGAGCATCTGCTCAGCGCGCCTGACGCGCCCAAAGACGGGCTTTCGATCGTTCGGATGCTGACCCGGCGTCTGGCACAGGCCTATGAGGACCAGGGCATCGCCGAGACCGCCCGGCGCGACAAGAACATCCGTCTCTCCGCCGCCCTTGCGCTGGTGCTCGTCAAGGATGAGACGATCGACATCATCCTCGTGGGCGACAGCGGCATCCGCATCAACGGGGGACGCATCCTCCAGATGGAGAAGGACCTCGACCTGATCACCTCGACCCTTCGCCGGGAGGCCTGGCCGGTGATCGGCGTGAGAACCCAGGATCCTGTGACGCGCGAGCAGTTGTCCCGCCGCATCACATGGCACGGCACGCGCCAGCCGCTCGACGGCCTGTCCGACCTGATGACGGCCGAGGACCTTCTGCGGATCGAGGAGCGTGCGATTGCAGCGAATGCGGCAGCCCTGCCCCATGTGCCCCGCGCGGATATCGAGAACCTCGTCCAGGGCGGCATCGTCAACGCACAGGGAGGCTATCAGAACGATGCTTCGACCTGTCTCGGCTATCCGTGCCTGGACGGCTTCGAGATCCCCGAGGATCTGATCCGGATCGAACATCTTCCGAAGGACGAGATCGACACCATCGAGATCTACTCGGACGGCTACTTCAAGCCGGGAGACGGGTTCGGAGTGGCCGCCTGGGAGAAGGCCTTCGCGGAGGTCGAGCGCGAGGACCCGTCCAAGATCGTGCTCTATTCCTCACCCAAGGGATCGATTGGCTCGACCTGGGCGGACGACCGGACCTATCTCGGCGTTCGATTCTAGACGCCGCCTCGGGCGGAGAGAACGACCATGAACCGTCCCACCAGCCTGATCGAATCCATCGAGCAGATCGCCCCCAGCCTGAAGAAGGCGGAACGGCGCGTCGCCGACATGGTCCTACAGGACATCGAGGGGACCACCCGGATCAGCATCAAGGCTTTCGCGGCGCAGGCCCAGGTCAGCGAACCGACCGTGATGCGCTTCGCGCGCCGGGTCGGATGCGACGGCTTCAGCGACTTCAAGCTGCGGCTCGCCCAGGATTTCGCGGTCGGGCGGATGTATATCGAGGCCGAGCGCAAGGTGCAGTCCGGCAATGCCGAGACGACCGCGCAGCGGGTCTACCAATCGGGGATCGATGCGCTCGCGACCTCCTTCGCGAGCCTCGACGAGAGAGCCCTGGCTGCGGCGGCCTCCGCGATGGCGGAGGCCGGAAAGGTCGTGTGCCTGGGTGTCGGCGGCAGTTCCGCCGTCATGGCCCAGGAGATGGAAAACCGCCTTTTCCGCTTCGGGCTCGCGGTCACCGCCACGGCCGATCCCTACAAGCAGAGCATGCTGGCCGCGATCGCCGACAAGGGCGACGCCTTCCTGGTCTTTTCCGTCACGGGCAAGCCAGCCTCGCTGGTCCATGCCGCGGAGATCGCGGCGAGCCGGGGGGCCGCCGTCATTGCCGTCACCGTGCCGGGCAGCCCGCTCGCGGCGCGGGCCACGATCCTGCTGCCCCTGGACGTGCCCGGAGACGAAGTGCATTTCAACTTTCCGAACCGGACCCGCTACGGCCAGCTTCTCGTCATCGATTGCCTGTCGGCCCTCGTGGGCGCACTGACGAAGCCAGTTTCCGCCCGGAAACTGCATCGCATCAGGACGACCCTGCTCGCGCTGCACGGCCACACGGACGCACAGCCGATCGGCGACTGACCGGCACTCTTCAGAGATCCCGCATGCCCATTTCCACCTACCTCCGCAATCTGCGGGCCAAGATCGGCACCGACCTCGTCATGATGCCGGCCGTCACGGTCCTGGTCTTCGACGCACAGGGGCGTCTCCTCCTGGCCGAGGAGAGCGGCACCGGCCTGTGGATGACGATCGGCGGCGCCATCGAGCCAGACGAATCCCCGGCCGACGCGGCGGTCCGCGAGTGCTGGGAGGAAACGGGCCTCCATGTAGAGCCGACGCGGCTCGTCGGAGCGTTCGGCGGCCCGCAATACCGCGTGACCTATCCCAACGGGGATGCGGTCTCCTACACCACGATGGTGTTCGAGGCGCGCGTCATCGGCGGCACGGCTCGGGCGGACGGCGAGGAGGCGACGGCTCTGCGCTTCGTGTCCGAGACGGAGGCCGCCGAACTGCCCATGGCCGTCTGGACGAAAGACCTCGTCCGCATCGCCTTCCGGCGCGGCGCTGCTCCCGCGTTCGCACCTCCGAGCTGGACACCGCCCTCTTCCTAAGCATCGGACCCAAAAGTGAACTTGCACTTCCGGGTCCAATCCGGTGCTTCTCTCTAGGTCAGAGCATCGTTCTCGCGGAAAACCGGATCCACTTTTCCGGACGATGCTCTAGAATTCGGCCCCGCAGAACTCCCGCGCCATGGTGGTGGAGCCCACCGACAGGCCTCCGTCCACCGGCAGGACGGCACCCGTGATCATGCGGGCGTCCGGCCCGATCAGGAAGGCCGCGACGCCGGCGATGTCATCGGGCACGCAGATATCGCCCAGCGGATACCAGCGCTTCAGCCGCTCGAAGATTTCGGGGTTCTTTTCCACGCGCTCCTTCCAGGCCTGAGTCTTGACGCTGCCGGGCGCGATCGCGTTGGCGCGGATGCCGTGCCGACCGAGTTCCACGGCGAGGAAACGGGTCATCTGGTTCAGGCCTGCCTTTGCGGCGCTGTACGCGGGATAGCCGTAGATCCCGGATCCGTTCACGGACGAAATGTTGAGGATCGTGCCGCGCCCACGCGCGACCATGCCGTCCTGCACGGCACGCACGCAGCGCCATGCCCCATTCAGGTTGAGCTCGATATCGGCCAGCCAATCGGCCTCCTGCGTCGTGCCCAGAGTCGGTCTGACCACGCCTCCTGCATTGTTGACCAGGACTCCGATACCGCCGAACCGCTCCTCGATCGTTCCGACGGCGCTTTGCACGGAGGCCAGTGAGGTGACGTCCGCCTCGATGCCCAGAAGCTCGTCCGGCGAGCCCAGCGCCGCAACGGCCCGGCTCAACGCTTCGCCGCTGCGGTCCAGCATGGCGACCCGGTGACCGTCGCTCAGGAACCGGCGGCAGAGCGCCTGCCCGATATCTCCCGCGCCTCCGGTCACGATGATGGTCTGGCTCATGATCACCCTGCTCCTTCAGACGTCCGAGAAATGTAGCTTGATGGATATGACGCGTGATGAAAACCGCAAAATCGGCAGAAAATGCGTTGTTAAACTACATTCATGCTCTTAGTCTCCTGGCAGACAGCCGATCGGTGAAGCCATGAATACCAGCGACAAGACCATCGTCCGCCTCGATTTCGAAGAGGTGATCGTTCCGACCCACCCGGGCGTGATCAATTCGGAGAGCTTGAACAAGCCACTCCATATGCTGCCCGTGGGCGGCAAGCAGGCGTGGTCGGTGCAGTTCGACGAGCTGCCGAAGCTCATCATGCGTATGACCCTGAAGGACGGCACGGTCGGCCTCTCGGAATTCTACCGGGACCACAACTGGTCCATCATCGAGGGCGTCTCCAACCTGCTCCTCGGCCAGAGCATCGCCGAGATGCCGCTCCAGGATCTGCCCATCGCCCTGTGCCGGGAATATGACGGCTTTGAATGCGCCATCTGGGACGCCTACGCCAAGTCCCTCGGCGTTCCGCTGCATCGCCTGCTCGGCGGCGCCGTCCGCAAGCATGTGAAGATCAGCGCCTGGTCGAGCCACCGCACGGTCGAGGAGATCGGCCCCTGGGTGCAGCAGTACCACCGGCAGGGCTTCGACTGCATCAAGTTCAAGTGCGACCTCGAGGACGACGTCGTCGCCTGGTGCGAGAAGATCAAGAAATACGCTCCCGGCATGAAGGTGATCTTCGATCCCAACCAGCGCTGGGAGAACTCCGGCAACGCACGGCCGATCATCCGCGGGCTCGAGGAGGTCGGCAACGTCCTGCTGCTGGAGGATCCGATCCAGCGCTGGATGATCCAGGACTACGCCAATCTGCGGCAGTTCTCGTCGATCCCGATCGCCCTCCACGTGTCGCTGCCTTACGTCTTCCAGGGCCAGCGTCCCTACGAGGCCGTCAACGCCATCGCGCATGGGGCCGTCGACGGGTTCAACTTCAACGGGGGCCTCGCCAAGTTCAAGGCGCTCGCGGACCTCGCCACGATGGCGGGCCTGCCGTGCTGGCACGGGTCCGAGGTCGACCTCGGCATCCTGGAAGCCATGTACGTGCATCAATCCGCGGCGGCCGCGAGCTGCGTCTGGCCGAGCGACATCTTCGGCCGCATGATCCGCTCACACGACCTGCTCAAGACGCCCCTCGTCATCGAGCCTCCGCACGTGCTTCTCCCGGAAGGACCGGGCCTCGGCATCGAGCTCGACGAGGAGGCCATCCGCCGGTTCAAGGTTTCCGAGCGCACCATCCGTTAAGGAGCCGACATGCCAGACACCAACCCGTTCCCGCCCGCCGACGAGGCGCGGCATGCGATCTGGGAGATGCTCGTCCGTCGCGACATCGAGGCCTTCGTGGCCGGCGACTGGGATGCGCATTTCCGGGATTTCGCCCCTGATATCTTCTTCGGCATCGACGCCCACTTCTCCGACAATCCGGACAGCTGGCGCGTCACCTACGCGGACATCGCGCGCTACCGCGAATCCTGGCTCGCCGGAGCAAAGGAGCTGAAGGGCCGGATCGAGGATGCGGATCTGCGGCGCGCGATCTTCGCCCTCACGAACCTTCGCGACATCGAGATCATGGGAGACTTCGCCCTCGCGCGGAAGAAGTTCGACGGAACGATCCCGCTGAATGACGGCGGCACCGTCACACTTCGCTGGCAGACGCAGTATTTCTGCCGCCGGGTGGAGGGGCGCTGGCGCATCGCAGGCTTTCTGGGCTACCTGCCGAACCCGATGGGGAGCAGCACCGCGCAAGCGCCTGCGAAATATGCGCCCCCGGCGACGCAGGCTCCCGGCAACGGCCCGTATTCTCCAGTGCTCGAAGTCACGCCCGGCAAGATCGTGGTCATCTCCGGCCAGGCGGCGGTGGGACCCGATGGCATGACGATCGGCTCCGACATCCGCACCCAGGCGCGCGTGACGATCGAGAACTGCGCCGCGCAGCTGCGCAATGCCGGCTGCAGCCTCGCGGACGTGTTCAAGGTCAATGTCTACATGACGGACCTGAACGACTGGCCCGCCTTCAACGAGGTCTATGCCGAAATGATGCCCCAGCCCCTTCCGGTCAGGACGGCCGTCGAGACGAAGCTCCTCCGGGACTTCGTGGTGGAAATCGAACTCTGGGCGGTGAAGCCATGAGGTGGGAAAAGCTCACAAGCCGGGAGATCGGCGCCCTCGACCGCTCCATTCCGGTCATCCTCAACATCGCGGCGATCGAACAGCATGGCCCTCACCTACCGCTCGACACGGATGCGCGGATCGGCGGCCACTTCCTCAGCGAGCTGGACGCCAGGTATTCGGATCAGGTGCTGATCCTGCCGCCGGTCGTGGTCTGCACGTCCGAGCATCACATGGACTTTCCGGGCACGTTGACGGTGCAGCATGCGACGCTGCTCGCCTATGTGACCGACATCCTGAACGCGGTGGTGGCCCACGGCTTTCGCAACATCATCCTGTTCAACAGCCATGGCGGCAACCAGGCCATCGGCCAGGTGATCCTGGAATCCTTCGGGGCGCGGCACCGGGATTGCCGCGTGGCCATGCTGACCTGGTGGCGCATCGCCACCGACGCGCTCCTGAAGGTGCAGGAGGGCGGGTTCGGCAGCGTCGGCCATGCCTGCGAGTTCGAGACCTCGCTCATGATGCTCATCGACGAGGCAAGCGTCCGGCGCGACCTCGTTCCCGGTCCCAGCCACGTGATGACCCACGACTGGGCCAACAACGACCTGCTGCGCGGCGGACGGGGAGCCCTCTTCCGGACCATGAAGGAGATCTCCGGCGGCAGTGGCGTCGTGGGCGACCCGAGCCTCGCATCGGCCGAGAAGGGACGTGCCATCACGGGAATCGTGGTCGACGCCCTCGCGGAGATCGTTTCCTCGATGAAATAAGGGCACTAGGCCGCTGGAACGTTCCGGCGGCCCCTGCCGTCTCCCGGGAGCGGTCATCCGTTCATTTCGGGTCCGTTAAGCCTCGTTAACCATGTTTATTAGTGCAGGGTTAACCAAGCCACCGCGGGCCCGCCTCCCGGGCGCATGGCGTCCTGCCGCTCCTGATCGAGCCCTCATGCGGATATTGCAGGAGCCCGCCTCATGCCCAATATAGTCGGTCGCGGGCTTGCGCCCCTCTCGATGACCCTTCAAGACGTGAGCCATGGCGAGCCTGCAGATCATAGTGTTCGATGTGAGCGGGATCGCCTGCGCCCTGCGCCGGAGCCACGTCCGGGAACTGCTTCCCCTGCCGCACCTCTCGCGGCCGCCGGCCCTTCCGCGGCCGATTGCGGGCTTCTTCAATCTCGGCGGAACGGCCGTCCCGGTCATCCGTCTCGACGTGCTCTTCGGTCTCGAACGCGAGGCCGAATCCCGCGAGGCCGGCCTCTATCGGCACCTGATCCTGCTCGACGGCCTGTCCTCCGCGGGCCCGGCAGCCCTGCTGGTGGACCGCGTCCTCGACGTGGTCGACAGCCATGAGGCGCAGCTCTCCCCAGTCCGGCCGGAGAATTCGCTCAACGGGTGCGTGGAGGCGGAGATCGAGCACGGCGGCCGCCTCGTTCACCTCCTGTCCCTGGAGCGAATCCTCTTCGCCGAGGAGAAGCAGGCGCTCGCCGAACTGGGACGGCAGGCCCAGACCCGCCTCAACGAGTGGACGGTTCCGGCCTGATGGCCGCGCGCGCCGCCCCGACCCTCCCCCTCGATGCTGACTTCCCCCGGCTGAAAAGCCTCATCATCGAGCGCACCGGGCATTTCTACTACCAGGATAAGGACGACCTGCTCTGGGAGCGCGTGCGCAGGCGTCTCAAAGCCACCGGCGCCCGCAACGCAGCCCAGTTCATCGATCTCCTCAACGCTCCCGGCACAGGGCCCGTCGAATGGGCGCGCCTCGAGGCCGAGATCACCATCGGCGAGACCTTCTTCTTTCGCTACGCGGAACAGTTCGCGGCGCTGCGGGGGACGATCCTGCCCGAGATCATCGAGCGCAAACGCCCCGAGCGCCGCCTGCGAATCTGGAGCGCCGGGTGCGCCACCGGGGCCGAGCCTTACTCGCTCGCCATCCTGGTGCGCCAGCTGCTCGGCGAGGACCTCCCGAACTGGCGCCTCGGCATCATCGGCACGGACATCAACGAGAGCTTTCTGGACACGGCGCGCAGGGCTCAATTCGGCCAATGGGCGCTGCGTTCGCTCCCGCAGGAGGAGCGTGCGCAGTATTTTCTTTCCGTCGGACGGGAGCAATGGCAGCTCCGGCCCGAGTTCCGCTCTCTCGTGCGCTTCGAGAAGCACAATCTGCTGAGCCTCCTGGACGGCAGCTCACCGCTCCAGTTCACGGAATTCGACCTGATCCTATGCCGCAACGTCCTCATCTATTTTCACCCGGACACGGTCAACCGGGTCGTGGGCGCGCTGCGCGACTGCCTTCTCGACGACTCATGGATGCTGCTGGGACACGCGGAGCCGAATCCGTCCTTCTCGGCGATCATGCAGGCGGTGAACCTCCCCGGCACCGTCGCCTATCGCCGCCGCGAGGGCGTGGCGCAGCCTGCGCCCCTCCCGCTCGAAACCGCGGCGAGGCAGGAGGCGCCCTCCTGGCAGCCGAGGCTGCCGCCCAAGGCTCACCCCTCAAAGATCAAGGACCGCTCGGGGCAGAAGCCTGCCCCATCCCCCTCCGTGGCGCCTGCCAAGCAGCCGGCAAGCCCATCCGGATCGTCGCCCTCGCTGCTCGCAGACGTCCGCCGCAGGGCCGATGCCGGAGACCTCGCGGGAGCCGACGCCACCTGCCTGCAGGCGCTGCGCCAGGAGCCCCTGAACGCCGCCCTTCACTTTTACCACGGACTGATTTCGCAGGCCCTCGGACGCTCTCCCGAAGCAGAGAAGGCCTTCCGTCGCTGCCTTTATCTGGATAAGAGCTTCGCCATGGCTCATTATCACCTTGGACTGCTGCTCCTGGCCGATGGGCGCTCCGCCCCCGGACGCCGCACCTTGGCGAACGCGGCCCGCATCGCCGCCACGGTGCCGGACGGCCATCCGCTTCCGGAAGGCGACGGGATGACGGCCGGCGATCTGCGCCAGCTCGTGCGCATCCATCTCCAGGCCGCCGATCCCGCCGGGCGGAGGGGTTGACGATGACGATGTCCCGCCGGCGCAAGCTCAGGCAGATCACCCGGTCCACGATCATGTCCGCCGAGGAGAGGGCGCGTCACCTCCTCGACGAGAGAACCGAGCGCCTCGCCCGCCGTTCGGGCGACGTGGGCGAAGCGGCCGCAACCGCACGGGTCCTGGTGTGCAGCGTCGGCGCCGAATTTTACGGCCTTCCGCTCGAGGCGGTCGCCGAGGTTCTTGCCTTCCGCACCCCGATGCCGGTTCCCGGGGGGCCCGCCGGGCTCATCGGGGTTCTCGGCCGCGGCGGCCATCTCGTCAGCGTCGTCGACCTCGGTGCCGCAGTCGGCCAGGCATCGTCCGACGCCGAGGCCGAGAACCAGCACGTGGTCCTGTTGCGGCGGGAGCGGCCGCGCATCGCTCTGCGCGTCGACCGCGCCCTCGGGGTCGAGGATGTGCTTCCTCTGACGGCCGAGGACGCCCGAGAGTTCCGCATGGAGGCGGTGGTCGGCTACGCAAAGTCGGAGCTCGGCTTTGCGGATCAGGATCGCGTCCTATCTCTGCTCGACGTCGACCGCCTCCTTCGCCCCTTCCTGACCTCTTCCCCCGCATCCGGAGTCTAACGTGACGGTCTCGATCGCAAACCGCATCCTTCTTGGCTTCGCCGTCATTGTTGCCCTGATGGTCGGGCTCGGCCTCTACACCATCGGGCAGCTCGAAGACGTCCGCCAGACCACCGAGACGATCGTCTCGCGGGACCTGCAGACGATGCGTCAGGTCGAGATGCTCGGCGAGCAGCAGAACCGGATGCGGGCGGCCCGTGAGGAAGCCGTGTCGCGTTTCCTCCTGCGCTCGCTGGGTCAGCAGCAGAGCTCGTTCGAGCAGCAGGTGACCGAGTGGGGGCGCTTGGCGGCCGCGGCCGACTCCGCCCTGGCCCAGGCCATCTCGGCGACCAGCGGCTACGCGTCCCGGTCCGTCAGCGGCGAAAGAGCCGAAGCCTGGCGCCGCACGGCCGATTTCCTGACCGCCGCAGGCGGCGAGCTGCGCCAGATCCGGGCGGCGACGGATCGTCAGTTCGCGGCGATGCAGAACAACGACGTTCCGGGCGTCCTTGCGGCCCAGAGCGCCCTGGGCACCGCTCGAAGCGGCTGGAACAAGGCGCTTGACGATACCCGCGGCGTCCTCAACGACGTCATCAATGTCGGTCAGCGCCGCGTGGGCGAAGTCTACGAGCAGAGCCGGCTGTCGATTATGATCGCTCTCGCGGGCGTGGCCCTGCTCAGCATCCTGATCACCTACGCGTTGCGCTCGTCCATCGCCAATCCGCTGGGTGCCTTCATGGAATTCGTGGAGCGTGTCGGACGCGGCGATCTCGCGGGCCAGACCGCCACGGTCGGCAAGGACGAGATCGGGCGGCTCGGAGGCACCCTCAACAGCATGGTCGACGGCCTGAGGCAGCTGGCCCGCCAGAGCCGCGAGGCCACGGAAAACCTCAACGCGGCGGCAGCGGAGATCCGCGCCTCGACCCAGGAGCAGGCGGCCAGCGTCGAAGAGCAGCTCGCGGCGGTGCAGGAGACGGCCGCCACCGTGGACGAGATCACCCATGCGGGCGCCCAGATCGGCAAGCGGGCCCAGGAGGTCATCGCCTCCGCCCAGGCCACCGCCCAGACCAGCCTTTCCGGCCTTCAGGCCGTCGAGGAGACCGCCCGCGCCATGGACGCCATCCGCGAGCAGGCGGAGACGGTCGCCGAGAACATCGTGGCCCTGAGCGAGAAGACGCAGGCCGTGGGCGAGATCATCGCGTCGGTGAACGACATCTCCGAGCGCACCCACCTCCTGGCGCTCAACGCCGCCATCGAGGCGGCCGCCGCCGGCGAGAACGGCCGCAGCTTTGCGGTCGTGGCCTCGGAGATGAAGATCCTCGCTGATCAGGCCAAGGACGCCACCAACCAGGTGCGCTCGATCCTCGGCGACATCCAGCGCGGCATCAACGCCTCCGTCATGCTGACCGAGGAAGCCGTGAAGCGCGTCGCCGCCGGCAAGGAGCGCACGGACACGACCACGCAGACCATCACGGAAATCTCGAGCCGCGTGCAGGAGAGCGTCCAGACCTTCCAGCAGATCGTCGCCTCGACGAACCAGCAGCAGCTCGGCATCGAGCAGGTGATGGGCGCGCTTCAGAACATCCGTCAGGCGAGCCAGCAGACGGCGGCGGGCACCCGACAGCTCGATATGGCGGCGGCCAACCTGTCCGATCTCTCCCAGCAGCTCCTCGGCCTCGTCGAGCGCTATCGGGTGTGATCCGCACAGGATCGGGGAAGCACGCATCGTGACCGATATCCGCAAGCAACTGCAGGCCGCCTTCGAGATCGAGCACCGGGAGCACCTCCAGGCGATCCGGGCTGCCCTCGACAGCGCGGACCGGAGCACGATCGACATGGCGGACGTGTTCCGCCGCGCCCACAGCCTCAAGGGCGCTGCGCGGGCGGTGGACCTTCCGGCCGTCGAGGAGGTGGCGCACCGGCTGGAGGCGCTCTTCGCACGCGTGCTCGACGGTCAGCAGTCCCTCGACGACGCCACGACTGCCGATGTTCTGGCAAACCTCGACACCATCGAGGATCTCGTCGCCGATGCGCTGTCGCCGTCCGGCGCTTCCGCGACAGGGGCGGCCGCCCAGGGGCAGAAGACGCCTGCGCCTCCTGCCGCTCCTGCGAGCCCGCCTGTGTCTTCGCAAGCCGAGACCAGTCCCGTCCGGACGGCCAGGGCCGACGCCGCGGCGCCCGCGGAACCGGGCGCCGGGACATATCTGCGCGTCGCGTCCGAGCAGATGGAGCAGCTCTCCGGCTCCATGTACCAGCTCCTTGCCGAACTTCAGGCCAGCGAGGCCCTGAACGAGGCGCTCCGGCAGATCGAGATCGACGTCCGCGGCCTCCGGCGCAGCTGGGACACGCTCCAGGGCCAGATCCTCTCGTCGACCGTGGGACGTGGGCAGGGCGAGGGCCTGAGACCGTCCGTGAACACGGCCGTGCCGCGCCTGCGCGACTTCGACCAGGACCTCAAGGCGCTGTTCCGGCGTCTCTCCGCCCTCGCCAGGAACCGCACGCAGTCCGCATGGTCCATCGACCAGGCTGCGCGCCGTCTGCGCGACGATGTCGAGCGGGTTTCGCTCGTCGCGGCCGAGACCGTCTTCGGGGGCTTCGGCCACATGGTGCGGGAGATCGCACGCGAAGAAGGCCGCGATGTGCACGTTCGCACCATCGGGCTCGACCTCCAGGTCGATCGTCAGATGCTGCAGGCCCTGAAGGATCCGGTCATGCACCTCCTGCGCAATGCGCTGAGCCACGGGGTGGAGCCTGCCTCCGAACGGGCCGTCAAGGGCAAGCCGGAACGCGGCGAGATCGTCCTCGAGCTGGCGTCGCGCGGCGGCCGCCTCGTCGTCAGCGTCCGCGACGACGGCCGGGGACCGGATCTCGCGCGGATCGAGCGGGTCGCCGTCGAGCGAGGGGTTCTGGCGCCGCGCGCGGAGGGCGCGATGCCGCCCATGATGGATCAGCTGCTGTCGCTCGTCTTCGCGCCCGGGTTCTCGACGGCCGGAGAGGTCGACCGCCTGTCCGGCCGAGGAATCGGTTTGTCGGTCGTGGCCGAAGCCGCCCGTAGGCTGCACGGCTCGGTCCTCATGCGCCCGCGGTTTCCCTGGGGCACCGAGATCCTCCTGAACGTGCCCTTTACGGCCGCCCGCCAGTCCCTGCTGCTGGTCGAGGCCGAGGATCGCATGTACGGGCTGCCGTCCCATGCGGTCGCCCGGCTCCTCCGCGTGCCGGCCGCCGCGCTCGAAAGTGTGGAGGGGCGTCCCACCGTGCGGATCGAGATCGGGGGGGAAGACGTTGTTGTTCCTGTTATCGCCATCGCAGCCCTGACAGGATCCCTCAATGCCCAGATCCCCATCGAGGCCGGCAACGTGAAAGCCGTTCTCGTCCGACACGGCGCGCGCCACTGCGCCCTCGCCGTCAATGCCTTCCACGACGTCCGCGCGATGCTGGTCAGCGACGTCGACGCCGTCGGGCTGGGCGACATGGTGTCCGGCACCGTCCTGCTCGAGGACGAGATGCCGGCCCTCGTGCTCAGCCCGGATCTCCTCATCGAGCACTGGGTCAGGAACGAGAGCCATCTGGCGGCAGGCGGCCTCGGGCTGGTTCCCGCAGGAGCGGACCAGCGGGGTGCGACGACCATTCTCGTGGTGGACGATTCCATCACCACCAGAACCCTCGAAAAGAGTATTCTCGAGGCTCAGGGCTATCGCGTGCTGCTCAGCGTCGACGGCATCGACGCCCTGAACGTGCTGAGATCCGGCGAAGCGATGGTGGATCTCGTGATTGCGGACGTGGAAATGCCGCGCATGGACGGGTTCGGGCTTCTTCAGGCGGTCAAGACCGATCCGCGGATCGCGTCCACCCCGGTGATTCTCATGACGTCGCGGGCCGATCCGGAAGACGTGCGCCGCGGCCTCGATCTCGGCGCCAGCGCCTACATCACCAAGCAGAAATTCGACCAGCGTGAACTGCTGGCAACCATCGGGCAGCTGCTATGAGCACATCCCCGCAGGTGCCCGTTCGCGTGATGGTGGTCGAGGACTCCCTCGTGGTCCGCCAGCTCCTCGTCCACATCATCGCGCGCGACCCGCGTCTCGTCGTGGCGGCGGCGGTCGGATCCGCCGAGGAGGCCCTGCGCGAGATCGGGCGCGTGCAGCCCGACGTCATCTCGATGGACATCCGTCTGCCCGGCATGGACGGCCTTGAGGCCACGCGCAGGATCATGTCGGAGCATCCCACGCCCATCGTGGTGATCGCCGGCAGCATCGAGGACGAATCCCTCAAGATCTCGATGAACGCGCTCAGGGCCGGCGCCCTAACGGTCGTGGAGAAGCCCGTCGGCCTGACGAGCGCCGGCTTCGACGGCATCGCCGAGACGATCTGCACCCAGCTCTACATCATGAGCCAGGTTCCCGTGGTCCGGCAGCGCTCCTTCGCATGGCGCCCGCAGGCTGCAGCACCCTCGGTCCCGGCGTCGCGGCCGGAACCCGATCGCAGCCCCTCGCGCCCGACGATCCTCGGCATCGCCGCCTCGACCGGTGGCCCGCCTGCCCTGGCGAAGATTCTCGGCGGGCTTCCGGCCGAGTTTCCGCTTCCGATCCTGCTCGTCCAGCACATGGGCGCGCCCTTCATGGACGGTTTCGCCTCCTGGCTGAACGGGCTCATGCCCCTCGACGTCCGAGTCGCCCGCGACCAGGAGATCCCCGTGGCCGGACGGGTCTACGTGGCGCCCGGCGACCGCCATCTCCTGCTGTCCCCGGCCGGAACGCTGCAGATCAGTGCCGCTCCGCCGCTGGCCAGCCAGAGGCCGTCCGCCACCCTCCTGTTCCAGTCCATGGCCAGGTCGGCCGGTTCGCGCGGCGTCGGCGTGATCCTGACCGGTATGGGCGAGGACGGGGCGCAGGGACTGGCCGAACTGCGTCAGGCTGGGGGCTACACCGTCGCCGAGGACGAAAGCACCGCGGTCGTCTACGGCATGCCGGCCGCCGCCGTGCGGCTGGGAGGCGTGCGCCTCAGCCTACCTCTCGACCTGATCGCACCCCGGCTCCTGCGCCTGACGCGGGGAGACGGCGAATGAGCGTCGGTCCCGGCGGCGCGCCCACCGCCGACATCCTCCTGGTCGAGGATTCCGAGACCCAGGCCCTTCAGCTCCGGCACATGCTGGAGACGAACGGCTTCGAGGTCACCTGGCGCGCAACCGCCGAAGCGGCCCTGGACAGCCTGAACGAGAGGCTGCCGGACCTCGTCATCGCGGATTTCCACCTGCCGGGCATGAACGGCGACGAGCTGACCCGCCAGATGCGCCTGAACGTGCGCACCCGGGCCATCCCGGTCATCATGCTGACGGAGGCGCGGGAGCGGGCCGTCGAGCGGCAGGGCCTGGAGAGCGGCGCCGACGCCTACATTTCCAAATCCGCCGAGCGGGAGCTCATCATCCTGCGGATCAGGGCGTTGCTGCGCCGGCGGTCGACCCCTGTCGGGGAGACCAAGGACGGCCACGAGGCCCCGAGCTTCAGCACCTTCCGCCGGGCCTGCATCCTGGTCGTCGATGACAGCCAGACCCGCCGGACCTACCTGCACGACCTGCTGTCGCGGGAAGGCTATGCGGTCTCGCTCGCGGCCGAGCCCGCGGAGGCGATCAGCCTGATCGGGTCGCCTGACACGGCCTGGGACTGTGTTCTCGTCAATATCCTCAGCCCTCGCTTCGACGGGCTGGAGCTCTGCCGGCAGCTCAACTCCTACCGCGGCCTCGCCCCCCTGCCGGGTATGGAGGTCTCCGGCTTTTCGATCGTGGGCCTCGGCAACGAGGATGGGGGAGACGTGCTGGCCAAGGCTTTCGCGGCCGGGGCGGACGACATCGTGCCGACCACGGCGGACGCCGACGTGATGCGGATCCGCGTCCGCGCCCTCGTGCGGCGCAAGCTGCTGCAGGACGAGAACTGGCGCATCGAGGCGGAGCTCCGGGAGCGGGAGCTCGCCTTCGAGCGCGCCAGAGCGGAGGCCGCCTCGGCGGAGGCCCTCGCCAAGGCGAACCAGGAGCTGGAAGAAGCGAACCGCCGCCTGAAGGACACGCAGTCGAAGCTCGTCCAGGCCGCCAAGATGGCTTCCCTCGGCGAACTGGTCGCGGGCATCGCTCACGAGATCAACAACCCTCTCGCGTTCATCCTGGCCCACCAGGGCACGGTCGAGAGGCTGCTCAATGACGTGGCCGCGAGGCTCCCGCCGGAGGCGGGCCTCGAGCGGCCGGTCGCCAAGTGCATCGAGCGGGTCGGCGCCATGAAGCTGGGTTTGGGACGCATCCAGGAGCTGGTCCTGAACCTCCGGCGCTTCTCGCGGCTCGACGAGGGCGACTTCCAGACGGTCAACGTCAAGGATTCCATCGAGACCGTCGTGGCTCTCCTGGGCCACAAGCTCGGCACCCGGATCGACGTGCGGCGGCGCTACGAGGCGGTCCCGGACCTCTATTGCTCGCCGGCCCTGCTGAACCAGGTGGTGATGAACATCATCGGCAACGCGGCGGACGCCATCAGCGGAACCGGCGCCATCGACATTGAAACATCCAGCGACGAGACAACCTATACCATCAGGATCAGCGACACAGGGCCCGGAATCCCGTCGGAGCTGCGCGAGCGCATTTTCGAGCCGTTCTTCACGACCAAGCCGGTCGGCGCCGGAACTGGACTTGGGCTCGCCATTGCCTATAGCGTAGTCCAAGCCCACAAGGGGACGATCACCGTGGATTCCAGCCCTTCGGGAGGCACGAGTTTCACCATTACAATCCCTAGGCAGAATATCGGATGACCTTGTCGAGCGACCTCCATGAAAGGACCGGGACGATCCTCGTCGTCGACGACGAGCCGGATATCCTCGTCGCGCTCGAGGACCTGTTCGAGAACGACTACCGCGTCCTTTCGACCACCTCGCCCCTGAAGGCGCTGGACATCATCGCGAAAGAGCCGGACATCGCGATCATCATCTCCGATCAGCGCATGCCCGAAATGGCCGGAGACGAGTTCCTGGCGAAGGCGCGCCGCCACAGCGACGCGGAAGCGATCCTCCTGACGGGCTACGCCGACATGAAGGCGGTGATCGGCGCCGTGAACAAGGGCCGGATCATGGCCTACGTTCCGAAGCCCTGGGATCCCGCCGCCCTCTCCAGCATGGTCGCCTCGGCTTATGAGCGGCACACCCTCTCGCGCGAGCTGGAGACGGAGCGCGCCCTCCTGCGCGGCCTGATGGAAAGCATGGGAGACCAGATCTCGTTCAAGGATCCGGACGGCCGGTTCGTCCGCCTGAACGCTAGCAAGGCCCGAAGCCTCAACGTCGCGCCCGATGCGTGCCTCGGTCGAAGGGAGAGCGAGTTCGTCGGATCCGATCGCGCAGCGCTGATCGAGCAAGCGGTGCGGCAGGCGATCGCCGAGCGCAGGCCCTGCGAGACCACCGAGGAGCGCCGCTCCCCGGACGGGACGACGCAATGGTTCCTCGTGAACCACATCCCCATCCTCGACGAGGCGGGCGCGGTGACGAACGTCGCCACGATCGAGCGCGACATCACCGAGCGCAAGGTGATGGAGATGCGCCTGCGCCAGGCCGATAAGATGCAGGCGCTCGGAACGCTGGCCGGCGGGGTCGCGCATGACTTCAACAACCTGCTGATGGCCGTGCTGGGAAGCCTCGACCTCGCCTCCCGCCGGGCGCCGGACGATCCGCGCCTGACGCGGCTTCTGCAGAACGCGACTTACGCGGCGGAGCGCGGCGCGTCGCTCACGCAGCGCCTTCTGAGCTTCAGCCGGCAAAGGGACCTCAGGCTCCAGGCCGTCGACGTCAATCAGGTCATCCGGGACATGAACGACCTGCTGACCCGCACCCTCGGCGGCTTCATCCGCATCGAGCGCGAGCTGGCGGAGCGCCTGTGGATGGCGATCGTCGATCCCGACCAGCTCGAGCTGGCGATCCTCAACCTGTGCATCAACGCCCGCGACGCCATGGCCGAGAACGGCGTGCTGACGCTCTCGACCCGCAACGAAACCGTCGAGGAGGGCCAGGTCACGGATCTGGGCAGCGGCGACTACGTGGTGATTTCGGTCGCGGATACGGGCGCCGGCATGTCGCCGGAGATCCTGAGCCGGGTGCTCGAGCCCTTCTTCACCACGAAGGAAGTCGGCAAGGGGACCGGGCTCGGCCTGTCCATGGTCTACGGGCTTGCGCAGCAATCCGGCGGGACCGTCACCATCAACAGCACGGTCGGCGTGGGCACGACGGTGGAACTCTATCTGTCCAGGACGGCGACGGACGAATCCTCCGCCCCGAACCGGGAGGTCTCGTCGGACATCCCCTCCGAGAAGATGCGTGTCCTGCTCGTCGACGACGATGCGGAAGTCAGGACCGTCACGGCTGCCTATCTGAACGAGATGGGCCACCGCGTGGTCGAAGCCGCCGACGGCGCCGCCGCTCTCGAAATTTTGAAGACGGACGATCAGCTTGATCTCCTCATCGCCGACTTCGCCATGCCGGGCATGACCGGCCTCGAACTCGGCATGAAGGCCAGAAAGCTGCACCCGGAGGTCGGCATCCTTCTCGTGACGGGATACGCGGACCCGGAGCGGATGCCCGAGGATTATCCCGTTCTGCACAAGCCCTTCACCCGGGCCGACCTCGGGGCCAAGGTCGCCGAGGCCGCGCGTAGGGCCGACTCCATGGGTGCGCGTCGATAGCGGTCGGGAAAGCCGGAGCGCCGTAGCGTCAGGAGGACGACGGCGCCTCGCTCGGTTGCATGGGACGGCTCTTGCCGATAGGGAAGCGTCCCATCGGCCGTATGCATCTTTCGCACCGCAGCCATAATCGCGGAAAAGTTATGCGTCCGGCGGCAGCCGCGTCCTGCTCGGTAAGCATGAAATGGTATATTTTTTCGAAAACTTTCGGTTCGTCGTCGGGACAGATTGACATTATTGAGGCTTCGCACCTTAACTCCGTCACAGAACGGCCACGAGTAGCCGTCTCAGAGGACCTATCGATGAAGAAATCAGCCCTTTTCGCAGCCATCTGCGTTCCGGCTTTCCTGGCAGCGGCCCCGCTGGCGGCCAAAACCCTCGTCTACTGCTCCGAGGGCAGCCCGGAGAACTTCTACCCCGGCGTCAACACCACGGGCACGTCGTTCGACGCGAGCGAGCAGATCTACAACCGCATCGTCGAGTTCGAGCGCGGCGGCACCAAGGTGAACCCGAGCCTCGCCGAGAAGTGGGACGTCTCCGCTGACGGCACGGTCTACACCTTCCACCTCCGCAAGAACGTGAAGTGGCACTCCAACAAGAACTTCAAGCCCACCCGCGACATGAACGCCGACGACATCGTGTTCATGTTCGAGCGTCAGTGGAAGGAAGACAATCCGTACTTCAAGGTCACCAGCCCGAACCACTCCTACTTCAGCGACATGGGCATGCCCAAGCTCCTGAAGTCGGTCGAGAAGGTCGACGACTCCACCGTCCGCGTGACCCTGAACCAGCCTGAGGCGCCGTTCCTGGCGAACCTCGCCATGATGTGGGCGAGCGTCCAGTCCAAGGAATACGCCGACGCGATGCTCAAGGCCGGCACCCCCGAGAAGATCGACCAAGAGCCGATCGGCACGGGCCCGTTCTCCCTGGTGCAGTACCAGAAGGACGCCATCATCCGCTACAAGGCCTTCCCCGAGTACTGGGCCGGCAAGGCGAAGCTCGACGACCTCGTGTTCTCGATCACGCCGGATGCCTCCGTGCGCTGGGCGAAGCTCCAGAAGGGCGAATGCCACGTCATGCCGTACCCGAACCCGGCTGACCTCGAAGCGATGAAGAAGGACACGAACGTCCAGATCCTCGAGCAGCCCGGCCTGAACATCGGCTACCTCGCCTACCAGACCACCAAGAAGCCCTTTGACGACGTGCGCGTCCGCAAGGCCTTCAACATGGCCATGAACAAGAAGGCCATCGTCGACGCGGTGTTCCTCGGCAGCGGCGTTCCGGCCAAGAACCCGATCCCGCCGTCCATGTGGTCGTACAACGACTCCGTGAAGGAAGACGAGTACAACCCGGACGCCGCCAAGAAGCTCCTGGCGGAAGCCGGCTACCCGAACGGCCTCGAGACCGACCTCTGGGCCATGCCGGTCCAGCGTCCCTACAACCCGAATGCGCGCCGCATCGCCGAGCTCATGCAGGCCGACCTCGCCAAGATCGGCGTGAAGGCCGAGATCAAGAGCTTCGAGTGGGGCGAGTACCGCAAGCGGGCCCAGGCCGGCGAGCACCAGATGGCGCAGCTGGGCTGGACGGGCGACAACGGCGACCCGGACAACTTCCTGCACACCCTGCTCGGTTGCGCCTCGGCGCAGTCGGCCTCCGGCTCGAACATCGCCAAGTGGTGCTACAAGCCCTTCGACGATCTCGTGACGAAGGCGAAGGTCACGACCGATCAGGCCGAGCGCACGAAGCTCTACGAGCAGGCTCAGGTGATCTTCAAGGAGCAGGCTCCCTGGTTCACCGTGGCTCACGCGGTTCAGCTGAAGCCGGTCCGCAAGGAAGTCGTGGACTTCAAGCTCTCGCCGTTCGGCCGCCACACCTTCTACGGCGTGGACCTCAAGGGCAAGTAAGCCTCAACACCCAACCCGTGGCGGAGCGGCCTTGGCGCCGCTCCGCCTTTTTACATTGAACCGATGCTCCGCTTCATCCTCACCCGCGTCAGCCTCGTCATCCCGACCTTCATCGGGATCACGCTGCTCGCCTTCTTCCTCATCCGGCTCGTCCCAGGCGACCCGATCGAAACCCTCGCGGGCGAGCGCGGCATCGATCCCGCCCGCCACGAGCAGCTGCGCAAGGAATACGGCTTCGACAAGCCGGTCATCGTTCAATACGGCATCTATCTCGGTCGTGTGCTGCAGGGCGATCTCGGCAAGTCCATGATCACGCAGGAGCCGGTCCTGAGCGAGTTCAGCGCGCTGTTCCCGGCCACCATCGAGCTGGCGCTGTGCGCGATCCTGTTCGCGCTCCTGATCGGACTTCCGGCCGGGATCATCGCGGCCATCCGACGAAATTCCATCTTCGACCATGGGGTGATGGGCATATCCCTCACGGGCTATTCCATGCCCATCTTCTGGTGGGGCCTGATCCTCATCCTGGTGTTCTCGGTGCAGCTCGATCTGACCCCCGTCTCGGGCCGCATCGACGTGCTCTACTACATCGAGCCGGTCACCGGATTCCTGCTGATCGACACTCTGCTGTCGGACGAGGAAGGCGCCTTCTGGTCGGCCGTCAAGCACCTGATCCTGCCCACCATCGTGCTCGGCACCGTGCCGCTCGCGGTCATCGCCCGCATGACCCGCTCGGCGATGCTCGAGGTCCTGGGCGAGGACTACATCCGCACCGCCAAGGCCAAGGGCCTCTCCCGGTTCCGGGTCGTCGCGCTGCATGCCCTGCGCAACGCGCTGATCCCCGTCGTCACCGTCATCGGCCTCCAGATCGGCGTGCTGTTCACCGGCGCGATCCTGACCGAGACGATCTTTTCCTGGCCCGGTGTCGGCAAATGGCTCATCGACGCCATCTTCCGGCGCGACTATCCCGTCCTCCAGGGCGGCGCGCTCCTGCTCGGCGTCGTCGTCATGGGCGTGAACCTGCTCGTCGACCTCACCTATGGCCTCATCAATCCGCGCATCAGGCACAACCGATGACCGCTGAAACCATGGAAGCACCTGCCGTCGCCGCGCCGACGGCCACCCCGCCCCACCCCCTGCGCGAATTCTGGGGCTACTTCAGCGCCAATCACGGCGCCGTGGCTGGCCTCGTGATCATCATCGCGGTGGTGCTGGTGGCGCTGCTGGCCGACGTGCTGGCGCCGCACTCGCCCTACGTCACCGACACGTCGATCGCCCTGAAGCCGCCGTTCTGGCAGGAGGGTGGATCGCTCGCCTATCCGCTCGGCACCGATCCGATCGGCCGCGACATCCTCTCGCGCCTGATCTACGGCGCGCGGCTGTCGCTGCTCATCGGCATCATGGTGGTGACGATCTCGATCGTGGCCGGCACGGTTCTCGGCCTCGTGGCGGGCTTCTTCCGCGGCCTGACCGAGATCTTCATCATGCGCCTGATGGACATCATCCTGACGCTGCCGAGCCTGCTGCTCGCCATCGTGATCGTCGCGGTGCTCGGCCCCGGCCTGATGAACTCCATGCTGGCGGTCGCGCTGGTGATTTTGCCCCATTACGTGCGTCTTGCCCGCGCGGCCGTGATCACCGAAACGTCCAAGGACTACGTGATGGCGGCCCGCGTCAGCGGCGCCGGCACGGCGCGGCTGATGTTCAAGGAGGTGCTGCCCAACTGCACGGCGCCCCTCATCGTGCAGGCCTCGCTCGGCATCTCGACCGCCATCCTGGACGCGGCGGCGCTCGGCTTCCTCGGCCTCGGCGCGCAGCCGCCCTCGCCCGAATGGGGCACCATGCTGGCCGATGCCCGCGAGTTCGTGCTCCGTGCCTGGTGGGTCGTGACCTTCCCGGGTCTGGCGATCCTCGTCACGGTGCTTGCCTTCAATCTTCTCGGGGATGGTCTGCGCGACGCCCTCGATCCCAAACTGAAGCGCTAAAACCATGGCCCTTCTCGAAATCGAAAACCTCTCGGTCGAATTCCCGACCCAGGGCGGCATCATGCGCGCCGTGGACGGCGTGAGCCTTTCCCTCGACGAGGGCGAGGTTCTCGGCGTCGTCGGCGAGTCCGGCTCCGGCAAGAGCGTCACGATGCTCGCCGTCATGGGCCTGATCCCGTTTCCGGGACGTGTGAAGGCCGACCGGCTCGCCTTCAACGGGCGGGACCTGCTGACCATGTCGGAGAAGGAGCGGCGCCAGCTTACCGGCAAGGACGTCGCGATGATCTTCCAGGAGCCAACGACGAGCCTCAACCCCTCGTTCACGATCGGCTTCCAGCTGGCGGAAACCCTGCGCCTGCACGAAGGCATGGACCGCAAGGCCGCGCGCCGCCGGTCGATCGAGCTCTTGGAGCAGGTCGGCATCCCGTCCGCGGAAAGCCGCCTCTCGGCTTTCCCGCACCAGCTCTCGGGCGGCATGAACCAGCGCGTGATGATCGCCATGGCGATCGCCTGCAATCCGAAGCTCCTCATCGCCGACGAGCCGACCACCGCCCTCGACGTGACGATTCAGGCGCAGATCCTCGACCTGCTGATGAATCTGCAGAAGGAGCGCAACATGGCGCTCGTCATGATCACCCACAACATGGGTGTCGTGGCCGAGACGGCGCGGCGGGTCATGGTGATGTATGCCGGGCAGATCATGGAGGAGCGCTCCGCCACGGATCTCTTCGCCTCGCCGCAGCATCCCTACACGGCGGCGCTCCTCGCCGCCCTGCCGGAGCGCAGCGAGGGCGCCACGCGCCTCGCCACCATCCCGGGCGTCGTGCCGGGCCTCTACGACCGGCCCAAGGGTTGCCTGTTCAGCCCGCGCTGCGCCTATGCGACCGAGCATTCGCGCAACGTGCGGCCCGAGCTGCGGCCCTGGGCGGGCGGCAAGATCCGCTGCCACTATCCGCTCGGCGACCCGAACCGGAGCGCCGAAATCCAAGCTGATCATCCTGTCGGAGCGGAGGCCGCATCGTGAGCGCCCCCATCGTTGAAGCCAAGGGCCTGAAGCGCGTCTACGAGGTGAAGCGCGGGCTGTTCAAGGAGCCCGGCCGCCTGCAGGCCGTGGGCGGCGTGTCCTTCTCGGTCGAGCCCGGCAAGACCCTCGCGGTGGTCGGCGAATCCGGCTGCGGCAAGTCGACTCTCGCCCGCATGGTGACGCTGATCGAGAAGCCGACGGAGGGCTCCCTGAGCCTCGACGGTATCGATGCGGTCAACCCGCCATCGAACCGGAAGACGGACCTGCGCCGCATGGTGCAGCTCGTCTTCCAGAACCCCTATGGCTCGCTCAATCCGCGCAAGAAGGTTGGGACGATCCTCGAGGAGCCGCTCGCCATCAACACCAGCCTGTCCTCGTCCGAGCGGACCGAGCGGGCCCGGGCCATGATGGCGAAGGTGGGCCTGAGGCCTGAGCACTACAATCGTTATCCGCACATGTTCTCCGGCGGCCAGCGCCAGCGCATCGCCATCGCGCGCGCCCTGATGCTCTCCCCGAAGCTCGTCGTGGCGGACGAGCCGGTCTCGGCTCTCGACGTCTCGATCCAGGCGCAGGTGCTCAACCTCCTCCAGGACCTGCAGTCCGAGATGGGACTCGCCTATCTGTTCATCTCGCACGACCTCGGCGTGGTCCGTCACATCGCCCACGACGTGCTCGTGATGTATCTCGGGCATGCGGTCGAGCAGGGGCCGAAGGATCGCATCTATGCGCGTCCGCTGCATCCCTACACCCAGGCGCTCCTATCCTCGACGCCCGGCATCTCCGGCGTGAAGCGCAAGCGCATCGTCCTGAAGGGCGAGCTGCCCTCGCCGCTCGATCCGCCGAAAGGGTGCGTGTTCTCGACACGCTGCCCCTATGTGACGGAGCGCTGCAAGGTCGAGCGCCCGCAGCCGCGGCTGCTCGACGGACGCTATGTCGCCTGCCACTACGCCGAGAACTTCCTCAACGAAACCGCCGCCTGAGCATCGGGCGGCGCGACCCGCCAGCGATAGTCCAAGAATCGTGAGAGGAGCTGGCTGCACACTGCTGGAGCCAGCTCTTTTTCCATTCAAGCGGGCAGAGGCAGACGCTCGCCGGACGCCATGCTCTTGTCGGCCTGCTGGTTGGCCTTGGCCGAGCGGACTGCGTCCGACCTCTCCTCCGCGCTCGTCGCGACCTTGAGGCAGCATCTCACGCCTTCGCGCAGGGACACGACGTAATAGTCCGCGCCGATCGTGCCGCGAAGCGCCTCGTCCTGCAGCACCTTGTCGTCGGAGGGCCACAGGCCCACCAGGATCGGCACGTTCGGAACCTGCTTGCGCAGCCGCCTCAGGAGGAAGCGCAGATGCGCCGGGGTGCCGCCGATCTCGAGATAGCAGACGCACACCATCTGCACGCCCGTCGCATCGAGATTGGCGATCGCCGTCCGCGACACCTCGGCGTGCGGAACGGTGCGGGTGCCCAATCTGTGCTTGCCCAGGAGCTGGGCCAGCATGTCGGCGGCCGCATCGTCGAGGAGCCCGCGTCCGGCGATGCACAGGACCGCACCGGGGACCGCCCAAGCATCGGGGATCAGGTCCTCCCGCGGCTTCGGCTCGACCGCCGGCTCCTTGATGTCCGGCTTGGCATTCTCCGGTGACGCTACAGGCTCGGCTTCCGTCTCCTTCGGCTCCGGTTCGACGTCGTCATGGGCCGAGAGGTCGTGCACCAGGGCCTGCGCCACGGTCTTCACCTGCTCGAGCTGATGGCCTGTGAGCACGCCCCGGTTGGCGTCGTTGGCGGCGAGCTGAAGGCCCTTGAGGGCGACCTCGTCGTAATAGGAGGTGAGCGAGCGTTCCTTGAGCAGGAGCTCCGCGGATTCGAGCGCCTCGTCGGGATCGCCCGCCAGCATGCGCTGGTAGAGGTTCTCGGCCGGCGTCAGGGCCGGCCGGTCGCCCAGCAGCACGTCCAGGAACTCCAGCCGTTCCACGTGCCGACCGAGCACCACGAGGCAGAGGGTCAGTGGCGTCGCGATGAGAAGGCCGACAGGTCCCCAGAGCCAGGTCCAGAAAATGGCCGAGATCACGACCGAGAACGGCGAGAGGCCGGTGCTCTGCCCGTAGACCAAGGGCTCGACCACGTGGCCCATCAGCGGTTCGCTGATCAGGAAGAGCGCGATGGTCATGAGGACCATCGACCAGCCCGGATCGACGGCGGCTGCGAGCAGGATCGGGAAGGCGGCCGCCAGGAACGAGCCGATATAGGGCACGAACCGGAGCAGGGCCGTGAAGACGCCCCAAAGGGCCGGGCTCGGCACGCCGATCAGCCAGAGCCCGATCCCGATGAAGACGCCGAAGGCGGAATTGAGGGCGAGTTGGGTCAGGAAGTAGCGGCTGAGCCGCCGCGCCGCGTCGTCCATGGCGGCCGTGGTGCGGTGCAGGTCGGTCGAGCCGAACAGCCGGATCATGCGGTCGCGCAGATCCTCCCGCTGCAGGAGGATGAAGATGAGGACCACGAACACGATGCCGGTGGTCGCCAGCGGATGGAGCAGCGGCAACGCGATGTTGCGGGCGATCTCGAGCGGGGTCGGCTCCCGCTCGTGCACCTCGACCGGGAGCGGGCCGGGTTCGGGAACAGGCGCCGGCGCAGGAGCCGCGGAAGACGGCGCCTGGGCCGGAGGCGGCGTTTCGGAGTTCTCCTTCGGCTCCTCCTTCACGGCAGTGTTGAACTGCTTCCACAGGGACGGCAGGTGCCCGATCGTGCCCGAGCGCAGCGAGCCGACCTTCTCGCGGATGGTGGTCTGATAGCGAGGCAGATCGGTGGCCAGCCCGGCGACCTGATAGCCGATCACGGTCCCCAGGCCTCCGATGACTCCGAGGGTGACGAGAACCGCGATGATCACGGACGGCACCCTCCCCAGACGCCAGCGCCTCAGGAGCTCCACGAAGGGCGCGAGCACAAAGGCCAGCAGGATGGCGAGCACGACCGGAAGGAACACGTCCTGGCCGATATAGAGGGCGGCCAGGACCACCACCCCGACCGCCAGGGTCATCAAGCCGCTGATGCCTGGGACGCCCGGGGGCTGGACCTCGGTTTCTGGGGGCGGCACGGGCGTCGGCGCAACGGGCATGAACATGTCTCTCCGGCCGCAGGACTCCGATCGGCCTCCACGACAACGTCAAAGGCCGCGGATCGATCCTTGGCCGTAAGGAGAAGCCGATTCCTGGGACCTTTTGCCGTCTCGGAGAACGTGAGCCCGTCACCATCTTAAGGTTTTCAGCAGTCTTATCCGCATTCCGCCCATGTCGATCTCCAGACGTAACCTCCTCATCGGGGCGGCTGTCGCCGCCTCTCCCGTCGCCCGTGCCCAGGAAGGAAAGCCGAGCCTCATGCCTCTCGTAGAACAGCGCCAGAGCTTCAGGAGCGGCGGAAGGGCCATTGCCGTCGAGACTTTCCAGGAGGGCGGCTCCGCACCCCGCCCGGCCGTGCTCATGCTGCACGGGGCCGACGGGCTGAGCGGCCATGGCCAGTACCGCGAGGGCGCCCGCAGCGTCGCGAGGGCAGGCTACCAAGTCCACCTCGTCCACTATCTCGACCGGACCGGCGAGAGGCGCGCCTCCTTCAGCACCCTGTTCCAGAACTTCCAGCCCTGGATGGAGACGGTCCATGACGCGCTCGCGTGGGCATCGGGCCATGCCGGGACCGATCCGAAGCGCATCGGCATCGTCGGCATCTCGCTCGGCGCGGCCTTGGGCCTCGCTGTGTCGAGCGCGGAGCCGCGCATCAGGGCGCTGGTGAACTATTTCGGCCCGCTTCCCCAGGGAGCGATCGCGAAGGACGCACGGCTTCCGCCGACCCTGGTGCTGCATGGCGGCATGGACCCGATCGTTCCCGTCTCGAATGCCTATGCGATCGAAGCCCTTCTGCGGCAGCAGAACGTGCCGCACGAGGTGAAGATCTATCCGGAGCAGGCCCATGGATTCCGCGGCGAGGCCGAGCGGGACGCCACCCGGCGCTCGCTCGCTTTCCTCCGGCGCCACCTCGGCTCCGGCCAGGCCGACGACTCGACGGCTCTTCCGATGAACGGATGACGCCGCTAAGAATGAACGCCCCGAACGAGTGAGGACAACGAGAGACCATGACGGCACCTGCTTCGACTCCCGCGGACAACCCTCTCCTTCGTCCCTGGACGGGCCCTCATGGGCTCCCTCCGTTCGAGAGCATCGCGCCCGACCATTTCAGGCAGGCCTTCGACACGGCGCTTGCCGAGCAGAAGGCGGAGATCGCAGCCATCGCGGATGCCGCGGACGCGCCGACCTTCGCCAACACGGTCGAGGCGATGGAGCGCAGCGGACAGGCCCTGAAGCGGGTCGGAGGCGTGTTCTTCAACCTCGCCGGGTCCCATACGAACGATGCCATCCAGGCCATCGAGCGGGAGATGGCTCCCGTGCTTGCGAAGCATCGCAACAGCATCTTCATGAACGAGACGCTGTTCCGGCGCGTCGACGAACTCCACCGCCGCCGCGAGACCCTCGGCCTCCATGCCGAGCAGGCGCGGGTGCTCGACCGCTACCACACGATCTTCGTGCGCGCGGGCGCACGGCTCGGGCCCGACGAGAAGAAGCGCCTCGCGGCGATCACCGAACGGCTGGCATCCCTTGGCACCCAGTTCTCGCAGAACGTGCTTGCCGACGAGAAGTCCTACCGACTGGTCCTCGACGGCGAAGCCGATCTCGCCGGCCTTCCGCCGTTCCTGGTCGAGGCGGCCGCGCAGGCCGCAGAGGACGCGGGCCTGAAGGGCAGGCACGTCATCACGCTGTCGCGCTCCAGCATCGAGCCGTTCCTGCAGTTCTCAAGCCGCCGCGACCTGCGCGAGCAGGCCTTCAAGGCCTGGGCGGCGCGCGGCGACGCGGGCGGCGCGACCGACAACAAGGCCATCATCGCCGAGATGGTGGTGCTTCGGGCCGAACGGGCGAAGCTCCTGGGCTACGAGACCTTCGCGGAGTTCAAGCTCGCCGACACGATGGCCAAGACGCCGGAGGCCGTTCTCAACCTCCTCAACGAGGTCTGGACGCCGGCGCGCCGGAGGGCCCAGGAGGAGCGCGACGACCTGCAGGCGCAGGCCCAGGCGCAGGGCGACAACATCGAGATCGAGCCGTGGGACTGGCGCTACTATGCGGAGCAGGTCCGAAATCGGCAGCACAACCTCGATGAGGCGACGATCAAGCCGTACTTCCAGCTCAACCGGATCATCGATGCGGCCTTCGACACGGCGCACCGGCTCTTCGGCCTGAGCTTCGAGGAGATCAAGGACTTCCCGCGCTACCATCCGGATATCCGGGCCTGGCGCGTGACCGGCTCCGACGGGGCTCCCGTCGGCATCTTCATCGGCGATTATTTCGCACGCAGCTCCAAGCGCAGCGGCGCGTGGATGAGTGCGTTCCGCTCGCAGGAAAAGCTCACGGGCGACGTGCGCCCGATCATCGTCAACGTGATGAACTTCGCGAAGGGCGGGCCGGGCGAGCCTTCGCTCCTGAGCTTCGACGATGCCCGCACGCTCTTCCATGAATTCGGCCACGCGCTGCACGGACTGCTCTCGAACGTGACCTATCCGCTGCTCGCCGGCACGAGCGTCTCGACCGATTTCGTGGAGCTGCCGTCGCAGCTCTACGAGCACTGGCTGTCGCAGCCTGACATCCTGCGCCGCTACGCGACCCACTACCGGACCGGGGAGCCGATCCCGGAGGAGCTTCTCCAGCGCCTCATGGCGGCGCGCAACTTCAACCAGGGCTTTGCGACGGTCGAATACCTGGCCTCCGCCTTCGTCGACATCGACCTCCACCGCCTGACCGAACCGAAGGATCTCGATGCGGCCGCGTTCGAGAAGGAGTCCCTCGCCCGGATCGGCATGCCCCGCGAGATCATCATGCGGCACCGCACGCCGCACTTCACGCACGTGTTCTCGGGCGACGGCTATTCGTCGGGCTACTACAGCTATCTCTGGTCCGAGGTGCTCGACGCGGACGCGTTCAACGCCTTCGAGGAGACGGGCGACGCCTTCGACCGGACGACCGCCGACAAGCTGAAGCGGTTCATCTATTCGGCCGGCAACCTGCGCGATCCGGCCGAGGCCTACACGGCCTTCCGCGGCCGCCTGCCGTCGCCCGAGGCGCTGCTTGCGAAGAGGGGCCTGTCGGCGACGCCGGCGGCCTGAAAAAGATCTAGACGGACACGGTCGAGGGGCTCGCCGGCACGGGCCCCTCGGCGGGCTTGCCGACGCGCGCCTGCATGGCATTGGGCCTGGGCGTCATCTTCGTCACCGGAGCAGGACTGCGACGCAGGACGCTCAGCAGGAAAGCCGCCCCTTCGGGGTCGGTCTTCAGGGCTTTGGCATCGAGCACCGGCATGGCGGGTCTCCCTGTTCTTGTTTGGTTTTTAACGAGTCGCAACGCCACTTCATCAACGGTCAAGCTGGCTGCCGGGTTCCTCAGAAATGCGAGAATCGCAGCTCGCTCACCTGCCGGGACACGGTTCCAGGCCCCAAGATACACGCGGGAAAATGGGCCTTATTGGGGCCGTCGGGAAAGCGCTGCGGCTCCAGGCAGAGGCCCGCATGAGGGCCGTAATGGGCGCCGCCCAAGCCCGGCACGGGCACATTCAGCAGGTGTCCATCATAGAACTGGACCCCTGGCTCCGTCGTCCAGAGCTCCATGGAGAGTCCGCTCCGGCGCGACGCGAGGGTGGCCGCGTGCGTCAACTCGTCGTCCCCCTCCTTGAGGACGTAGTTGATGTCGTAGGTCGTCCGGTGCTGCATCAGCTGGGCGGCGCCGATCGGCCGAAGGGTGGTGAAGTCGTAATCCGTGTTCTCGACGCGCCTGATCTCGCCGGTCGGGATGAGGTCCGGCGCCGTGGGGGTGATGTAGTCGGCCCGGATCATCAGGTGGTGTGAGGAGATGTCCGGGCTGCCGTCCAGGTTGAAGTAGCCGTGGGTGGTGAGATTGACCGGCGTCGGCCGGTCGCAGGTCGCCTCGAGCACGATCCGCACCGTGGAGGGCGCTTCCAAAGAATAGGTGCAGGTGGCGATCAGCCGCCCCGGATAGCCCATGTCCCCGTCGCCGGACACGAGGGCAAGCGTCAGCCTAGACGGCTGCCGGTCGATGATGGTCCACAGCCGCGTTCCGAAGCCGCGGGAGCCGCCATGGAGCTGGTTCCTGCCCTCGTTGGCGTCGAGCTTGAAGGTCTCGCCGTCCAGGGTGAAGCGCGCATGGTCGATCCGGTTGGCGTAGCGCCCGACGATGGCGCCGAAATAGGGCGAGTGGGCGATGTAGTCCTCGATGGAATTGAGCCCGAGCACGACCCGCTGGGGGCCATGCGCCGACGGCACCACGAGATCCCGGACCACGGCGCCCCAGGTCAGGACGCGCATCTCCATCCCGCCGGGCCCTGTGAGCGTCGCCTCCAGAACGTCGTTGCCGTCGACCGATCCGAAACGCCCGATGGTCATGACCTAGCCCTCGAAGATGTTGGCCCTGATGCCCCGTATGCCGGCGTCGACGACGAAGAGATGGCCCGCCATCGGATCGATGTGGGGGTCATGACCGATCGCCGCCGTCGTGATGTAGAGCGTCGTGAGATCCGGGCCCCCGAAGGCGCATTTCGTCACCTGCGCGGTCGGCACGGGCACGATCCGCTCGACGGAGCCGTCAGGACCGAAACGCGTGATGCGGGATCCGCCCCAATGGCACACCCACAGATGCCCCTCCGCGTCCACGGCCATCCCGTCCGGGTGGCCCCAGCCCTTGTCGAACTGGATGAAGCGCCGCGGCTCGCCGAGGCGGCCCTTGTCCAGGTCGAGCGCATAGATCGTGCCGCCGATCGTGTCGGTGGCGTAGAGCGTGCGCCCGTCGGGACTGATCGCCGGCCCGTTGGTGACGATGAAGCCCTCGTGGAACTGGATCAGTTCCTTCCCGTCCCAGCGCCAGAAGGAGCCGGATGGGTGCGTCTCGTCGTCGTGCATGGTGCCGAAATAGAGCGCCCCGTCGGGTCCCACATACCCGTCGTTGATGCGGTTGGCCGGGTTGTCGGGCTCCGGCGAGATGATAGGCTGGGAGGAGCCGTCGCGCAGGTCGAGGCGCACGAGACCCGACTTGAAGCCTGCAATGACCGTGTCGGGATCGGGGGTCAGCGCCACGAAGCCGACCCGCTCCGGCGCGTCGAGGCGCGAATGCTGCTGCGTCTGCGGGTGATAGCGCCAGATGCCCGGGTTCTTGATGTCGACCCAGAACACCGTGCCGGTGCGGTGGTCCCACAGGGCCCCCTCGCCCACCATGCAGGCGCTGGGAACCGCGACGTGCGGCGTGTTCGGATGAACGACCGGACTGGTCATGCGCGGCTCCCCATCGATGCTCCCCTTACTGGTCTCGCCCTGCGGTAACTCCGCGGGACGGTGCCGGTTCAACCGGCCCGGCCCTGCTCCGCGATCCGCGCCGCGAGCGCCACGAGGCTCAGGTCCGATCCGGCCGGACCCATCAGGGACAGCCCGAAGGGCGCGCCGAGACGGGAGGCGAGCGGGATCGAGACCTGCGGCAGACCCGACAGGACCGAGAGGCAGAGCATCCTCAAGGCATTGTTGCGGTAGTCGTTGAGCGCCTCCTCGCTGTCCGTGAGCAGCGGCGCCACGTCCGGCATGCTCGGCAGGATCAGCACGCCGTCGCGTCCCAGCAAGGTGCTGAAGCGCTCCCGGAAGACGCTGCGGATCGCGAGCGCTTCGGTCACCTGCTGGTCCGTCACCTCCCGCGAGAACTCGAACCGGTCGGCGACGCCGGGTCCCAGCGGCGGCTTGTAGCGCTCGATCATCGGTCCGTCGACGGTCCAGGCCTCACGGCTCTGGATGTAGCGCATGGCCCAGTAGAGGGCCGTGAACCCGTCCTCGGCCACCTTGCGCTCCTCCGCCTGCCCCAGCACGGCCTCGACCTGGCGGACGGCCGGCGCGAGGGCTTCCAGCACGGCCCGGTCGAGAAGCCCGAAGGCATCCTTCGCCAGGAGGGTTCGAGGGCGCTCCGGAAGCGGCGTCTTGTCCTGCCCGAGCAGGACCTCGCCCACCCGCAGGAAGGTGGCGCCGTCGCGGGTGAAGTAGCCGCAGGTGTCGAAGGACGGAGCGAGGTCATGGCAGCCCTCGAGGCTCACGCGCCTATGGGTCGGACGGATGCCGAACAGCCCGCAATGGCTCGCGGGGGCACGCACGGAGCCGCCCGTGTCAGTTCCGAGCGCGAAATCGCACAACCCGTTGGAGACCGCCGACGCGGAGCCCGAGGAGGAGCCGCCCGGAATGCGGTCGGGCGCGCCGCCGTTCACCGGCGTGCCGAAATGGGCGTTCTTGCCGCTCATCGAGAAGGCGAGCTCGTCCGTGATCGTCTTGCCCACGAGGCGCGCCCCGGCGTCGAGCAGCTTCTGCACGGTCGGCGCCGTCCTGGTCTTGATGCCCGACATGGCCAGCATGTGGGGCGAGCCGCTGCTGGTCGGGTAGCCGGCCACGTCGAACAGGTCCTTGGCCGCGAAGGTCAGTCCCGACAGCGGCCCTCCCTCGCGATGCGGAACGGTGACGGCCGGATAAGGCATGAAGGCGCGGGCGGGATCGGCATCGAGCAGCATGGGATTTCGGTCGTTGAGGAAGGGGGGCATGCACTTTGGCACCCCCTCCCAAAGGCGGCAAGGCGGGAAATCCGGACAGGCTGAGCATTAAGGCTTCCTTCGGGTCAGGATTGGCCCTAAATCCTGGCAGGGTTCCCACGAAGGGTATGAGTGATGGCGAAGGTTTCGACGATCCGCTGGGTGGCGCTTGGATTGGCTCTCGCTCTCGGAGCGCCGGCCGCAACGGCGCAGCAGGCTCCCATCAAGCTCGGCGAATTGAACTCCTATGCCAGGCAGGCGGCTTTCACCGTGCCCTATCGCAACGGTTGGCAGCTGGCTCTCGACGAGATCAATGCCAAGGGCGGGGTTCTCGGCCGCAAGATCGAGATCATCTCCCGCGAAGACGGCGCCACCACGGGCGACGCCACCCGCGTGGCCGAGGAGCTGGTGACCCGTGAGGGCGCGGCTCTGCTCTTCGGCTCGTTCCTGTCGAATGTGGGCGTGGCCATGGCGGATTTCGCCAACCAGAAGAAGATCGTCTACATCGCCGCCGAGCCGCTGACCGATGCCATCACCATGGCGCAGGGCAACCGCTACACCTTCCGCATCCGCCCCAACAACACCATGCAGGTCGGCATGCTGGTCGATCAGGCCAAGGCCTCGGGAGCGAAGCGCTGGGCCATCGTGGCGCCGAACTACGAATACGGCCAGTCGGCCGCCGAGGTGTTCAAGCGCCTCATCAAGGAGCGGGTGCCGGGCGCAGAGGTCGTCGCCGAGCAGTATCCGGCGCTGGGCAAGATCGAGGCCGGCGCGACCGTCTCGGCCCTGGAGCAGGCCAAACCCGACGGCATCTTCAACGTGCTCTTCGGTCCCGACCTCACCCAGTTCGTCCGCGAGGGCAACACCCGCGGCCTGTTCGAGGACAAGACGGTCCTGTCGCTTCTCACCGGCGAGCCCGAATGGCTCCTGCCCCTGAAGGACGAGGTGCCCGAGGGCTGGATCGTGACCGGCTATCCCTGGGACGAGATCACCGAGCCCAAGCACAAGACCTTCGTGGACGCCTACCGGGCCAAGTTCAAAGACACGCCGCGCCTCGGCTCGCTCCTCGGCTACATGGTGCTCTACATGATCCGCGACACGATCGAGCGCGCCGGATCCGTGGAGACGGATGCCCTCATCAAGGCGCTGACGGACGCGAAGTTCGACACCGTCATCGGCCCCGTCACCATGCGCGGCATCGACCATCAGGCCACCATGGGCGCCTGGGTCGGCAAGCTGGCGCTGAAAGGCGCGACCGGCGGCATGACCGACTGGAAATATTTCGACGGCACCTCGTTCCTGCCGACCGAAGCCGAGGTCAAAGCCGTACGGAAGGACTAAGGCCTTGGAGCGACCGGCCCGCCCCTCGCCTCTCGCGTCGGGAGGCTGACGAGCCATGGACCCTTCGTTCATCGTCATCCAGGCCCTCAACGGGCTCGCCAGCGCCTCGTCGCTCTTCATCACCGCCTGCGGCCTGACGCTCGTCTTCGGCGTCACTCGGATCGTGAACTTCGCGCACGGCTCGCTCTATATGATCGGCGCCTACACGGCCGCCACCCTGGTGCCGTGGCTGCTTCAGTTCTATTTCGGCCCGGTGACCTTCTGGGCCGGCATCCTCGCCTCCGCCTTCGTGGTCGGGCTCATCGGCGTCCTCATCGAGGTCCTGCTGCTGCGGCGCATCTACGGCGCGCCGGAGCTGTTCCAGCTGCTCGCCACCTTCGGGGTGGTGCTGGTGATCCAGGACGCGGTGGTGCAGGTGTTCGGCCCGCAGGACATTCTGGGTCCCCGCGCGCCGGGTTTGCGCGCGCCCGTCGAGATCCTCGGCCGCCGCTTCCCGTCCTACGAGCTCGTCCTCATCGCGGCCGGGCCCGTCGTCCTCGGCCTCGTCTGGCTCCTTCTGCGCAGGACCCGGTTCGGCGTGCTGGTGCGCGCCGCCACGCAGGACCGGGAGATGGTCGCGTCGCTCGGCGTGAACCAGGCCGTGCTCTTCACCGGGACGCTTTTTCTCGGAGCCTTCCTGGCGGGTCTCGGCGGGGCGCTTCAGATCCCCCGGGTCTCCGCCAATACGGGCATGGACCTGTCGGTCATCGCCGAGAGCTTCGTGGTGACCGTGGTCGGCGGGATGGGCAGCGTCCCCGGCGCCTTCCTGGCGGCGCTCATCATCGGTCAGCTGCAGGCCTTCGGGATCCTGGTGTTCCCGAAAGGGACCCTCGTGGTCGTCTTCCTGCTGATGGCCGTCGTGCTGGCGATCCGGCCGAACGGGTTCTTCGGGCGTCCCGAGACCATCGGCGGCACCCATGCGGTCGGCATCGCGAGCCGGACGCCGCAGCCCTGGCACAAGGTCGCCGCGCTGGTCGTGCTGGTGCTGCTGGCCTGCCTGCCCCTCGTGGCCGATCCCTACCTCCTGAAGGTCGCGACCGAGATCCTGATCTTCGCGCTCCTCGCCTTCAGCCTTCAACTGCTCATCGGCGTCGGCGGCATCGTCAGCTTCGGCCACGCGGCCTTCTTCGGCCTCGGAGCCTACGGGGCGGCGCTCGGCGTGAAATGGCTGTCGGTCCCGATGGAGGCGGCGCTGCCCCTCGCCATCGTGCTGGCGGCCTTCGGCGCAGCGCTGATCGGCGCCTTCGTGGTGCGCCTCTCCGGCATCTATCTCGCCATGATGACCCTCGCGGCCGCCCAGATCATCTACGCGGTGGCGTTCCAGTGGGTCGACGTCACCGGAGGCGACAACGGCATCGTCGGCGTCTGGCCCTCCGACTGGGCCGGCGGCCAGACGCGCTACTACCTGCTGACGCTGGGCCTGACGGCGCTCGCAATCCTGCTCGTGCGCATCGTGATCGACGCGCCCTTCGGCTACGCGCTCCGCGCCGCCCGCGATTCGGAAGCACGCGCCGAGGCCATCGGCCTCAACGTGCGCCGGCTGCGCTGGCGCGCCTTCATCCTGTCGGGGGCGACCGCCGGCCTCGCGGGCGGCATCTATGCCTTCTCCCGCGGTTCGGTCGATCCGAGCCTGCTCGGCATCCCGACCTCGGTCGATGCGCTCACCATGCTGCTCCTCGGCGGCATCCAGACCATCACCGGGCCGCTCGTCGGGGCGGGCGTCCTCCATGCCCTGCGCGACCAGGTCATGCCGCTGACCTCCCACTGGCGCCTGATCCTGGGCCTGAGCATCATCGCCATGGTGCTGATCTTCCCGCGCGGCCTCGTGGGCACGGTGGCGGCATGGCGGGAGGCGCGCGCATGAGCCTCCTGGCGGTCCGCGATCTCGGAAAATCCTTTGGGGCCGTGGTGGCGGCGCGCGACGTCGCCTTCACCCTGGAGCGCGGCGAGATGCTCGCCCTGATCGGCCCGAACGGCGCCGGCAAGTCGACGGTCTTCAACATGATTGGCGGACAGCTCCGGCCGGACCGGGGCCAGGTGCTCCTCGACGGCCGGAACATCACGGCCGCCTCGCCCCAGAGGCGCTTCCGCCAGGGCGTCGGCCGCACCTTCCAGGTGGCCCAGACGTTCCTGTCCATGACGGTGGCCGAGAACGTCCAGATGGCGCTCATCAGCGGTCGCAGGGAAACCCAGGAGCTCTCGGGACCGGTCCGGAGCCGGCAGCGCGACGAGGCCCTGGCGCTCCTGGGCCTCGTGGGCATGCAGGACGCGGCCGACCGCGCCTGCTCGGCGCTCGCCTATGGCGACGTGAAGCGCGTCGAGCTCGCCATCGCGCTCGCCGGACAGCCGAAGCTCCTGCTGATGGACGAGCCCACCGCCGGCATGGCGCCCAGGGAACGCGCCGCCCTGATGGACCTGACGGCCTCGATCGCCACCTCGCGATCCATCGGCGTGCTGTTCACGGAGCACGACATGGACGTGGTCTTCGGCCATGCGGACCGGGTGCTGGTGCTCCTGCGCGGCGAGATCATCGCCACGGGCTCGCCCGACGAGATCCGGCGTGATGCCCGCGTCAGGCAGGCCTATCTCGGCGACGACCACGCCCTCGAGCCGCCAGCGAGGAGCCCCGCATGACCCCCCCCTTGCTGGAGGCTCGCAACCTGTCGGCCGCCTATGGCCGGGCGCGGGTCCTGTTCGGCCTGTCGTTCGAGCTCCATCCCGGCGAGGTGACGGCCCTGGTGGGCCGCAACGGGGCCGGCAAGACCACGACCCTCAAGGCGATCATGGGCCTCGTGCCGGCCTCGGCCGAGCGGCTCGCCTTCAAGGGCCGATCCCTCGTCGGCCTGCCCACCTACCGGATCGCCCGCCTGGGGCTCGGCTACGTGCCCGAGGACCGGCGCATCTTCACGGACCTCACGGTCGAGGAGAACCTGGAGGTCGGCCGCCGCGAGGCCCGGGCCGGGCTCTCCCCCTGGACCCCGGAGCGGCTTTTCCGGCTGTTCCCGAACCTCGCCGAGATGCAGGGGCGGCGCGGCAACCAGATGTCCGGCGGCGAGCAGCAGATGCTCTCCATCGCCCGCACCCTCATGGGCAACCCGGAGGCGATCCTGCTCGACGAGCCCTCCGAGGGCATCGCACCCGTCATCGTCCAGATGATGGCCGAGGCGGTCCGAGCCATGAAGGCGGAGGGCGTCGCCGTGCTCCTGTCCGAGCAGAACTGGGCCTTCGCGGCGGGGATCAGCGACCGCGCCTGCGTGATCGAGCGGGGCGAGATCCGTTTCCAGGGCTCCATGCAGGCCCTGATGGCCGATCCGGCCTTGAGAGCCGATACCCTGGGCGTCTAGGCCAAATCGCCCAAGCTGAGCCCAAGCCCGCCCGCAAGACATTGACGGATCGGGCCAAACGACCGATATGCAGCCCGTCCGGCGCGTTCCGCGCCGTTCTCCAGCATCCGAGAGCTTCAGGAAAGTCCCGCTTCATGGGCGTCATCCATGTGACCGATCGCGAAGGCCAGCGCCACACCCTCGAGGCCATCGAGGGCTGGCGGGTCATGGAGATCATCCGGGACTGGGGCCTGCCCATCGAGGGCCTGTGCGGCGGGGCCTGCGAATGCGCCACCTGCCACGTCTTCGTGGCCGAGGAATGGATCCCCAAGCTCTATCCGCCCACGGAGGAGGAGGAGGACCAGCTCGACACGGTGGTCACCCGACCGAACTCCCGCCTCTCCTGCCAGATCCTCTGGACCCCAGAGCTCGACGGCCTGGAGGTCACCCTCGCCCCGACGGGGTCCTGATTCGTCAAGCCTGCCGCATTGCCAAACGCCGGAGACCGTGCTTTTCGGGACCCTGCGAAGGAGCCAGTTCATGACCGACAATATCGAGACAGACGTCGTCATCATCGGAGCAGGGCCGGTGGGCCTGTTCGCCGTATTCGAGCTGGGCCTCCTCGACATCAAATGTCACGTGGTCGACATCCTGCCGAAGGTCGGCGGCCAATGCGCCGAGCTCTACCCCGAAAAGCCGATCTACGACATTCCGGGCTTCCCGATGGTGACCGGCCAGGCCCTCGTCGACAACCTCATGGCGCAGATCGAGCCGTTCCACCCGACCTTCCACCTGAACGAGATGGTGGAAAGCGTCGAATCGATCGGCACGCCCGAGGCTCCGCGCTTCCGGGTGAAGACCTCCGAGAACGAGACCACCTTCATCTGCAAGTCGCTCATCATCGCGGCGGGCGGCGGCTCGTTCCAGCCCAAGAAGCCGCCGATCGAGAACATCGAGGCCTATGAGGGCACGGGCGTGTTCTACGCCGTGCGCCACATGCAGATGTTCCGCGACAAGAAGGTCCTCATCGTCGGCGGCGGCGATTCCGCCCTCGACTGGACCGTGAACCTGCAGCCCATCGCCAAGCGCCTGACGCTGCTCCACCGCCGCGACGCCTTCCGGGCCGCGCCGCACACGGTCGAGAAGATGCGCTCCCTCGTGGCCTCCGGCGACATGGACCTGCATCTCGGTCAGGTCGCCTCCCTCAAGGGCGAGGCGCCGGTGCTCGAAGGCGCGGTGATCAAGAAGGACGACGGCTCGACCTTCGAGGTCGATTGCGACGTGATGCTGCCGTTCTTCGGCCTGACCATGAAGCTCGGGCCGATCGCCGACTGGGGCCTGAACCTGCACGAGAACCTGATCCCGGTCGACACCGAGAAGTTCGAGACCAACGTTCCGGGCATCTTCGCCATCGGCGACATCAACACCTATCCGGGCAAGCTCAAGCTCATCCTCTCGGGCTTCCACGAGGGCGCGCTCGCGGCCCAGAAGGTGCACCGCTACGTGTATCCGGAAAAGAAGCTCCTGTTCCAATACACGACCTCCTCCACGAGCCTGCAGAAGAAGCTCGGCGTCGCGGCCTGATCGGTCTCGGCGCGGCCCGTCTCCCCCTTGCGGAACGGGCCGCTTCCTGAAAATGTTCGGGGCATGACCATGCCCTCAGACCTCTCTCTCGGCCGGCGCGCGATGGCGCTGCTCGACGCTCTCGGCAAACACAGCGACGAGCCCGGACGCCTCACCCGCCTCTATCTCTCCGCGGCCCATCGCGAGGCCGCCGAGACGACGCTCCGGTTCATGCGCGAGGCCGGGCTCGACAGCCATATCGATCCGCTCGGCTCGGTCGTCGGACGCCTGGAGGGCGCCGATCCCGACGCCCCCGCGCTCGTCATCGGCTCCCACATCGACACGGTCGTGGATGCCGGTCGCTTCGACGGCACCCTCGGCGTCGTGCTGGGCATCGTCGTGGTCGAGGCCCTACGGGCTGAGGGCGTCGTGCCCGCCTGCCCGATCGAGGTTCTGGCCTTCGGGGACGAGGAGAACGCGCGCTTCCCGACCAATCTCTCGACGTCCTATGCGCTTTCGGGCCGGTACGACCAGGCCTGGCTCGACGGACGCGACCAGGACGGCGTGACGTTGCGCGACGCCCTGACGCGCTTCGGCGGCAATCCCGACGGCATCGCCGGCATCGCGCGCAATCCGGCGCGCTACCGCGGCTACCTCGAGGTCCATATCGAGCAGGGGCCTCTTCTGGAGGCGAAGAACCTGCCGGTCGGAATCGTGTCGGCCATCAACGGCATCACCCGCGCCCGCGCCACGGTGACGGGCGAAGCGGGCCATGCGGGCACCGTGCCGATGTCCATGCGCCGGGATGCGCTTGCGGCGGTCGCCGAGATGATCGGCATCGTCGAGCGCGCCGGATCGACGCGCAGCGACACCGTGGCGACGGTGGGCGTCGCGCAGGTGCAGCCGGGCGCCATCAACGTCATTCCCGCACGGGTGGATTTCACCCTCGACGCGCGCTCGCCCGACGATGCGGTGCGGCATGCGATGGTGCAGGACATCCTCAGCGAATGCGAGGCGGCCGCGCAGCGCCGCGGTGTCGGCTTCACCATCGAGCCGTTCATGGATTCACCCGCGACGCCGATGGACAAGGACCTGATGCTGCGCCTCGATGAGGCAATCGGCAGCATCGGCGTCGAGCCCCTGCGCTTGGCTTCCGGCGCGGGTCACGACGCCGTCGCGATGGCGGCGCTCTGTCCGGTCGCGATGATGTTCGTGCGCTGCAAGGGCGGCATCAGCCACAATCCGGCGGAGTCGATCACGGTCGAGGATGCCGATGCGGCCGCGCGCGTCTTGCTTGAAGCGGTGAAGACGATCGTCGCATGACCCACAGCCTCACGCTCGTCACCAGCCCGGATCCCGGAATCCGGGCGGATATTCTCGACGGCCTGCGCGACTTCAACAGCACCGTGCTCTTCCCTGGCCTCGAGGTGGAGAATCTCGCAGTCGTCGTTCGTCACCACGCGGACGGCGCCGTCATCGGCGGGCTCTGGGGCCGCACCGGCTTGGAATGGCTGACGATCGAGCTGATCTTCGTGCCCGAGAGCCTGCGCGGTCAGGGCATCGCGCGCCGCATCATCGCCATGGCCGAGGAGGAGGCGCTGCGCCGCGGCTGCCACTCGGCCTGGCTCGAAACGCTCAATCCCGATGCGCTGGCCCTCTACGAGCGGCTCGGTTATGCGCGCTTCGGCGAGCTGACCGATTTCCCCGCCGGCCGCAGCCGGTATTTTCTTCGGAAAAGGCTGAAGGCGGAGCCTAGCTCCGTGCCGGCCAATCCTCGCTGAGGATCGCCCAGCGCTCGTGATCCCGCCATTCCCCGCCGATCTTGAGATAACGCGGCGAATATCCTTCCTGACGAAATCCGAGACGCTCCACGAGCGCGCGGGACGGCTTGTTGCCGGGTTGGATGTTGGCTTCGAGACGGTGAAGGCCGAGGTCCTTGAAGGCGTGCGTCACGGCGAGCGCGACCGCCTCGCTCATCAGCCCGCGGCCGTTCATGCCGGCGGCGCCGTAATAGCCGAGATACGCGCTCTGAAAGAATCCGCGCACGATCTCGCTGATGTTGATGATGCCCGCGATGCGTCCGCTGCTTCTCTCCCGCGCCACCAGACCGACGGCGCGCTCGGTGCCGCAACTTTTCAGGTAGGTATGAAAGCCGACTTCATCGCGGCATGGATAGACCCACGGCTCGTGCAGCGCGATGCTCGCGAGGTTCGAGTTAACCAATTCGACACAATCTTCGGCTTGAACAGGCTTGATGATGACGGAAGCGGGCATGATTTTGGTCTCATGATCAGGAACCAAGGCATAGCCTCGTCGTTGTCGTTTGTCCTGTTACAATAACGAAGGAATGGATCATGCGCGCCATCGTCCTCCCCGCATTCGCCCTCGCCCTTGGTGCAGGCTTCTTCGCCGCTCCGGAAGCACAGGCCCGTTTCAACGGCGGCCCGATCGCAGCTCCGTCCCTCGTGGAGGACGTCGCCTGCGTGACCCGTCGCGTCCGCACCGTGCGCCCGAACGGCCGCGTGGTGTACCGCACCGAGCGCCGCTGCGGCGTGAGGCCCACAGGCTGGAACAACCGCTGCCGCATGGTGACCGAACGCGTCTACCGCCCGAACGGCTCCGTCGTCGTGCGCAACGTACGCCGCTGCCGCTGATCGGCTCCAAAGACCATCAAGGCCCGGCTTGTCCGGGCCTTTTTCTTTGCCGTCATTCGAGCGCGCCGATGGTGTTCTCCACCGCCTCGACCACGGCGCCGGAGCGCACGAGATCGAGCGCCTGGCGCATTTCCGTCGCGTACCAGCGGTCGCCGTCGAGGGCCGGCGGGATGACGGCGCGGATGGCCTCGATGGCGGCGCGCGAGCCCTTGCCGAGCGGGTAGTCCCTGGCGACCGGCTCCACCAGCGTGAGAGCCTGCGCGGCCATCAGCAATTCGCCCGCCACGATCTGCTCCACGTTCTCCACGATCGTGCGCGCCTTGCGCCCGCACCAGGTTGAGTTGGAGACGTGGTCCTCCGCGTTGGACTTGCCCGGAATCGAATCGACGGAGCCCGGCGTCGCAAGGCCGCGGTTTTCCATCACGAGCGCCGACATGGAGCATTGCACGGTGGCGAAGCCCGTGTTGAGCCCGCGCTTGCCGGCGAGCAGGTTGCGCGGCAGACCGTAGGACATGGTCGGATCGATGAGGCGCGCCAGGCGCCGCTCCGAGATGGAGCCGAGATCCGCCATGGCGATGGCGAGCACGTCCATGGCCTGCGCCACGTACTGCCCGTGGAAGTGGCCGCCGGAGATCGACACGTAGCCGCCGTTGCCGTCGTCGAAGATGAGCGGGTTGTCGGTCGCGGAGTTCATCTCCGTGCCGATGATGCGCTCCACGTATTCGACCGCCTCGACGGCCGGTCCGTGAACCTGCGGCGTGCAGCGCAGGGAATACACGTCCTGCACGCGCGGGCTCGCGGGCGTGCCGGGCTGGCGCGGCTCGTCCGGAAACACCACGTCGCGCGCGGCTTGCGAGCAGCGCTTCGTGCCATCCAGGATGCGCAGGAGGTTGCGCGCGACCTTGGCCTGCCCGGGATGCGGACGCGCCCGGTGAACGCGCGGATCGAAGGCCGCAAGCTCGCCGCGCATGGCCTCGAGCGACAGGCACATGGCGATGTCGGCATGCTTGAGCAGTCGGCGCGCGTCGAAGGTGGCGAGCGAGCCGAGAGCCAGCGACGTGGTCGAGCCGTTGATGAGCGCGGAGGCGTCCTTGGCGCCGAGCTCGAAATCGGGGCTGAACCCTGCCTTCGCGATGGCTTCGCGCGCGGGCATCAGGCGGCCCTCGTAGACCATATGGGCCTCGGCGAAGCCGCAGACTGCGCCAGCCATGTGCGCGAGCGGTGCGAGGTCGCCCGAGGCGCCGACGGATCCCTTCTGCGGAATGACCGGATGCAGGCCCGCATTGAGGAAGGCGATCAGCCGCTCGACGAGTTCTACGCGCGGACCGGAATAGTTCGACGCGAAGGCGTTGGCGCGCAGCAGCATCATGGCGCGCGTCACGTCCTCGGCGAACGGCTCGCCGATCCCGGTGGCGTGGGCATAGACCGTCTTGCTCTGGTAGGCCGCCATGTCGGCGATAAGGACGCGCTGGTCCTTGAACAGGCCGACGCCTGTGTTGAAGGCATACATGAGCGGCGCGTCGTCATGCATCCAGGTCCGGTCGATATAGGCCCGGGTGGCGGCGATGCGCTCGCGCGCCTCCGGCGCCAGCGCGGCCTCCTCGAACCGGCCTTGGGCGTTCGGGCGCGCGACGCGCACCACGTCCTGGATACCGAGACTTTCCCCGTCGAGCTTGACCGTCATCGCTGTTCCTCGCTGTCGCTCAAGGGATAATGGGGCTTCGTGCGGGGCGCAACCGCTGCGCCGCGACGGGCGCTCATGAGCGATCGGCTTCGCGCCTGATCGGCGCGAAGGGCTTTGGGCTGGTCCTGGCTTGTCTCGTGAGAGAGGGAAGCGCGGGACGCGATCGGCTTCGCGGTCCGAAGCGGAGCGCGAAGAGTTCGGGGCGGGAACCGCCCGGACGGGAAGCCAAGGCGTCCCGCGCGCGGCTTTTTGCGACTCCGGCCTCGCGCTCCGGCGCATGCGGCGGGACCCCACAGCAGTCCCCATGCACCTTAGGGCGCTCGTTCGCGCAGCTCCGCCGGCGTGTCAGGCCTGCGGCGCGGGCAAGGCTGAGGAGAGGATGAAGACGGCCCTGCCCGATCAGGCCCGCCTGCCTCATCTCCCGCTCGGAGCCGTGCCGCCGGCGGGGTGCGAAGCCGCCGGCGATCACAGCCGCATCCGCTCTCCTCGACCGAAGCCTCGGGCGCGTCCCTCGCGAGAGCGAACCGCAGCGATATAGTTAAGCTTGACGCGACTGTCAAGAACAAATAGGGAACATGTTCCTGTCATCCCCGCCCGGAATCGGCGCAGCCGCTGCAGGGGAAGGGGATCCACAATCCATCAGGACGCTGATGGATTCCCTTCCCCTCCGCTGCGCTCCGGCCGGGAATGACACGGGAGCCTTGCCCTCACCTCTCCCGGCAGGAGAGGTCGGACTGCAGGTCCGGGTGTGGGGTTACAGTCGTTTCAGGATGAGGCGCTTGTTTCCCTCCCCCTTGCGGGGAGGGATCAAGGGGGGGGGTGGTCCGACCGGGTGAGGCCCAGCGAACATCACCCTCTGCCCTCATCCTGAGGAGCGGCGTAGCCGCGTCTCGAAGGATGATCCAGTGCGCGCTGGAGACGCCTCGTCCTTCGAGACGGTCACTGCGTGACCTCCTCAGGATGAGAGCTGTGGAGGTGCGGCTGCATCGGTTCCGCGCCCTCGCCTTCGAGAACCGTGCCCCGGCTTTTCGACCCCCACCTCCAACTCCTCCCCGCAAGGGGGAGGAGAGTTCGCGCGGCGCTTACGCGCGCCCGAGGCGCTTCGTGGTCTGCGGATCGAAGAGGTGGACGTTGGTCGGGTCGATGGAGAGGGTCAGGGTGCGGCTGTCGGCCGGGATCTGGCCGGTCGAGGCCTGGACCACGAACTCCGTGCCGGCGACCTTGCCGTGGAACAGCTGGGTCGCGCCGAGCTCCTCGACGAAATCCACGTCCATGGTCAGGCTGCTGCTGCCGGCGGCGCCCGCCTGCACGTCCTCCGGACGCAGGCCGACCTCGATGGCCGAGCCCGGGGCGAGGCCGTCGCGCATGTCGGTGACGGCGATCGTCTGGCCGCCGACGGAGACGCGGCCGGGGCCCTCGACCTTGCCCGGCAGGATGTTCATGGGCGGGGAGCCGATGAAGGTGGCCACGAACCGGGTCTCGGGACGGCGATAGACCTCGGCCGGGGTGCCGACCTGCTCGATCTGGCCGCCCGACATCACCACGAGCTGGTCGGAGAGCGTCATGGCCTCGACCTGGTCGTGCGTCACGTAGATCGACGTCACGCCGAGCGCCCGCTGGAGACGCTTGATCTCGACGCGCATCTGCACGCGCAGCTTGGCGTCGAGGTTGGAGAGCGGCTCGTCGAACAGGAACACCTGCGGCTTGCGCACGATGGCGCGGCCCATGGCGACGCGCTGGCGCTGGCCGCCCGAGAGCTGGCGCGGCTTGCGGGTCAGGAACGGCTCGATCGCCAAGATGCGGGCCGCCTCCTTCACGCGCTTCTCGATCTCGTCCTTGGGCGTGCCGCGGTTCTTCAGGCCGTAGGCCATGTTGTCGTAGACGCTCATGTGCGGATAGAGCGCGTAGTTCTGGAACACCATCGCGATGTCGCGGTCGGCGGGCTCGACCTCGTTCACGACCCGGTCGCCGATCTTCACGGCGCCGCCCGAGATGGTCTCGAGACCGGCGATCATGCGCAGCAGCGTGGATTTTCCGCAGCCCGACGGTCCGACGAGCACGCAGAACGAGCCGTCCTTGATGCCGAGGGACACGCCCTTCACGGCCTCGACATTGCCCGTATAGACCTTCCGCACCGTATCGAGCGTAACGCCTGCCATAGTCTTCAACCCTTCGCTTCGGCCCGGCCGCTCAAGGCGCCAGGCGGGATGTTCTTCAATCATGACGTGCCCACCCGCTGCGGGGTGGACGATGCGCAGGATCTGCGCATCACTTCTCGGTTTCGACGAGCCCCTTCACGAAGAGCCGCTGCATGAAGATCACCACCAGCACCGGCGGGATCATGGCGAGCACGGCCGTCGTCATGGCGATCTGCCACTCGGTCAAGGCGTCCTGCGTGGTGATCATCTTCTTGATGCCGATCACGATGGTCTGCATCGAGCTCTTGGTGGTGATCAGGAGAGGCCAGAGATACTGGTTCCAGCCGTAGATGAACTGGATCACGAACAGGGCCGCGATGGTGGTGATCGACAGCGGGATGAGCGTGTCCTTGAAGAACCGGAACGCGCCCGCGCCATCGATCTTCGAGGCCTCCAGGAGCTCGTCCGGGATCGTCATGAAGAACTGGCGGAAGAGCAGCGTGCCGGTCGCCGACGCGATCAGCGGCAGCACAAGGCCCGTATAGGTGTCGAGGAGGCCGAGATCCGCCACGATCTTGTAGGTCGGATAGATGCGCACCTCGACCGGCAGCATCAGGGTGATGAAGATCACCCAGAACGCCGTCTTGCGGAACGGGAAGTTGAAATACACCACCGCGAAGGCGGACAGGATCGAGATCAGGATCTTTCCGACCGCGATGCCCATGGCCATGATGAAGGAGTTCAGTATCATGCCGCCGACGGGCTCGCGCGACGTGCGCGACGCGCCCTCGAGGATCGTCCGGGTGTAGTTCGTGACCGCCTGGTCGCCGGGCAGCAGGGGCATGTTGCCGTTGGCGATCGTGCCGGCGTCGAAGGTCGAGGCGAGGATCGCCAGGTAGACCGGGAAGGCGACGATCACGATGCCGATCGTCAGCACCAGATAGGCCAGGAAGTTTCTGTAGGGGCGGTTCTCGACCATCAGTACTGCACCTTGCGCTCGACGTATTTGAACTGGATGGCGGTGAGCGCGATCACGATGACCATGAGGATCACCGACTGGGCGGCCGAGCCGCCGAGATCGCCGCCGAGGCGGCCGTCCGCGTAGACCTTGTAGACGAGGGTCGTGGTCTGCCCGGCCGGTCCGCCGCCCGTCACCGCGTCGATGATGCCGAACGTGTCGAAGAACACGTAGACGATGTTGACCACGATGAGGAAGAAGGTGGTGGGCGAGAGCAGCGGGAAGATGATCGTCCAGAAGCGCCGCACCGGGCCCGAGCCGTCGATGGCGGCGGCCTCGATCACGCTCTTGGGGATCGACTGCAGGCCCGCGAGGAAGAACAGGAAGTTGTAGCTGATCTGCTTCCAGGTGGCGGAGAGCACCAGCAGGATCATGGCATGGTTGGCGTTGAGCATCGGGTTCCAGTCGATGCCCAGCCCCTTGATGGGACGGGCCAGGGTGCCGAGCGTCGGATGGAACATGAAGATCCACAGCACGCCCGCGATGGCCGGGGCCACCGCATAGGGCCAGATCAGGAGCGTCTTGTAGCCGTGGGCGAAGCGCAGCTGCTTGTCGGCCTGAGTGGCGAGCAGGAGGGCGCAGGACAGGGACAGGAGCGCGACGGCCGTGGAGAAGACCGCCGTCGTCACCATCGCCCGGTAATATTCGGGCTGTGCAAACAGGGCGCGGTAGTTCTCGAACCCGACGAACTCGCTGGAGAGCCCGAAGGCGTCCTCCATGAGGAAGGATTGCCAGACGGCCTGGGAGGCTGGCCAGTAGAAGAAAATGATCGTGATCGCGAGCTGCGGCAGGAGCAGCGCATACGGCAGGATCTTGCTTGAGAAGAGGGCGCGTTTTTCCATCGCGTTCAGGTCACCCTAGGACAGGCCGGCCCGGAGCGGCGACGCCGTTCCGCAGGCTCGTGATAAGATCATCCCGGGCGGTCGGAGACCGCCCGGGATGACGCGTGTGCTTAGCAGGTTTTAGCGGCTGACGGAGCGCTCGAACTGACGCAGGATCTGGTTGCTGCGGTTCACGGCGGCGTCAAGCGCGTCCTTGGCGGGCTTCTGGCCTGCGAGGGCGGACTCGATCTCCTCCGAGATCACGTCGCGGATCTGCACCATGTTGCCGAAGCGCAGGCCGCGGGAGTTCTCGGTCGGCTCCTTGTTGGTGAGCTCGATCAGAGGGGTCTGGAGGACCGGGTTCTTCTCATAGAAGCCGGACGCCTTGGTCTTCTCGTAGGCCGCCTTGGTGATCGGCAGGTAGCCCGACTCCTGGTGGAGCTTGGCCTGGCGATCCGTGTCGGACAGGAACGTGAAGAACTTGGCGACGCCCTTGTACTCGTCGGCCGACTTGCCGCCCATGACCCAGAGCGAGGCGCCGCCGATGATGGAGTTCTGGGGAGCGCCCTGAACGTCCGGATAATACGGCATCGGCACCGAGGTGTAGTCGAACTTGGCGTTCGCCTTCACGTTGCCGTAGAAGCCCGACGAGGTCAGGAAGATCGCGCATTCACCCGAGGTGAAGCGGCCCTCGGAGCGGCTGTCGCGGCCCGAATAGTCGTAGGTCTTGTCCTTCTGCAGGTCGATGAGGTTCTGCAGGTGCTTCACGTGCAGCGGAGAGTTGAACTTCATCTCCGTGTCGAAGCCGTCGAGACCGTTGGCCTTGGTGGCCATCGGCACGTTGTGCCAGGCCGAGAACTGCTCGACGTTCGCCCAGCTCGCCCAGGCGTTCGAGAAGCCGCAGGTGTTGTGGCCGGCGGCCTTCAGCTTCTTGCCGGCCTCGAACACCTCGGGCCAGGTCTTCGGAATCTCGTTGACGCCGGCCTTCTTCAGCTCGTCCTTGTTGATCCACATGCCCATCGAGGAGGAGTTGAACGGGAACGAGAGCATCTCGCCCTTGGCCGTCGAGTAGTAGCCGGTGATCGCCGGCAGGTAGGCCTGCGGGTCGAACTTCTCGCCGGCTTCCTTCATCATCTCGTGGACGGGCTTGATGGCGCCGCGGGCGCCCATCATGGTCGCCGTGCCGACCTCGAAGACCTGGAGGATGTGGGGGGCGTTGCCCGCGCGGAACGCGGCGATGCCGGCGTTCAGGGTGTCGGCATACTGGCCCTTGTAGCTGACGACGACCTTGTAGTCCTTCTGGGAGGCGTTGAACTCCTCGGCCAGCCGGTTCACGACGTCGTTGTTGGCGCCCGTCATGGCGTGCCACCACTGAATTTCCGTCTGCGCGAACGCGGACGTGCTCGTCGCAAGGCCGACGGCCAGAGCGGCGAGGAAGGACTTATTCTTCATATCCAATCTCTCCCATAGTCATCCCCCTAGAGGATGTTCTTGTCGTTCATCACCCCTGCGTAAAGGCCGGATGACATTTCCATGACGAAATCATGACAAGCATAGCCGGCTCTAAAATGGAAGCCCTTTCCTTCAGCAGGCTTAACGTCCGCCGGGGAACAGGCCGGAGCGGCCATTCGTTGAATGGGTATACCCAAACGGAAAGCGTTCCCATGCCCCGCATCGTCACGGCCTTGTTCCAGGATCACTCCCAGGCCCACCAGGCTCTTCAGGCCCTCATGGAGATGGGCATCGCGCAGTCTCACATCACCGCGATCGGGTTCTCGGAGGCCCGCGAGGTCTCCTCGATCTCGGGGTTCCGCAGCCTGACTCCCTCCGACGATGCCCGCGGCGAGATCGGTCACCTCGACCTGCCGCAATCCGACCTGCGCCTGTTCGAGAGGAAATTGCGACAGGGTTGCGCGCTCATCGCCGCGCGCGTCGACCGGGACAGGCTCGACGAGGCCGTGCGGGTCCTCGAGATGTTCGACCCGCTCGATCTCGACAGCGAGACGCGGGAGGCGGTCGGGGATCGATCCTCCGGAGCCGATACCGGCGCGCCGCTCGGCGCGGGGCTGACCGCCGGCGCCACGGCCGGCATGACGAACGCCGACGCCCTCCCGGGCATGGGAACCCTGACGAACGCCACCGACGAGCTCGGAACCGCCGACCTCGGGGCCGGGAACACGACGGCGACCGGGGACCGCCGCGACACGGAGCGCGCCGACCGCCCCGGCGTCAACGAGCTGAATGCCCCGTCGACGCCGCCGGCGCCGCGGTCCGGCCCGTTCCAGCGTCACCTCAACCAGGGCAGCCGGGTGCGGATCTACGGCAGGGACTGAGGTTCAGAGCAGTCTCCGGCGAAGTGGATCCGGTTCGCCGCCGGAAAATGCGGCATGCCGAAGAGAAGAGCTGATTCCACTCATGTGGAATCAGCCTGAAGCCTCAAATCACGTTGCGTTCGAGCAGGGGACGATTGGCCAGCACGCGCTCGTAACCGAGCTCCGACAGGTCGAGCGTCCGGTAGCCCCCGTCCACGATCAGCTCGGACAGGCCGCGGCCGATGGCGGGCGCCTGCTGCAGGCCGTGGCCCGAGAAGCCGTTGCAGAGAAGGAAGTTCTCGATCCCGCCCGCGGGACCGATGATGGCGTTGTGGTCGAGGAGGCACATGTCGTAGGGGCCTGACCAGGCACGGCCGGGCTTGATCGCCTCGAAGGCCGGCACGCGATGGGCGAGCGACGGCCAGATGAACTCCTCGAAGAACGAGAAGTCGATCTCCTGGGTGGCGGGATCCTCGTCGTGCCAGTCGGGATCGACGTCGGCCTCGGGCGAGGCGCCGCAGATGAAGTTGCCCTCCCCTTCCGGGCGCACATAGGCGCCGGAGGTGTCGATGAGGAGCGGACAGTTGTGGACCGGCCCGCGGCAGCCGAAGGTGAAGACGTAGCGGCGCTTCGCCTGGACCGGGATGTCGAGCCCCGCTTTTGCCGCGAGCGCCCGTCCGCCGGACCCGGCGCAGTTCACGAGCGTTCCGCAGGCGATGCGGGTGCCGTCCTTGAGGCGCAAGGCCACGACCCTGCTGCCTTCGCGCTCGACCTCCGCGACCTCGCCCTTCACGTATTCGGCCCCGAGCGAGCGCGCCTTCTTGCGGAAGGCCTGGAGCAGGCCCCAGCCGTCGAACCAGCCCTCGCCGGACCGGCCCCAGGTGCCGACCGCGAGGTCCTCCACGTTGAGCCAGGGGAAGCGCTCCTTCAGGGCCGGCGGGTCTAGGAGCAGGATGTCGGCGCCTTCAGCCGCCTGGAGCGCCTGGTTCTCCCTCAGCACCGGCGCGCCGGCCTCCGTCGCGCAGTAGAGATAGCCGCCCTCCTTCAGGTCGATCGCCGGCCGCTCGCCGTCGACCGCGAGGTGCTCGCCGATATTGCGCAGGAACTGGATTCCATAGAGCGAGATCCGGATGTTCACGGCGCTCGAATATTGCTGCCGGATGGAGGCGGCCGAGAGCGCCGAGGCGGAGAGCTGGTAGGTCGGGTCCTTCTCGACCACGATGACCCGCCCCTTGAAGCCCGGATGGGACAGCAGGTGATAGGCGGTCGACGAGCCCATGACGGCGCCGCCGACGATCACGACATCGGCCTGGAGGGAAGCTGTGGAAGTCATCGTTCGAACTTCGTTGAGAGGATGATGGAGGACTGGGTGCGCTCCACGCCTTCGAGCGCGCCGATCCGGTCGATGGCGGCGTCGAGGGAGGGAACGTCCTCGGCCTCTACCACCGCCAGCAGATCAAAGACACCCGCGACCGAGTGAAGCGCGCGCAATTCTGGCATGCGCTGGAGCGCCGACACGACCCCGCCCGACGCTTTGGGGGCCACCACGATGGTGACGTGGGCGCGCACCATGCGGCGGCTGACCTCCTCGGCGAGACGCACGGTGTAGCCGACGATGACGCCCCGCCGCTCCAGGCTCTCGACCCGGGCCTGGACGGTCGTCCGCGACAGGTTGAGGCGCCGGGCGGCTTCGGCGTGGCCGATGCGGGCGTTCTCGCGCAGGAGCGCCACCAGGGCGCGGTCGGTGGGGTCGAGCATCACTATGACCAGTCATAACGGCATTTCGCCGAAACCTAATGGGCTTTCCGTCAACCTGTCTATGGCGTTCTGCAGCCGCCTGCCTTTTTCTCTCCTTAACCAACAGGGAGATCCATATGCATTCGATTCTCGTCATCGGCGCCGGCAAGATCGGCTCCACCATCGCCGACATGCTTCATGAGACGAGCGACTATGCCGTGACGGTGGCGGACGGCTCGGCCGACGCCCTGGCGGCCGTGGCGCGGGACGGGATCAAGACGGTTCAGCTCGACTTCAACGATGCGGTCGCCCTCCAGAACGCCCTCAAGGGCCATGACGCCGTGCTGAGCGCCGCGCCCTATCACCTGACCGGCCACGTGGCGCAAGCCGCGCGCCTCGCCAACGTGCACTATTTCGACCTGACCGAGGACGTCGCGACTACGAAGATGGTGAAGGAGCTGGCCGAGGGCGCCGCCACGGCCTTCATCCCGCAATGCGGCCTCGCGCCGGGCTTCATCTCGATCGTCGCCCACGACATCGCCCGCCGGTTCGACAAGCTCGACACCGTGCGCCTGCGCGTCGGCGCCCTGCCGCAGTATCCGTCGAACGCCCTCTCCTACAACCTCACCTGGAGCACGGACGGCGTCATCAACGAGTACATCGAGCGCTGCGAGGCCGTCGTCGACGGCAAGCTGCGCGAGGTGCCGGCCATGGAGGAGCTCGAGGAGTTCTCCCTCGACGGCACCCGCTACGAGGCCTTCAACACCTCGGGCGGCCTCGGCACCCTGTGCGAGACCCTCGAAGGCCAGGTCCGGAGCCTGAACTACAAGACCATCCGCTACCCGGGCCACTGCGCCCTCATGCGCGTCCTGCTCAACGACCTGCAGCTGCGCAACCGCCGCGAGGTCCTGAAGGACATCCTGGAGAACGCCGTGCCGGCCACCATGCAGGACATGGTCATCGTGTTCGTGACCGTGACGGGCGAGCGCGGCGGGCGGCACGTGCAGGAAACCTATGCCCGCAAGGTCTACGGTCAGAAGGTCGCCGGCGTCCAGCGCACGGCCATCCAGGTGACCACCGCGGCCGGCATCTGCGCCATGCTCGACCTTCTGGTCGCGGGCAAGCTGCCGAAGAAGGGCTTCGTCCGCCAGGAGGAGATCGACCTCGACACGTTCCTGGCCAACCGCTTCGGCCGCGTCTACGCGGGCGAGCTCCTGGAAGGCGAGGACGGCACCGCAGCAAAGAAGCTCGTCGCCGTCGCATGACGATTAGGACTAGGCTCCCCTTCGCCGGAAGCGGGAGCTTAGTCCGGCATTGTTCCGATTTTGCATGATCCTATTCGGGAAAAGCAGTTCCCATATTTCATGGACATGCCTTAAGACGGTGGCAAGAAGGCCACCGTCCGTCTCGTTCAACGACACGCGAGGGTGGCGGGCTTGAGAAACGAGAGCCCGAACCCGCATCCCCATGGGAGATTGACATGTCCGCCCGCGATCAAGCCGCCCTCAAATCCGTTCCCGCCGCTCCCGCGACCGTCGCGGAGGAAGCGCGCGCCATCCTGTCCCGCCTGGGCGTTCCCGACAGCGTCTTCGCCCCGACTGGCCGCCCGGCCGTGTCGCCGATCACCGGCGAGACCATCGTGCACGTCCGCGAGACCACGCCCGACGAGGCCAAGGCCGCCATCGGCCGGGCCGACGCCGCCTTCAAGGCCTGGCGCAAGCTGCCGGCGCCTAAGCGCGGCGAGTTCGTGCGCCTCATCGGCGAGGAGCTGCGCGCGGCAAAGGACGACCTCGGCCGCCTCGTGACGCTCGAAGCCGGCAAGGTCACCTCCGAAGGCCTCGGCGAGGTCCAGGAGATGATCGACATCTGCGACTTCGCAGTCGGCCTCTCCCGCCAGCTCTACGGCCTCACCATCGCGACCGAGCGCGCCGACCACCGCATGATGGAGACCTGGCATCCGCTCGGCGTCTGCGGCGTGATCTCGGCCTTCAACTTCCCGGTGGCCGTGTGGTCCTGGAACGCGGCGCTCGCCTTCGTGTGCGGCGACTCGGTGGTGTGGAAGCCCTCCGAGAAGACCCTGCTGACCGCGCTCGCGACGCAAGCCATCGTCGAGCGCGCCGCCAAGCGCTTCGGCGGCGTGCCGGAGGGCCTGTCCGAGGTGCTGCTCGGCGGCCGCGAGATCGGCGAGATCCTGGTCGAGGACCACCGCGTGCCGGTTCTCTCCGCCACCGGCTCCACCGCCATGGGCCGTCAGGTCGGCCCGAAGCTCGCGGCGCGCTTCGCCCGCGCGATCCTGGAGCTCGGCGGCAACAACGCCGCCATCGTGGCGCCTTCCGCCGATCTCGACCTGGCGCTGCGCGGCATCGCGTTCGCCGCCATGGGCACGGCGGGCCAGCGCTGCACGACCCTGCGCCGCCTCTTCGTGCATGACAGCGTCTATGACCAGCTCGTGCCTCGCCTGAAGAAGGTCTATTCGAGCGTGAAGATCGGCGACCCGCGCGCCGAGGGCGTGCTCGTCGGCCCGCTGATCGACAAGTCCGCCTTCGACGGCATGGAGCGGGCCCTCGACGAGGCGCGCGCCGCCGGCGGAACCGTCCATGGCGGCGGACGCTACACGGACGGCGCCTGCGCGGACGGCTACTACGCCCGTCCGGCCCTGGTCGAGATGCCGGAGCAGACCGGCCCGGTGCTGCGCGAGACCTTCGCGCCGATCCTGTACGTGATGCGCTATTCCGACTTCGACCAAGTGCTCGAGCAGCACAACGCGGTCGGCGCGGGTCTCTCCTCGTCGGTCTTCACCCTCGACATGCGCGAGGCCGAGAGCTTCATCTCGGTGGCGGGCTCGGATTGCGGCATCGCCAACGTGAACATCGGCCCCTCGGGCGCCGAGATCGGCGGCGCGTTCGGCGGCGAGAAGGAGACGGGCGGCGGCCGCGAGGCGGGCTCGGATTCCTGGAAGGCCTACATGCGCCGCGCCACCAACACGATCAACTACGGCAAGACGCTGCCGCTCGCCCAGGGCGTCAAGTTCGACGTCGACGCCTGAGCAGCAGGTTCCTAAACACCGGGGCGGAGCACCGAAGGGTTCTCCGCCCTTCTCTTACCAACGTCCAGCATCGCGAGCCTTCCATGACAGCGCCCTCCCGCACCGGCGGCCAGATCCTTGTCGATCAACTGACCCTGCATGGGGTCGATCACATCTTCTGCGTTCCGGGCGAGAGCTATCTGGCGGCGCTCGACGCGCTCCACGACGCGAACATCGCCGTCACGGTCTGCCGCCAGGAAGGCGGCGCGGCCATGATGGCGGAGGCCTACGGCAAGCTCACCGGCCGGCCGGGCATCTGCTTCGTGACCCGCGGCCCCGGCGCCACCAACGCCTCGCCGGGTATCCACATCGCCAAGCAGGACTCGACCCCGATGATCCTGTTCGTCGGCCAGATCGAGCGCGGCATGCGCGAGCGCGAGGCCTTCCAGGAGCTCGACTACCGCGCCGCCTTCGGACCGCTCGCCAAATGGGCCACGGAGGTGGACGATCCGGCGCGCTTCCCCGAGATCGTCTCGCGCGCCTTCCACGTGGCGACGAGCGGGCGCCCCGGCCCCGTCGTCATCGCCCTGCCCGAGGACGTGCTGACCGAGATGGCGGACGTGGCCGACGCGCCGCGCTACCAAGCGGTCGAGACCCATCCCGGCCTGAACCAGATGGCCGAGCTGCAGAAGCTCCTGCACGGGGCCGAGCGCCCGGTCGTGCTGTTGGGCGGAAGCCGTTGGTCGGAGACCGCCGTGCAGCGCTTCGTGCGCTTCGCCGAGCGCTTCGAGCTGCCGGTCGCCTGCACGTTCCGCCGCCAGATGCTGTTTCCGGCCGATCACCCGTCCTATATCGGCGACCTCGGCCTCGGGGTGAACCCGAAGCTTCTCGCGCGCATCAAGGACGCGGACCTCATCCTGATGGTCGGCGGGCGCCTGTCCGAGATCCCGAGCCAGGGCTACACGCTCCTCGACATCCCGAATGTCCGCCAGAAGCTGGTGCACGTGCATCCCGACCCGAGCGAGCTCGGCCGGGTCTACGCGCCGCATCTCGCCATCAACGCCTCGCCGGTCGCGTTCACGGCGGCGCTCGAAGGCGTTCACCCGCCGGCCTCGCTGCCCTGGAGCGACGGCACCAAGGCCGCGCACGAAGCCTATCTCGCCTGGAGCGACCCGACGGCGATCCGCCATGCGGGCGCGTTCCAGATGGGCGAGGTCATGACGCATCTGCGCGAGGTTCTTCCCACCGACACGATCTTCTGCAACGGCGCCGGCAACTTCGCCACCTGGGTGCACCGCTTCTGGCCCTTCCGCCACTACGGCACGCAGCTCGCCCCGACCTCCGGCTCCATGGGCTACGGCGTGCCGGCCGCGGTCGGCGCCAAGCGCATCCGGCCGGAGACGCCCGTGGTGGTGTTCGCGGGCGACGGCGACTTCCTCATGAACGGGCAGGAATTCGCCACCGCCGTGCAATACGACCTGCCGATCCTGGTGATCCTGCTCGACAACGGCATGTACGGCACGATCCGCATGCACCAGGAGCGCGAATATCCCGGCCGCGTTTCGGCCACCATGCTGAAGAACCCGGACTTCGCGGCTTATGCCAAGGCCTTCGGCGGCTACGGCGAGCGGGTGACGACGTCGGAAGAGTTCGGCCCCGCCCTGCAGCGGGCGCTCACCTCGAGCAAGCCGGCGATCCTCCACTGCGTGATCGATCCGGAAGCCATCACGCCGAGCATGTCGCTCACGGCGATCCGCGAGAAGGCGCTGGCGGGGAAAGCCTAAAGGTGCAGCCCTTGCTAATGCTGTATAGACTTTCTCACGGTTAGGAGGGCTGTAAAATCTGGATCTATCACCTCAACATCTTCATCGCTGAGTTGATAGACACCAGGAGCAGCAGGTTCGATAGCGTCAGTAATTGGCGCTATCGTAAAAAGCTCATCACTTCCACTAAGCTTAAGAACGATACCTTTTCTCTCGTCGCATGAGTTGACAACGCCAAATAATTGGCGTCGGCTGACGAAGGAGCCATCATTATCAAGATATGTAAGGCCGACAAGCAATGACTTGCCAATCAGGTCGGCAGCAAGCTCCTCATCGT
>JAFAAP010000266.1 GCA_023426505.1 Pseudomonadota bacterium
GGACCGCCGGCCTCGTTGACGCGCAGGAGATACTCCTTGGCCGTGATGCGGGGGATCGGACCGATCTCGGCGACCTTGGTGCCGCCTTTGGCGTCCTCACCCGCTTGCGCCAACCTGAAGAGCCAGATCTTGCCATCGTACTCCGCCGCCAGGCCATGAGGACCGGCGGCCTGCTGCGCCTGCTCCTTCGTGTCGTACGTGGCGAGATGCCAGAACAGGTCTCCGCTCGGCAGCTCCGTCACCTTCTTCTCGGCGAGCGGCTTGACGAAGAAGGTTGATTGCTGCGCCATGGCAAGAGAAGACAGAGCGAGCAACCCTGGGATGAATCCCGCGATCAGCCTGCGTTTCATCATACAACCTCCACCATGGACCGTGCCGTGGCACGGCCGTGCAGCCCCCGTTCGGGACGCATTGGACGAAGGTGTACGCAGTCGCCGTGTCCCGCGGGACGGCGGCTCCATTGCTCATAGGATGCGCTCGTCAGGCCTGAAATTCCAGATCAATAAGCCTCCGCCCAGGTCTGTGGCAGGTTTCATCGCGCCACCGCCATGGAAGGGCGATCGGGTGCCGCCGGACGGGCGTCGTGACATGTCCCGTCGACCGGAGCGTTCACGCCGGCAGCCCGCCTCCTCCAGCCGTTGCCGCAACTGCCGGCCTAGCACCGGATCACGGTAGCGCTCCTGGAACAGGAACCGCGACACGGTGAAGTCCGGCTTGCTCGCCAGCGCCTCCCTGACGAGCTTGCCGGCCTCCTCCGCCTGGCCCAGCGCCTTGAGCTCGCCTCGTAGCGTAGAGGGCGATGCCGCGCTCCCCGACTCATCAATTTGCTGCCCCCGTTTCGACTTGGATTAATTTCCACGGCTGCAAACTTGTCATCTGTTTAAATTCGCATCAGCCTCAATTCCCGCAACCGGAAGAAATCAGGCGCCGATCGGGGCCTCCTGCCGAACGGCGCGGTCGCGCCCGATGCGGACGCCTCGCTTACGCATATCCCTGAGCTGCACGTACATCATCGCCGTCATCAGGGCATCGTTGAAGGGATCGTGTTGCCCGAGGCCGGGTATACCCAAATCTGACAGGATCGACCGGAACCGGAGGTCGAGCACCGTTCCGGGCGGGGCACCGCCGTACTTGAGGGCGTAGTAGATTTCCGAGACCTCAATGCGTTGGTTGGGGAGCTTCGCCTCGATATAGCGGAGAACATACTTGTCGAGCATGCGGACATCGAAGTCCACGTAGTAGCCGACGATGGGACGAGCGCCGATGAACTGGAGCAACTCCGGAAGAACCTCGTGCATGAGCCGCCCCTGTGCCACGTCACGGGCTCGGAGCCGGTGAACCTTGATAGATTCGGAGGTCGGGACCCTGTCGGACCGGATGATGGCCCTGTAAGCCTTGCTTGTCATGATGCGGTTGCCGCGGATCACGATGGCCGCGACGGCGATCACCTCATCGGTCCGTGGGTTGAGTCCGGTCGTCTCGCAATCCAGAACCACGACCTCATCCCCTGGTCCTGGCTCAAACAGGAACCGGTAGGCATGGTCCGCCAACGTCGCGCGATAGAACAGATTGCGCAGCCAGCGTCCCACTCAGAACGCCCCGAGATTGTAGCGGCTGCGAATGAGCTCGCGGAACCGGCTCCCCACCCGGAGGGCATCCCGGAGCATGTCCCGCTCCACCGTGGTCATTCCATCCAAGTGCAGCACTGCCTCCGACCCGAGCTTCCCCGTGTGCAGCGCAAGGATCTGGGACCGGAGCCGAAACTCCATGAAGATTCGCATGGCGCTGGTCAGTTCCCGCCCGAACGTCGGCTCCAGGAACCCTGCCTTGACGAGAGCGTCGATCCGGGTCGCCGTCGGCGTGTCAAGGATGCCCCTGTCGATGGCGAGCGTGCGCACGCCATGCACGATCGGAAACGTCCCAGCCTTCTTGAGGTCGATCTCGTCCGGACTGGCACCGACACTTGCCATGATGGTACTGAGAACACCTAGGTTGGGTGTCGCGAATGTCTCGACGAGTGACGCGAACCTTGCCAGGAGAGCGGCCTCGCCGCGCATGAGTTCGAACAGAGACTCCTTTGCCCGGGTGAGCAGGTCCGTTCGGCCCGCCACGGCCACCGCATCGACGAAGATGGCAATGTTCATCATGCCCTCGAGATCGCCGCGAAGAACCCAGGCCTTAAGCTGGCTGATGAAACCGTCCAGGGACTGGGACCAGATCGGATTGCGAACCATGACGTTACCAGGACAGCGCGGAAATCCGAACCGGTCCAGTGCGCCGGTGAAAGCCTCGCGGAATCCGGCAAGATCGGGAGCGGGAACATCCCGGGCCAGAAGAATGGCATTGTCCTGATCCGTTCGGACAGTCTGCTCGCCACGCCCCTCCGATCCCATCAGCAGCAGGCAGCCGGCGTCACGGATCGTCGAGGGCGCTGACATCTCGAAACTGCGTTTGAACAGCCGCCGGTTGAGGTCGGACGTCATCTCGGCAATCACGTCGATCTTCACCCCCTGCCGGTGAAGGCGCTCGACCTGCGCCTCGATATCCTGTGCGGCAGCGGCCAGATCGTCGATACTGCGGGCGCGGTCGATCCTCCCTGGAATCAGTTGCGAGTTGCCGGCGAACAGTCCAAGGATATCGATATCCTCCAGGAACCCTACATAGTCACCGTCCGAGCGGATCGCGAGGCGCCGCTTGTCGTGCTTCGTCATCAGCAGCAGCGCCTCGAACACGAAGTCGCTGCGGTCGACCGCGACGATGTCGAAGCGGCAGATGTCCCGCACCGGGGCCTCAAGCGGACGCCGGAGCAGAACGACCGCCTTTGACAGGTTCATGCCGGTGACCACACCAATTCGCCCCCCATCCCGCACGAACAGGGCGTTGATATCGTTGTCGCGCATGCAATGGCCGGCCTGCTGGATGCTAACTCCGCCATCGACGAACACGGCGGCACGATACCGGACATCGCGCACTCGCGCACGCAGGACGCTGTCCATGCCCTCCGCCTTTCGTTGCTGCGCAAAAGCGTCGAGTTTGCGGGACACGTCCGCGTAGAAGAACGCCGCAAAGGCGGCGTTGCGATGAATCAGATCGAGAACGACATGACGCGGGACGAGATGGCAGAGCGTCTCCTCGGCCGCCACGAAGTCCTCGCCCGCGGCCCCGTGCACGACGGCGCGGGAGTCGAAACTGTCCTCCGGTCCGAGCACGGTCTGGACCGTGCTGCCGTCCTTGACCTCCACCGATCCCTTGATCACGACATGCAGGCAGTCCGAGGGGGATCCTCGGGGGATAATCACCTCGCCGGGTGCGAAGTACCCGATGTCGAGCTCGGATCTGAGTTCCTCGCTCTCCTGATGCGTCAGACGATCGAACGGCGGATTGGCGATATCGAAGCCCTGCATGGAGTCCTTTCTGCCTTACCCAAGCCGTCGCCTCCCGACTTGTGGGGAGGCGACATCTGTCAAGGCCATCAATGGACGTGGGCCGCCGCCGCTCCGATGCCCGTCTCCGACCGGATGTACTGGGCATCGAACGCGGCGACCTCGACCTTCGCGCGATTGCTGGCATCGAGCCGGGAGAAGGCCCAGATCCCGAGGAAGGCGATCGGCATGGAGAAGAGAGCCGGATTGTCATAGGGGAAGAGTTCCCGCGCGAAGCCGAAGGTCTGCACCCAGACGGCCTTGCTCAGGACTACCATGATAACCGCGCTGACGAGGCCGAGCAGTCCGCCGATCAGGGCTCCCCGGGTTGTCGTACCCTTCCAGAGGACCGACATCAGGAGAACCGGGAAGTTGCAGCTCGCCGCGACCGCGAAGGCCAAACCGACCATGAAGGCCACGTTCTGGTTCTCGAAGATGTAGCCCAAGAAGATCGCGACGACCCCAATGACGATAGCCGAGATCTTCGAGATCCGGACCTCCTTCTGCTCCGACACCTGTCCGCGAGCAATCACCTCTGCATAGAGATCGTGGCTGACCGCCGAGGCTCCGGACAGTGTGAGGCCCGCCACCACGGCCAGGATTGTCGCGAACGCCACGGCCGAGATGAAGCCGAGGAAGAGCGACCCACCGGTTGCACTGGCAAGATGAATCGCCGCCATGTTGGTGCCGCCGAGGATATCCTTGACCTTGTCGTAGGTTCCGCCCGCGCCGAGCTTGAAGAAACTCGGGTCGTTCATCAGGAACGTGATCGCACCGAACCCGATGATGAATGTCAGGATGTAGAAGTAGGCGATGAAGCCGGTGGCGTAGAACACCGACTTGCGAGCCGCCTGGGCATCCGACACCGTGAAGAACCGCATCAGGATATGAGGCAGTCCGGCGGTCCCAAACATCAGCGCGAGTCCGAGCGAGATAGCTGAGACCGGATCGGCCACGAGAGCGCCGGGCGCCATAATGGCGTCGCCCTTCGGGTGGGTTTTCACGGCTTCGGCAAACATGGCTTCAGGGCTGAAGCCGAACCGCCACAGGACGATCAGGGACATAAGGGTGGCACCCGCTAACAGGAGGCACGCCTTGATGATCTGCACCCAGGTGGTGGCTTTCATGCCGCCGAACGCCACATAGACGATCATCAGCACGCCCACGATGACCACCGCGTACAGGTAGTCCAGACCGAAAAGCAGCTCGATGAGCTTGCCGGCGCCGACCATCTGCGCGATGAGGTAGAAGGCGACCACCACGAGGGTCCCTACCGCGGAGAGGATGCGGATCTGGGTCTGGTCGAGACGGAAGGAGGCTACGTCTGAGAACGTGAATTTGCCGAGGTTGCGCAGCCGCTCCGCGATCAGGAAGAGCACGATCGGCCATCCGACTAAGAAGCCGATGGAATAGATCAAGCCATCGAAGCCACTGGCGAAGACAAGACCGGAAATGCCCAGGAACGATGCCGCCGACATGTAGTCGCCGGCGATGGCAAGGCCGTTCTGGAGTCCGGTGATGCCTCCGCCTGCCGCATAGAAGTCGGCTGCCGACTTAGTCTGGGCCGCGGCCCGATAGGTGATGCCAAGCGTGCCGAGGACGAAGACAAGGAACATAATGATGGCCGTCCAGTTCAACGGCTGTCGCTGTATGGCACCGAGATCCGGCCCCGCCGCGAACACTTCAGAGAGATTGATGTCCAATGCGACAAGGGTTGCGATTGCAAGAGTGAGCAGCCGGGACATTACATGATCTCCCTTGTGAGGTGACGGGTCAGTTCGTCGAAGCGGCTGTTCGCACGCTGGACGTAGATGCCGGTCAGAACGAATGCAGAGAGGATGACGCCCAATCCTAGGATGATCCCCAGCGATGTGACACCGTCGCCAACCTTGGTGGCGAGGAGCGGCTTGGCGAACGCCACCAGGAGGATGAAGCCGAAGTAGATGACGAGCATCACAATCGACAGTGTCCAGGCAAACCTCGTCCGCTGGCGAACGAGTTCCTGAAACCGCGGGCTACGAAGAAGTTGGTTATAATCTTGTGAGGCCATGGCAAAAGCCCTCTCAAAGCGTTCAATGGGTTCTGTTCTGGCGGTTTTCCACGAGGTCGTCGACCACGGCCGGGTCGGCCAGGGTCGAGGTGTCGCCGAGATTGCCGAACTCGTCCTCGGCAATCTTGCGCAGGATGCGGCGCATGATCTTGCCCGAGCGGGTCTTGGGCAGGCCCGGCGCGAACTGGATCAGGTCCG
>JAFAAP010000063.1 GCA_023426505.1 Pseudomonadota bacterium
CGGCCCCTTCGCGTTGCGGCGCGCTTCGGCGCGGGCGGGGCCGGATCCATCATGTGCGGCCGACCCGCCGCCTCGGCGACGGCGGGGCGTCGGGTTCGGCGCCGCCATGCCGGGCGGCGGTTCAGAACACGCCGGAGAGCCAGGCGTGCACCGTGGCGAGAAGAGGACGCTCGGCCACGGAGGTCGGCGAAAGGGCACGCTGTCGCTCGCCGTCCAGCCGCGTCTTCACCTCCTCAGGAGCCGGCGTGTCGGCCCGGCGCCCGATGGCGAGCGCGCCGTCGAGAATGGCAAGACGCTCCCGGAACGTCTGGCGCCATTTCAGGCGCGCGGCGATGTAGGCCTCGCGCTCGCGCTCAACCTCCCGCGTGTCGGCGCAGGCCAGGCGGGTCACGTAGGGCATGAGGAGCTGCCGCTCCCGGTCGTCGGCGGCTTCGTCGTTCAGCTGCATCGCCAGCGCGCAGATCGGGCGCGAGAAGCATTGCGGCATGTCATGCACGGACCGGACGGATCGGTAGGGGAAGCCGGCCGCGACGACGGCCGCTTCGTTGATGCAGGTTCCGCCGTCCTTGCCCGGGAACGCGTGCGAGCCCTGCTTCAGCTTCCAGTTCAGGATGTGGTCGAAGGTGTCCATGGCGGCCATCCTTGTGGCGCCCCCAACGGAAATGGTGATCTTCCTCCCTCCCGCCTGTCAATCGGGCAAAGGAGTTCCGGAGGCCGTGCGTTCGGTGTGGACCGGGACCCGGAAAAACACAATTTGGCCGCAAACCGGACTAGATTGACCCCGGCAACGAGCGGGAGAGAGCCAGCGTGCTGGCCGCCGAAGGAGCAACCGCCCCGGAAACTCTCAGGCACCCGGACCGCTTCCTTGCGCAACACTCTGAAAAGCGGAGCATCCTGCTCCCGCCCATGGTGAAAGTCGCGGCGACAGCCGGACGAAACTCTCAGGCCAATGACAGAGGGGGCTCCGCCGCAGCATCGCCTGCGGGATCATGATGGAGCCTGACCGATGCCCTTCCCCCACGTGCCCGCAAGCCATGCCGCGCCCCCGTCGCCCCGACGGCCGGTCAGGAACCCGATGCGCTCGTTCGGGCCGCCTCCGAGCCGCTGACGCGCCGCGCCCCTCCCCGGCCGATGACCTGACGCCTCGCGCGGCGTGAGCTGCGCGAACGGCGGCGGCCGCCCGCCGACGGGCGCCGGGGACTTCCCTCCGCCATTCACCGCCATGAGCGGGTGCCGTCGCGCGCACCCGCATGAACCCGGGTGCCCGCGATGCACTTCGTTCTCCGCTTCCTCGGCTTTGCAACGGCCCTGGCCTCGCTCCTCCTGGTCAGCGGGTCGCTGGCCGTCGGAGCCCTGCTCCTGCATCTCTCCGCCGACCTGCCCGATCACGCCGAGCTCGCGCGCTACGAGCCCGCCGTGACGACGCGCCTGCACGCCGCCGACGGCCGGATCATCGCCGAATATGCGCGCGAGAACCGGCTGTACCTTCCCCTCGCCGCCGTGCCGCAGCGGATCGTCGACGCCTTCCTGTCGGCAGAGGACCGGAATTTCTACGAGCACAACGGCATCGATCCCAAGGGCATCGGACGCGCGCTGTTCGCCAACCTTGCCGGCGACGCGGGCCGCCCGCAGGGCGCCTCGACGATCACCCAGCAGGTCGCCAAGAACCTCCTGCTGTCGCGCGAGCAGACCTACAGCCGCAAGATCAAGGAGATCCTGCTCGCCTTCCGGATCGAGGAGACATTCGGCAAGGACCGCATCCTCGAACTCTACCTCAACGAGATCTACTTCGGCATGGGCCATTACGGCGTCGCGGCGGCCGCCCTGGGCTACTTCGACAAGTCCGTGCACGAGCTGAGCCTGGCGGAGGCCGCCTATCTCGCGGCCCTTCCCAAGGGGCCCAACAACTACCACCCCTTCCGCCAGCCCGAGGCGGCCATCGCCCGCCGCAACTGGGTGCTGGAGCGGATGGCCGCCAACGGCTACGTTGGGCAGGAGGAGGCCGACGTGGCGATGGAGGAAGCGTTCGTCGTCAGTCCGCGCTCGGTGTCCCCGCACGAGACCCAGGCGGGATACTTCGCGGAGGAGGTCCGGCGCGAACTCGCCAGCCGCTACGGCGAGGCGACGCTCTACGAGGGCGGCCTTTCGGTCCGCACGACGCTCGACCCGAAGATGCAGGAGGCGGCCCGCAAGAGCCTCGTCGACGGCCTGGTCCGCTTCGACGAGGCCCGGGGCTGGCGCGGAGCCGAAACGCGCCTCGCCTCCGTCGCGGGCGACTGGGGCGCGCGGCTCGCCGAACTGCCTGCGCTCGATGACATCCGCCCGTGGCGGCAGGCCGTGGTGCTTGCGGTCGACGCCAAGGGCGCCCGCATCGGCCTGCGGCCGGACAGGGATGCGGCCGGAGCCGTCGGGACCGCCCGTCTCACGGGGCGTATCACGGCTCAGGGCATCCGATGGACGCGCAAGAGCCGCGTGGGCGACGTCCTGCGGGTCGGCGACGTCATCCATGCCGAGCTAGTCGGCAAGGGATCCAACGAGTACCGGCTGCGGCAGATCCCGGAGATCTCCGGGGCGTTGGTCGCGCTGGAGCCGGACACCGGCCGCATCCGCGCGATGGTGGGCGGCTTCTCGTTCAGCCAGAACGAGTTCAACCGCGCCATCCAGGCTTGGCGCCAGCCCGGCTCCACCTTCAAGGCCATCGTCTACGCGGCCGCCCTGGACGCCGGCTACACGCCGTCCAGCCTCGTGCTCGATGCGCCCCTGTCCATCGATCAGGGCGCGGCACAGGCGCCCTGGTCCCCGGGCAACCACAACGGCCGCTACGACGGTCCCTCGACGCTTCGCACGGGATTGGAGCGCTCCAAGAACGTGATGACGGTGAGGCTGGCCCGCGACGTCGGGATGCCGCGCGTCGCGGATTATGCCCGGCGCCTCGGCGTTCAGGACGACCTGCCGCCGCTGCTGGCCATGGCGCTCGGGTCCGGCGAGACGACGGTTCTGCGGATGACGGCCGCCTACGCGATGTTCGTCAACGGCGGCCGCTACATCCGTCCGACCCTGATCGACTACATCCAGGACCGCCACGGAAGGACCATCTTCCGGCATGACCGGCGGGCCTGCTCCGGCTGCTCGGCATCCGCCTGGCGCAACCAGGGCATCCCCAAGCCGGCGGACGAGGCGGAGCAGGTCATCGATCCCTTGACGGCCTACCAGGTGACCTCCCTGCTCGAGGGCGTCGTCGAGCGGACGCTGCCGCGGGTGTTCTCCGGCTTCGACCGGCCGCTGGCCGGCAAGACCGGGACGACCAACGACGCCAAGGACCTGTGGTTCGTCGGCTCGACTCCGGAACTCGCGGTCGGCGTGTTCCTCGGCTACGACCGGCCCCGCTCGCTCGGCAGGTCGGCCTACGGCTCCGGGCACGCGGCGCCCATCGTCCGGGCCTTCCTGGAGCAGGCGCTCGCGGGCAAGCCGCGAACCGCCTTTCGTGTCCCGGCCGGGATCAAGCTGATCCCGGTCGACCCCGCCACCGGCGTGCGCAGTGCGTCCGGAGCCGGTGCGATCCTGGAGGCGTTCAAGCCAGGCACCGAGCCGCCGGACGCGTCGCCCTCCCCCGTCGCCGAGCCGATCCCGGCCGATGTCCCGGCCCGGGAGGCTTACTCCCCTCCCGGCCCCATCTACTTCCGATGACGATGCCCCGCTCCTCCTGACTGGACCGTGAGATATGTTCGATACCTTTACCTCCCTGCTCGACTGGTTCGGGATCGTCGTGTTCGCCACCACCGGAGCGCTGGTCGCCTCGCGCAAGCAGATGGATCTGGTCGGCTTCGTGCTGCTCGGCACGGCGACCGGGATCGGCGGAGGAACGATCCGCGACACGCTCATCAACGCGCTCCCGGTGTTCTGGGTACGGGAGCCGGCGTATCTGGTCACCTGCGTGCTGGTCTCCTGCGCGGCGTTCTTCCTCGCCCACATCCCGCACTCGCGTCTCAAGCTGCTGCTGTGGTGCGACGCGGTCGGCATGGCCCTGTTCGCGGTGACCGGGGCCGAGAAGGCACTGCTGGCGGACGCGGGTCCCATCGTGGCCGTCGCCATGGGCGTGATCACGGCCACCTTCGGGGGCATCGTCAGGGATATCCTGGGTGGCGAAAGCCCGGTCATCCTCAGCCGCGAGATCTATGTGTCGGCGGCGCTGGGCGGGGCGGCGATCTTCGTCGCCCTGGCGCTCGCCGGGATCGCGCGCGAGTACGCGCTGGCCGGCGGCTTCTGCGCCGGGCTCGGCATCCGGGCCGCCGCGCTGCGGTGGGACTGGTCTCTGCCGCGCTATAAGCCACGGCCCGGGCGCTCGCGGGAGGAAATCGACAGATGATCCTCGCCCGATGACGTCGCAGCCGCCGCTCAACCTGTGCCCCTCACGCAACAGGCCCCGTCTTCCGGCATGGGCTCGTCAAAGCTTCACAATTCCGCCCCAAACCGGCTTAGGTTCCGAACCACTGCAAGCGGGAGAGAGCCAGCACGCTGGCCGCCGAAGGAGCAACCGCCCCGGAAACTCTCAGGCACCCCGGACCGCTTGCATGTGCAACACTCTGAAAAGCGGAGCGTCCCGCTCCCGCCCAAGGTGTAAGTCGCGGCCGATCACGCCGGCTGCGATGAAGCTCTCAGGCCAATGACAGAGGGGGCTCGCGCGCGATCCGCGTGCGGAGCCTTTTCGGAGCCTGAATGACGCATTCCCCACCCGATCCTCGCGCGCACCGACGCCGGGCCTTGCCGGCCCGTGCGCCCTTGCACCTTGGCCGACGGCACCGTCCGTAGGCCGCCGCAACCCGTCACCGCCCGAACCCGCCTCCATTCGCCTGCGCGCTGCACCGGGTGCGCGTGTTCACGCTCGCGCCGTCAAGGGATTTTGCGGCGCAGCGCGCGGACGCACGCGGATGGGATCCCTTCAACATCTCCTCAAAAGCAAGCTCATCCCCATGTCTCCGTTCCGTCTCGCCTCCCGCCGTTCCTCGTCCACGCACCTTGCGGTCATCGTCAGCACGATGCTGGCGCTGACGCTGGCCGGCTGCGTCTCGACGCAGACGCCTCAAGAGGCCGATCTCAAGGCGCCGCATCCGATCTACGTCGCCATGTATGGATCGCTGCCGAACGAAAAGTTTCCCCTCCCGGCCACCGACATCTCGACCGTCGATCCGCAGTTCCTCAGACAGGAGGTCGCCTATGACACCGTGGAGCGGCCGGGCACCATCGTGGTCGACACCGCCAACCGTCACCTATACCTCGTGCGGGAGAACGGACGCGCGATCCGCTACGGCATCGGCGTGGGCGCCGAGGGCATGAAGTGGGCCGGTCGGGCGCAGGTGGGCCGCAAGGCGGAATGGCCGCGCTGGACGCCCACGGCCGCGATGATCAAGCGCGATCCCGAGCGCAACCGGCCCTGGGCGAACGGCATGCCTCCGGGACCGAACAACCCCCTCGGTCCGCGGGCGCTCTACCTCTTCCAGGACGGCCGGGACACCCTGTATCGGATCCATGGCACCACCGAGCCCGACACCATCGGCACGGCCGTGTCCAGCGGCTGCATCCGCATGCTCAATCCCGACATCCTCGACCTTTACAGCCGCGTCCCGGTCGGAGCCCCGGTCGTCGTTCTCCCGGATACGAAGACGACCGTTGCCGGAATGGAGCCATCGACTTAGCCGGCCCGCCCCATGAAAAGCGCCGCGGGCCGGGACGGCCTTCGCAGGCCGGAACCCGGTTCGCGCCGCCGGGTTGATACGAGCGTTCGGCCAGGCGTCGCCAGGTCGCCCCTGCCCGATCGTTCGGATCCTTTGATGCAGGAGCCGCGCCATGTGCCTGCTGTGCACTGCCAACCCGGATGACGGGGAGCTGGAGCGGCGGAGCCATCTGCTGCGCCTTCTGGCGCTTGTCGAGCATCCCGACGCCCTGCCGGCCGCCGCGGCGCTGCGCCTTGCCCACGAGATCCTGAGGCTGACCCGAACGGATTGCGCCATATGCCGATGCGAGGAGGTCACCGCGCCCGCAGCCGACATCGCCGCCACCGCGATCAGGAGACCTACATGACCGCCGATGCTGCGCACTCTGCGCCGTCACAGCAGGCCCTGCCCGACCCGTCCGACGAGCAGCTCGCTGAGCTCGAAGGGATCTACAAGGACATCCACGCCCATCCCGAGTTGTCGATGCAGGAGACGCGGACCGCCGGGCTCGGCGCCCCCCGGGGGCGGGGGGGGGGGGGGGGGGGGG
>JAFAAP010000084.1 GCA_023426505.1 Pseudomonadota bacterium
AGGGCTGGTTTGAGTTCCGTCTCCGGAGCGTCGATGCTTCGCCCGGCTTTGGCCTTGAGCCGCTCTTTCACCTTGACCCAGGCGTGCTCGATCGGGTTGAACTCAGGCGAATACTGCGGCAGTCACAAGAGCTCAATCCCGGCCTGCTCAAGCAACTTCCGCACTTGTGTGGCCGGATGCGGGCGCAGGTTGTCCGGCATCAGAACGCTGCCGCGAGCCGAGCGGGATACTTCCGTACGCCTGCTGCCCCCGTGGGGCTCGCGCATGGGTGCGGGCCATCTTGGTCGTGACGCCGCTTTCATCCAGGAACACCAACCGTTCTACAGGAAGGGCGCTCATCTGCTGGCGATAAGCCCTGCGCTCGGCGGCCATCTCGGGCCGCTCCTGCTCGGCCGCCCGAAGAGTCTTTTTTCGGCCGCAGCTTGAGGCGCTTGAGCGCCTCACAGATCACCGCCAGGCACACCGTCACGCCGGTGCGCTTAGCCAGACGCTCGCGGTACTCGCGCAGCAGCGCGTCATTGTCCTCGATCACGAGCTGACGCAGCACCGCCGGAACGGCGGCATCCAGGCGCGAGGGCACGCCGCCGCTGTGCGGCTTGGGAGCACGCCGGCCCTCCTGGCGCTCTTGGCGGCGCCAGTTCGACACGGTGGCGGGACAGCCCTGGAAGAGGCAGGCAATCTCCCCCTGAGAAAGGTCGCCGCGCTCGCAGGCAATCAGAGCACGCTCACGCAAATCCGGAGAATAGGGCTGGGGCATGGCTTGCCTCCCGGGCCATCTCCCGGTCAACGCGCAGCCCTCCCGAATGGATTCAAGCCCGGAGCAAAAGCGCTTTAGCTCCTCCGACGTACCTTCCAAGTACCGCATCAAGGCTCGCGCTTAGCCACTGTGATCGGCGGTTCGGCCGGTGTCGCCGCCATACTGCTCGTGTGGATGCTGGAGGAGCGTTCGCGGAACTCCGTCCTGACGGTCGGTGACGTGTCCCGGCAGACAGGTATGAAGGTGCCGGCCATTCGGTACTATGGGCAGATCGGAATCCTGCCTTCGCGAACTGAGTCCGGGGCCGGCAGCGGCACTACAGACCTGAGGAGGCCTAGCACCTCACTTCATGCACCATGCCCGCACCCTCGGCGAGACCAGCGCCGTCCGGCAGCTTCTGATCTCGCCGGCCATCGGGGCCGCTCGTGCCGCGCGGCTCATGAGATCACCACGGCTCACCTCGACAAGATCACCCGCCTGACGGCCTATGCGACTGGTTCGAGGCCATGAGACGTGCGATCGCAAGGGAACTGCCGAGTGCCGATCATAGAGGTTCCGGCCGATCACAAACCACAGCCAATGTCATCATCGGCGACACAAACCCGCTCAGAGCGTCCTAAGCGAAATGGCTGCATGCCCACGCTGGGTTAAACCATTCACAATCGGCCGCTTAACAAACGTTAGCTCTCGGGCGCCGAAGTGGATCACGCCGATTAGTCCGGATCATGCCATAAGGCTACGTCCCGTAATTCGTATGGCTGCCTTGAGATGCCCTTTACCATATCGCCTGGAACGACTATGTCGATAAAACATAGAGGTCGGCGAACCGCTGGCGCAGCACGTTCTTCTGCACCTTACCCATGGTATTGCGGGGCAATTCGTCGACAAAGACGACACGCTTCGGCAGCTTAAACTTCGCCAGGCGGCCGTCGAGCGCATTCAGAATCGCGGTTTCGTCCACCGCTGCCTCGTTCGAGCGGACCACGACGGCGGTTACTCCCTCGCCAAAGTCCTTGTGCGGCACCCCAATCACCGCACTCTCGAACACGCCCGGAATGGCATCAATCTCATCCTCGATCTCCTTCGGGTAGACATTGAAGCCGCCGGTGATCACCAGATCCTTGCCGCGGCCGAGGATATGCACGTATCCCCGCTCGTCAATCTTGCCGAGGTCGCCCGTGATGAAGAAGCCGTCGGAGCGGAACTCGGCGGCGGTCTTCTCAGGCATGCGCCAGTAGCCCTTGAACACGTTCGGGCCTTTTACCTCGATCATGCCGATCTTGTCGCGAGCCAGTTCCTCCCCCGTGTCGGGATGGGTGACGCGCACCGACACCCCTGGCAACGGCAGACCGACTGAACCGGGGACTCGGTCGCCGTCATAAGGGTTGGAGGTGTTCATGTTGGTTTCGGTCATGCCATAGCGTTCCAGGATAGCGTGACCGGTGCGGGCACTCCACTCACGATGGGTCTCGGCCAGCAGAGGTGCCGAACCTGACACGAACAGGCGCATGCCGGACACTGCCTCCTTGGTGAGGCCGGGATGCTGCAACAAACGAACGTAGAAGGTCGGTACTCCCATCAGAGCGGTCGCGCAGGGCATCAGCCTCAGGATCTCGTCGGGATCGAATTTTGGCAGGAAGATCATCGACGCGCCGGAGAAAAGAATGACATTACTGGCCACGAACAGCCCGTGGGTGTGGTAGATCGGCAGGGCGTGGATCAACACGTCGTCCCCGGTGAAGCGCCAGAACTCGATCAGTGTCTGGGCATTCGAAGCGAGGTTGTCGTGCGTCAGCATCGCTCCCTTAGAGCGGCCGGTCGTGCCTGACGTATAGAGGATGGCCGCCAAATCATCACCCGCCCTCTGAACCGTCGCAAAAGCCTCGGAGACATCCTGTGCAGCCCTCACAAGAGAGCCCTCCCCTTGTGCATCGAGCGTTTCGACCGCGGCTCCCACCCTAGCGGCGAGTTGGTGGACCCCTTCCTGCTTGGCAGGATCACAGACCACCAAGGACGGCTCGGCATCGCCGATAAAGTACTCAAGTTCCACCAGCGTGTAGGCGGTATTGAGAGGGAGATAGACAGCGCCTGCTCGAACAGTCGCAAGATATAGAACCAGCGCTGGAACCGACTTCTCGACCTGAACGGCGACTCGGTCACCAGGCTTGACTCCGCGGGCGACGAGGACGTTCGCCAGACGGCCTGACAGCGCAATCAGGTCGGCATAGCTGATCGTCTCACCGGCAGACGTGGCAATCGCAGATTTCGAGGGGGCGGCAATTGCTCGTTCAAGCCGGTCGAACAGGTTTGCATTCATGGCATGAGCTCCGAACTGCGGGCGAGGAAGATGGCAAGCGAGGTGTGGAGTGTTTCTATCATGAGGCCGGCACCAGATTGCGAGAGGGAAGATCCGTTCGCAACGCCTTTCGGACCATAGGCGAAGCAACGACTGCTCCTTTCTCGGCGAAAGACTCATGGTTTTTCTCGATCTCGTCGAGGGCATAGAGGTAGTTCACCATCAATCCATGTGATTGCGTCAGGCCCTTGGAGGAGACATCACCAAGGAAATTGAGACGCTCCAACCGAGCTCCGTTTCCGAGATGAAATCGTGCCACCGGATCGACGGGACGGCCCTTGGGATCCTTTGCCTTAAGGAAGTAATAAGCTGCGGCAGGAATGAGGATGGCACGAACCCTCTCAACTATCGACGGATCTTCATCCCAGGCGATCTCATCGAGAGCCGTCAATGTCTCCTTGCTCTCTCGGTCGAGGCAAGCCGATTCAGCGGCCTTGCGCTCGCGGGCGAGCCACGCCGCAAACCCGGGAACGGGGGAGAGCGTCACGAAGGTTTTTAAGTTTGGCAGTTCGTGCTTGAGATTCTCCACCACCTGCTTGATTAGGAAGTTGCCGAAGGTTACGCCACCCAGCCCTCTCTGCGTGTTCGAAATGGAGTAAAACACCGCAGTTGTTGCCTCTCTCGCAGCGATCGGCGTGCGAGAGAGATTGAGGAGCGGGCCGATGGCATCGGGAGTATCCTTCGTCAGCGCCACCTCGACGAAGATCAACGGCTCGTCAACGAGCTGTGGGTGGAAAAAGCCGTAGCAGCGGCGATCCTCCGGTTCGAGACGGTTGCGCAGGTCGTCCCAGTTCTGAATTTCATGCACCGCCTCGTAGCGGATGATCTTTTCGAGAATGTTGGCCGGTGTGGTCCAGTCGATCGGCCGCAGCACCAAGAACCCCCGATTAAACCAAGACGAGAAGAGATGAGCGAAATCGGCATCGACGCACCTGAGCCCAGGATGCTCCTTGATGTGGTTGCTGAGATCTTCGCGCATTCGGATCAGGGCTGCCGTACCGCCCGGCGCGAGGTTAAGCCTCCGAAACAGCTCCTGACGTCGAGGCTCGGCTGCGGCATGGAGGGCCTCCAGAGCTTCCGTTCCCTGATCCTTGCGAACAGCTTCGATCGCTTGCTCGACACGGCGACGATCGGGCCCGAAACGATCTGCAAGAGCTTGGAGAAATGCGACTCGGTCTGCATCTGGCGCGGCGGCATAGCTCGCCAGAAGGGTCTGGGCCAAAACCACGCCCGATGCCTCACCCCTGCGCGATAAGAGCAACTCGCTCATCGCGATCAGGTCGAGTTGCGGAATTGCTTCCCGATCACTCTTGCGACCGAGCAGGGCCCGCCCCCTCTCCGTCAAGCTATCAATAAGATCTCCGAGGAACGTAGAGGCGTCGGCCGCTCCGGTCCTTGAGCTGTAGAACTTCATGCTTAGCCCCATTAACCCTTGTGCGGAAGGAATCCCCGACCGCGCTCTACCATCGTCGGCAACACGTCATCGAGCCACGATGACGTGTTCACTCGACGACCCCCAGCATCTGGTTCGGGAGCCACGTCGCGATGTCTGGAAAGATGCAGAGGAGGATGATGGCCAGGAACATGACCAGCACGTACGGCAGCGATCCCCAGAGGATGTCCTTCGTCCGGATATCCGGTGCGATGGCATTGATCACGAACAGATTGAGACCAATCGGGGGCGTGATGAGGCCGACCTCCATGTTGATGGTCAGCACGATCGCGAACCAGTACGGATCGAAACCGGCTTGAGTGATGATCGGGAAGAGCATCGGCGCAGTCATGACGATCACGGCGACTGGCGGCAGGAACATGCCGCAGACGAGCAGGAAGATATTGATGATCGCCATCAAAACCCACCGGTTCACTTCCATGTCGGCGATTGCCGACGCTACCGTCTGGGTGATGAACAGCGACGAGAGCGCGAACGCAAAGAGTTCTGCCGACGCCATGATCATCATGATCATGACGCTTTCGCGCATGGCGGAACCGAAGATCCCGGCGACGGCCTGAAACCGGAACAGCCTGTAAGTGATGATGACCACCACCAGGGTCAGGAGCGCGCCGGCGCCCGCCGCTTCGGAGGGTGTCGCCAGACCGCCGTAGAGCACGTAGAGCGTTCCGGCAATGATCAGCAGGAACGGCAGGATGCGAGGCAGTCCAGCAAGCCGGTCTCTGAACGTATAGCGGACGGCGCGCGCGTCGAGCTCGTATCCTTTGCGCTTGCAGTCGATGATCGCCCAGATCATGAACATGATCGTCAGCATGATGCCGGGCACCACCCCGGCCATGAACAGCCGGCCAATCGATGTCTCGGTGGCGATGCCATATACGATGAGTGTGACGGAGGGTGGAATGAGGATGCCGAGGGTCCCACCCGCCGCGATGGAGCCCGTTGCGACGGAGGTGGGATAGCCGCGCCGGAGCATCTCCGGGATGCCCATCTTGCCGATCGCCGCGCAGGTGGCAGGCGACGAGCCGGTCATGCCGGAGAAGATCGCACACGCGCCGATATTGGACAGCACGAGCCCGCCGGGAATCCGGTTCAGCCAGCGATCGAGGGTCGAGTAAAGATCCGATCCCGCAGGCGAGGAAGCCACGGCGGCTCCCATCAGCACGAACATCGGGATGGAAACGTAGGCAAGGTTCGCGATGCCTGAGAACATCGTGTCCCCGAGCACGTAGAAGATCTCCAGGCCGTCCTGCAGGAAGAGCGCGGCAAAAGCCGCAAGGCCGAGGGCAAAGGCAATCGGCATGCCGGTCCCCAACAGCACGAAGAGGGCCAGTATGATCAGAAGTCCGGCGCCAGTGGGGCTCATCGCGGGAGCTCCTTCGTGTGAGGCAGTTCGCCAAGGTTGTCGAGGATCAGTTCATTGGCCGATGCGGCATGGCCGCCTGCAGGCTTTCCGTCGGGCGCGACGAGCGCAAGGATCTGGGCCACGTATTGGAGGCAGAGCAGGCCGAAGCCGAGGGGAAGGGCCGCGAGCGGCACCCACAGCGGCGGCGCCCACATGCTGGAATGCTTCCAGTTCCCGCTCCAGGCGTCATGAAACTGCACCCAGCTCGCAATCAACATGATGATGCAGAAGATCAACCCGAGGAAGCTGCTCACGATCCGCATCCTGGCCCGGGTCCGCTCCTGCACCATGATCTCGATGACGTCGACTCCGACATGGCCTCCCGTCATCAGGACATAGGGTGCACCAAGGAACATCGCTGCCGTGGCGGAGAAAACCACAAAGTCAGTCTGCCAGATCGTCGGCAGGCGAAAGACATAGCGCATGAGGATCATCTGGCAGACGACGAGCATCGCTGCGATGATCAGGAGGGTCGCCAGGATCGCGAACAGACGCGACAGGTTCCCGACCCATCGAATGAAGGCCTTGACCATACTGGGCTTCCTTGTGGGCAGAGATTGCATGGCGGCGCGGACTTTGCCGCGCCACCGTCGGCTCTGGGCCCTACTCCACGGCCAAGGCTTTCTCGATCAGCTTGTCGCCGCCCGGGACCTTCGCGGCGAAGTTTTTGTAGGAGGACTGCTTTGCCAGCTCGAGCCAAGCATTGTAGTCCGCTTTCGACATCTCGACGACCTCGACACCTGCCTTCTTGTAGGTATCGACCATGATTTGGTCGCCCTTGCGGACCTCGTCGTTGAAATAGGCCTCCGCCTTCTCGCCCGCCGCGAGGATCGCCTTCTGCTGCTCGGGCTTCAGTCTCTCGAAAACCTTCTTCGACATGAGCACCGGCTCGTACATGAACCAGAGTGCATTCTCGCCGGGGGCGGTCAGGCACTTGGCCTGCTCGAACAGGCGGTAGGAAACGAAACTTGCCGAGGACGTGTTCGCGGCGTCGAGCACACCGGTCTGCATGCCGGTATAGATCTCGGAGGACGGCATGGAGGAAATCGACGCGCCTGCGGCGGACAGCATCTCCTCGAAAGCCGGACCGGCGGCACGGATCACCTGCCCCTTGATTGTGTCCGGAGAGGTAATGCAGTTCTTCTTGGATGCGAATGCGCCCGACAACCAGGCATCGGCGATCACCATGGCCCCGGCCTTGTCGACGATATTCTTGATATCGGTCATGAACTCGGAATCATTGAGCCGCATTGCCCTGTCGAAATTGCCGACCAGCCCCGGCATCAGGGTCGCGGAGAATTCGGGATGCCGCCCTGACGCGTAGTCGAGCGGGAATGAGGTCAGGTCGAGCAGGCCGCGTGTCACGGCATTCCACTGGTCATTCGGCTTGTAGAGCGAAGAGCCGGGGAAAACCTGAATTTTGAGACCGACATTGGCAGCCTCGATCTCGCGGGCGATGATCTGCACCATTTCGTCGCGAATGTCGCCCTTGCCGCCGGGAAACTGGTGAGACGCCTTCAGAACAGTCTGGGCCAGCGCACCCGAGGCGAGCATGCCGCCCAAGCTTAACACGACTGAGAACTTCAGCAGCTTCGCAGACTTCCTCATTCTTTCCTCCGTATGTTCTGGCGATCGTCCCAGATTAAGGACAATGTGCTGCCTCATTGCACACATTGTCAACTATTGTGTATACAAGAGTGCTCGGTCTTGCATTGGACGTGCTGAGCAGCCTCGTAGCTGAATGAGGAGCGGATGGCCGGGAATATATTTCACAAGCTAAGGGACGAGATCGAGAACGAAATCCTGAAGGGTGAATTCAAGCCCGGTGAGCGCCTCGACGAGGTCCAGCTCGCTACTCACTTCGGCGTGTCGCGCACCCCAATCCGGGAGGCTCTCATGCAGTTGAGCGCGATCGGCCTTGTCGAGATTAGGCCACGGCGCGGCGCCATTGTTGTTGATCCAGGTCCGGAACGGGTCTTCGAGATGTTCGAGGTCATGGCGGAACTGGAGGGTATGGCGGGGGCTCTTGCCGCCCGTCGCCATACGGACCAGGATCGCGCAGCATTGCTTGCCGCTCACGCAAAATGCGAGACCGCAGCGATGAGTGAGGATCCGGACGGCTACTATTATGAGAATGAGGCATTCCACCTTGCCATCTATGCAGCAAGTCACAGTAGTTTTCTGGAGGAACAATGCGTGGCGCTGCACCGGCGGCTGCGCCCATACCGCCGCCTGCAGCTGCACGTGCGCAACCGCATGAAGAGTTCCTTGAGGGAGCATGGCGAGATCGTCGAGGCGATTCTCGCCGGCGACGCGGAGACCGCCCGATCGTTGCTGCGCAACCACATTGCCGTTCAGGGCGACCGCTTCAGCGACCTCGTCTCCAATCTCAGCAAGCGAGCACACCTGAAATCATCAACGGCCTGAACAGATGTCGATCCCAATAGTCGTCCTCAACCGCGCTTTCAGGGCGAAAGGTGCCCAGTAGTGGGTGAGGCGGCAGACACCGCGACCTTCCGCGTCGGATCCACGCGCCTGTCGCAGTTCACCTGGGCTTTGGACGCCTCTTCGGTTTCCATCAGTTCCTGACACTGCCGCGCCCGAGAGAACCGGAACGATGCATCGGCTGTATGAATAGCTTTCCTAATTGCTACTCCGGATGAGGTTGCGATGCCTCTTGGAGGCGCGAAGGACCTGCACCTGGGAAGCTGTCACGGCACCCTCGTTCTTGACAGCGCGTCCGGACAGGCATGGCATTTCTCTGGGGGCCATTGCAGCGTACTCGTCCGATAAGATCGATACATTTCCCCGAAAGGAGGTTCAGCACGAGACCACCTCCAACTTGGCCACGATGACCGCTACGGCCCCCGGACCGGCCTCAGCGTAGCAATTCATCCCATGAACGGCAGACGGAAAGCGGCTTCAGGAGTTGCATTAGCAAGGCATGGCGCCGCAGAACCATGCTCCGGAAAAACCGAAGCCAGGTCTGGGACCGTGGACGAGCCCAAGCACATCTCAATCGAACGCACTCGTAGCATCCAAGTCATTGGTAGGTATTCACATGACGGAGGTGGATGGTTGGCCCCGACACTCCTGCCTGGAGGTTGCCTAACCTGCTTACGGCCTGCTTACTTGTAGGTGTTCCAGATGTCAGTGGCGAGTTTCCAATCCCCATCCTCCTTCTGCCAAATCACCACATATTTGCCGACGACCTCCTGCTGTTGCTGACCCCTGGTCTTTAGCGTGAAGGTGCCGATCTCACGGGCGGCATCGGTGCCGAGAGGCTTCACGTCTACGGTCGTTAGTTTGATGTCTCCCACCTGCTCGCCCGCGGCCTTCCAGAACGTCTGAATAGCATCCCGACCTCGCACGGTGTCGGCTTGGGGTGGCATCAGGGTGGCATCCTGGGTGTACATTCCACTCAGTGTGGCAAAATCACCCTTGTTGGAGGCTTGCGAGAATGTGTCGTTCAGCTTCTCGATTGCGGATTTGTCTTGAGCAAATCCAGGCACAGCCGCAAGGCAGAACGCGGCAACCAACCAGCATCGACGCATCGTTACCTCCTGTGTTATCGCAGAGAGATTCTGCCCCATCGACCCGAGCGTAACAATAAAGCTGCCCGACTATTGGTGGGTAGGATGATCTGATCTCTGCTGCTTCTCGGCTCCTTCTGGAGCAAGATAGTCCACCGGCGTTTCCGATCCGCTCCACTTCGGCAGTCATGATGGAGTGCTCGCGGGTCAAGGCACTCCGGGGAAGGAATGCTCGGGCCAAAACTGAGGAGGCTCGGATGTGGGCCGGCACCGCCGCAGTCGTCCTGGTGTTTGCTACGGCTGGCGTCTTGGCGCTCATAGCAGACCGGCTCAGTCATTGTGCGGATACAAGCTCGTCTCCTGAAGCCTCCTCGCCCGGTTTCGTATCCTCTCAGGCGAGAGCAATACACTCAATCTCGATATCGAAATCCATCGGCCAAGAAGCGACGGGGACGAATGTGCATGAGGGCGGATTATCGGGACAGAAGCTAGCAAAGACCCGATTGATTCCCGAATAACATCTTGCATTGCTGGCATAGACCCGCACCATGACCACCTTTTCCAAGGAGGTGCCCGCGCTCTGCAAGCAGCGCTGAACTGCTTTGAGCGAAGCCTCAGTCTGGATCATGATGTCCCCTCGGACGAACTTACCAGTCTCAAGATCGAAAGGCGGCGTCCCAGACACGAAGACAAAGCCATTGGCCCTTGTCACCAGTGAGAGTGGTACTCCAACATTGCGCACGCCCTGTGAGAGGACAGGCATTTCGATGATCACTTTCGACTTGGAAGCGGCGCGTCGGCCGGATCACGCGGTTGAGAGGGCTGTGATACGCTTCGATGTCGTTGAGATACCTCGAGGTGCGATGCGCGCCGTCTTTCGACAGGAGCCCTTCGCTTTGTAAGCGTCTGATCGCCTTCGGGTGCGGTGCGAGCTTGTCGGTTGCGGTCGAGGATGGCCGATAGTTGCTCACCGTCTTCAGAGTCTTACGTAGGCAACGATACGCCGCTTTGGTGTTCCGCCGGTCGGATAGCATGAAGTCCATCAGCTGGCCGTACTTATCGATCGCACGAAACAGGTACTTCCATCTTTCGCTGACCCGCATGTATGTCTCATCAACACGTCAAGATCCTGAGCGAGGTCCTTCGTACCGGCGAACCCGCTCGTCGATTTCCGGCACATAGTGCTTGACCCATCGAAAGATCGTTCATGGGTCGACCTCGACACTACGCTCCTGCGTCATCTCGACGAGATCGGGGTAACTGCTGCCGTATTTGCAGCACCAGCGCACGCGCAACAGGATGATTTCGGCGGGAAAGTGACAGCGCTTGAACAGTGACGACAGGATGGCTCCTCAGGTGGCCGCCATCCTGTAAACTGCCAAGATTAATCAAGGGGCTGTCACGAGAGGCTTGTACCTTATTCGCTGGATTTTGTTTTGGGCACGTAGGGCTCGTTGCCGTCGAAGGTGTAGGCGGTCTTCACCGTCGTGTAGAATTCCGCCGCATACCGCCCCTGCTCCCGCGGTCCGTACGAGCTGCCCTTCCGGC
>JAFAAP010000097.1 GCA_023426505.1 Pseudomonadota bacterium
CAATTCAACACGTCATGGCCGGGCTTGTCCCGGCCATCCACGTCTTGCCACGCCGTCGCGGAGCAAAGGCGTGGATGCCCGGCACGAGGCCGGGCATGACGGAGTAGGGATTGTCTTGGGCGGAGCGTGAGTGGGATCGGCTCCCTGCCGGCGCTGCCCCTCTTGGCCCTCCACCGATCCCCGGCGCTAGGCCGGGGATGACGGCGGAGGGGGTGATCAGGCGCGGCACTCACTGGTTCAGCGTCTCGTAGAGATCGTCCCAGTCTGGGTTCATTCCGTGGATGAGGCGGACCTTCCAGGCGCGGGGCCAGCGCTTCATGGTCTTCTCGCGCTGGATCGCGAGACGGATGTCGTCGTGGTGCTCGTACCAGACGAGGCGCTTGAGGCCGTAGGTCTTGGTGAAGCCGTCGATCAAGCCCTCGCGGTGCTCCCACGCGCGGCGTCTGAGGTTGCTCGTCACGCCGAGATAGAGCGTCCCGTCGCGCCAGTTCGTCATGATGTAGACCCAGCCGCCTCGCTGCATAGGTCAATGATACTTTGTTCCTTCCGCTCCACCAGCCGTCATGGCCGGGCCTGTCCCGGCCATCCACGTCTTTTTGCCGTTGCGAACCGGAGGGTGTCGATGCCTCGCACAGGGCCAGCCATGATGATCGGAAATCAACACGTATAAGTTACATTGTTGCGAATCACTATCAAAGGTTGCATGACTTCGAATGATGCCGCAGAGCATCGTTTGGGGGACTGAGACATGAAGACTTTTCTTGCTGCGACTCTCGCCGTGCTTTTCGTGACAAGCGCCTTCGCTCATCCGGGCGGGCTGGATTCACGAGGGTGCCACCACAACCGAAAGTCGGGCGATTATCATTGCCACCGCTAAAGCCGGTCTGTCGGCGCCATATTCGCCTAAGACGTGGATCCCCGGGACAAGCCCGGGGATGACGGGGTGGGTGGCAACAGCGGAGCGCCTGAGGCGATCGCCCTCGCCTCCCCGTCGCGCCACACGAGCAGCCGCCCCTCCGCGTTCTCGATCACGCCGTAGACCAAGCGTCCCTGCACCTGGCCGCGCGGGCCGTTGCGCCATGCCGCCACCGTGTCGCGCAGGCCGCGCATGACGAGCCACGTCAGGCCGAGCAACGTCACCGGCACGGCGACGAGCCACAATGCTTGAATGAACTCTGGCCAGGTGTGGAATTTCGACAGCCAGTCGGCCAACACGCTGTAGGGCTGCTCCATTGCGACAACTCCCTCGAGGCAGGCGACCACCAGCACTGCTGGTGGCCGGGGAGTTGAGAAGCCGTCTGTGGACGACCGCGATGACCTTTAGGCTTTCGCCCTAGACATGCGCCACCGCCTCCCCGGCCCTAAGGCAAGGAAGGCATCGAAGCGGCCGATGCAGGACCGCCACAGAAGGGGTTCTCACGCCCCGAAGCCGGATGCGTCCGGCTCTGCGGTCAGGCTTAGCATGGGGCCTTGGGAGGAGCAAAGCGGCGGGACGGTGGACGGCTATGGGTCCCCTTTCCGGTCCTGGCGGACCGCCGGGGATGACAAGCGGTGTCATTCCCGGCCGGAGCGCAGCGGAGGGGAAAGGGATCCGGGAGCCGGGCAGCGTCAGGCCGGCTCGATGCGCAGGATGCGCTTCTCGGTCACCAGCTCGTAGAAGTGCGGATCCGCCAGGGCGATCTCGAAGACGCCCTCGCCCGCCGCCTTGGTGGCGCGGGTCGCCATGAACATCCCGGCGACCAGCACCGCCACCGCAATGTACCATTTGACGAGGAAGAACAGGACGAGCCCGAGGATCATCAACCCGAACATGGCGGTCCGGATCAGGGCCTGCTTCTTGCGCAAGCGATGCGGCATCAGTCCGGGCGTCTCGTACAGGAACCCGGAGGCGTTCCTGTTCACATGGACCTTGATGGTGCCGGCCTTGTAGTTCTTGACGAAGTCTTCATAGGTCATTCGGTCTTTCCCATAGGTCATGCGCAAAACGCACCGGCCCTATCTCACGGCCCCGCTTGCGGGAAAAGAGCGACCGTGAGGCTCGAATGTCGCACAGGCACGGCCGTCATTCCGGGCTCCGCTTTGCGGTCCCGGAAGGACGACGGAGAAGTCGCCCCTGTCCTGCCCCCGAATCCCGTCCTACACATTTCTCCGCGAAAATTTGTCGAGCGGCCTGTCGATTCCGCCGGGGGCCGTTCGTCGTGAGGGCAGGAAGGCCACAAGGGGCCTCCGATAAGAGGAGACACGTCGATGCGCGTGATGGTGATGGTGAAGGCCACGAAGGACAGCGAAGCGGGCATCATGCCCTCGCCCGAGCTTTTCGAGGCCATGGGCAAGTTCAACGAGGAGCTGGTGAATGCCGGCATCATGCTGACCGGCGATGGCCTCAAGCCCTCGTCCCAGGGCAAGCGGGTCGCCTTCGACGGCCCGAACCGCACGGTGATCGACGGTCCCTTCGCGGAGACCCGCGAGCTGGTGGCGGGTTTCTGGATCTGGGAGGTCAAGGACATGGCCGAGGCGGTCGAGTGGGCGAAGCGCTGCCCCAACCCGATGCCGGGCCCGAGCGAACTCGAGATCCGCCCGTTCTACGAGATGGCGGATTTCGCCGACGTCATCACGCCGGAACTGGCCGAGCAGGAAGAGCGGCTCCGGGTGAAGCTGGCCGACCGCTGATCCCTGCCCCGTCGCCGCCGCGGCTTGCCTCGGCGCGCCCGCGCCTCTTAACTGGGACTCGTGGCGGCGACGGACATTCATCGAATCATCGAGACGGTCTTCAGGATCGAGCGGGCCCGGCTCGTCGCGGGTCTGGCCCGGATGCTGCGCGACGTCGGCCGGGCGGAGGAGCTGGCGCAGGACGCCCTCGTGACCGCCCTCACGGAATGGCCGAAGGCCGGCGTCCCGGCCAATCCCGGCGCCTGGCTCATGGCGGCGGCGAAGCGCCGGGCCATCGACGGGATCCGGCGAGACCAGATGCTTGCTCGAAAGCACGCGGAAATCGGCCGCGACCTGGAAGACAGGCGCGATACCGGCGTCGAGGCCCTGGAGGCGACCCTCGACGACGATCTCGGCGACGAGCTGCTCGGCCTGATCTTCACCGCCTGCCATCCGGTCCTGTCGCCGGAGGCGCGCGCGGCCCTGACCCTGCGGCTGATCGGAGGGCTCACCACGGACGAGATCGCCCGCGCGTTCTTGTCGAGCGAACCGACGGTCGCGCAGCGCATCGTCCGGGCCAAGAAGGCCTTAGGCAAGGCGCGGCCGGCCTTCGAGGTGCCCCGGGGCGCGGACCGTAAGGAGCGCCTCGCCTCGGTGCTGGAGGTCATCTACCTGATCTTCAACGAGGGCTATGCGGCCACCGCCGGCGAGGACCTGATCCGCCCGGCCCTCTGCGCGGAGGCGCAGCGTCTCGGCCGCATCCTCGCCGGCCTCATGCCCGACGAGCCCGAGGTGCTGGGCCTTCTCGCCCTCATGGAGATCCAGGCCTCGCGCCTGTCCGCCCGTGTGGGTCCGGACGGGTCGGCCATTCCCCTCCCCGAGCAGAACCGCGCCCGCTGGGACGGGCTCCTGATCCGCCGGGGCCTCGCCGCCCTGGAGCGCGCGGAGGCGCTCGGCGGCGCCCGAGGCGCCTACGCCCTGCAGGCGGCCCTGGCCTCCTGTCACGCCCGCGCCCGGAGGGCGGAGGACACGGACTGGCATCGGATCGCCGCGCTCTACGACACGTTGCGGGAGGTGCTGCCCTCGCCGGTGGTCGAGCTCAACCGGGCCGTGGCCCACAGCATGGCCTTCGGACCCGAGGCGGGCCTGGCACTTCTTGGCGAAATCGACGCGACCGGGATCTTGCGGGACTACGCGCCCCTGCCGGCCGCGCGGGGCGATTTCCTGTTCCGGGCAGGCCGGCTCGCCGAGGCGCGGGAGGCGTTCGAGCAGGCGGCAGGGCTCAGCCGGAACGAGCGCGAGAAGGCGTTCCTGCTCGGCAGGGCCGCGGCGTGCGGGTGACGGCGGAGCTGCCCCGATAAGACCGAGCGGAAACCACCCCAAATCCCTGATTTACCGCCGAATTTTCCTTGTTCCGAAGGCCCGGAGTCCTTGCGGAACAAAGCGTGAATAACCATATTCCCTCTATGATTTACAGCCCTGCAACATCCCTTTTGAAGCCGGCCCGGAATGCGCCCGACGAGGAGCGGATCGAGGGCAACTGGCACGTCTATCCGCTGGAGGCGGCGCTCGAGCTCGACTACGTGGACCAGGCCGGCAATCCGAGCCGGCGCTGGGTGATCGTACGCGAGCTGAAGGTCGGCCCTGGCAAGATGCTGCTCGGCGGCATCGACATGTCCGATGACGGGTACCGCGGCTTCCGCGTAGACCGGATCGAGCGCCTGGAAGACGCCGAGACGGGCCTCGTGGTCGACCGCAACATCCTCGACTGGCTCATGAAGCGCGCCGAGCGCCAGGCAAAAGAGCGTAGGAAAGCACTCAAATCCGCCTAACAGGGGAGTCGCGGGAAGCCGCGCCTTCCGCTAAAAGCCATAGATCATGGACTTGATCACAACGACCGACGCCCTCGCGGCCGCCTGCCGCCGCCTTGCCGCCCATCCGTTCGTCACCGTCGACACGGAGTTCCTGCGGGAGACGACCTACTATCCCCGGCTCTGCCTGATCCAGATGGCGGGCCCCGACCCGGCGGACGCCTTCCTCATCGACCCGCTGGCGGACGGGATCAGCCTCGAGCCCTTCATGGCGCTCATGGCCGACCCGAACGTGGTCAAGGTCTTCCATTCGGCCCGACAGGACCTGGAGATCGTCTGGAACCTGGGCCGCCTCGTCCCGGAGCCCCTGTTCGACACCCAGATCGCCGCCATGGTCTGCGGCTACGGCGACTCGGTCTCCTACGAGCAGCTCGTCAACGACCTTGCCAAGGCCCGGGTCGACAAGTCCTCCCGCTTCACCGACTGGTCCCGCCGCCCGCTGTCCGACGCCCAGCTCACCTATGCGCTCTCGGACGTGACCCATCTCGTGAAGGTCTACGAAGCGCTGCTCGACCAGCTGAAGAAGAACGGCCGGCTGGAATGGCTCAGCGAGGAAATGGCGATCCTCACCTCGCCCGAGACCTATCAGGCCGATCCCGACAATGCCTGGCGGCGCCTCTCCGGGCGGCTGCGCAAGGCCAAGGAGGTGGCGGTCCTGATGGAGGTCGCCGCCTGGCGCGAGCGCGAGGCTCAGGCCCGGGACGTCCCCCGCGGCCGCATCCTCAAGGACGACGCCCTCATCGACGTCGCCGTCTCGGCCCCGCGCAGCGTGGAGGCCCTCGGCCGTCTTCGCTCGATCCCGAACGGCTTCGAGCGCTCACGCACCGGCGCCGACATCCTCGACGCGGTCGAGCGCGGCCTCTCCCGCGACATGTCCACCGTGCCCGTCCCCGAGCGCCCGCGCGGCCGCGGCGCCGCCGGCGCGACGGTCGAGCTCCTGAAGGTGCTGCTGAAGGCCGTCGCCGAGGGCGAAGGGGTGGCGCCCAAGATCATCGCCACCGTCGAGGACCTGGAGGCCATTGCCGAGAACGACCATGCGGACGTCGCCCCCCTCCACGGCTGGCGAAGGGCACTGTTCGGCGAGAAGGCGCTGGCCCTCAAGGCCGGCCAGCTCGGCCTCGCCATGCGGAAGAACCGGGTCGTGGTCTATCCGGTGCCGGAATAGATCTGCGCTTAGGTGACGGCGCGACGATAACTCGATATATCGTATCGATTATTGTTCATTACCCAAACCTCCATGCCCTTCATAGTACGAACTACGCTCCTCACCCTCTCAGTCATTTTCTTTTTGCCCGTTGGCCGGGGACAAGCGAGTGCTGGTGAGCTGCCTGACTGGCAGAAAGCTCAAAACCGTTTGCGGCAGGAGGCGATAGCCTTATTCCAGGTCATCCACCAAAGACGCGACGCGGCTTTAGAGCACAGACCTACACCATGCGAATTCCGAACGGAATGGGACGATTATCCCGTTCCTGACACCATCGCGCGGGACTATCTCGGTCTACGAATCCCGGCTGATCTAGTCCCTTCGATGATCGTCGGAAGCCCGACGGAGATCATGGATCCTTCCAGGAAGTTCCCCGAGGCATTCTGCGCAAAGGCCGACGACGAGCTGAGGCTGAGTTTCATCGTCGAAAGTCTCAAAAGGGGTGAACTGAAGGACGAGGGAAATCCGGATCTCAAAAGCCGATGGTACGAGATTCTTCGAATAGAATACACATTCCCGGTATTCGACCGGACGTATCGGCGCGCCATTGTCATGACGACGTCGACAAGCCGCTTCTGGTACCGCAAACCGGATGGAGTGTTTAGAGGCGGTCTCGATATGTTGGTTGGCGCTTCAATCTATGAGAAGCGCAAAGGCCGTTGGCGCTTCCTCAGGTATGAAAACGTCGCACACGGGCACGGCTGAACGCCTGCCAAAAAGAAATGGCCGAGACATGCTCGGCCATGATCGTCGTGCTAGAAGAGGCTTACCATTAGCGTCCGAAGATGCCCTTGAAGAACTGGGCCATCTTGTTGTGCTTCTTCTTGCGGTCCACGTCGGCCTGGCTCTTGACCCAGGCGACCTGCACGACGCGGCGGTCGCCCGCGAAGGGACGGTGGCCGTGCCAGGACTTGTCGGAGCGCAGGAAGGCGAACATGGTGCCCATGGTCGGCGGGACTTCCAGCGCGTAGGGCTCGAAGTTCTTCTCGTCGTAGAGCACCCGCAGGCGGCCGCCCTCGTCCTGCTGCCACTCGTCGTTCATGTAGACCAGCATGGTCATGACCTTGGACGGGCCGTCCGTGTGGATGGCGCCGTATTTCGGTTGCGACCGGGACATGATGGTCGTGAGGCGCGGATACTGGTGGAGGTCCTGGCCGAAGCGGCGGGACAGCTCCTCGGTGAGCTCCGGGCCTTCCAGCTCGTCGATCAGGGTCTTGAAGCGTCCGTGGAGCTTCACCTCGTCGACGGTGAGATAGCCGGGCTTCGACATCTCGGGGAAATCCCGTCTCAGGTCATCGATGGCGTCCTTTCGCAGGAAATCGGCCCCGAGAAGAAAATCGTAAGGATCGTGCGAGACTTGCGCACCGCGCACGGCGTCAAGATTGATGGTCTGCATAAAGGGTCCTCGAAGCGGTGAAACTGCCGCGTGTCTGCTTCCCAGGGCGTGCACCGTAATTGCACTCCGGATCGTTGTAAACTTGCTGTTTGGTGCAGGCCGCCAGGAGCATTTCCACCTAAACGAGTTCGATCCTGGGCTCCATGTTGAGGAGCTTGCCGACCGCCTTCAGCCGGCCGACGAGGCGCTCGTTGGCGAGCGCCTCCATGGAGCGGGGCAGCTGCAGCACGACCTGGTTGCCGCGGGCGAGAAGCGGCGCCTGGGGCAGGACGCCCTCCATGCCGACCGAAATCGGATAGGCGACACGCATGAGGGCGGCGAGAAGCCGGGCCCGCTCGATCAGCCGCGCCCCCGCGAGGGCCTTGATGCGCGAGCCGACCTTGTCCGGGTTCAGGCCCTCGTGCCGGAAGAAGATCGACAGGGCGAGATAGGCCCGGCCCGCGTGGTCGACCGCCGAGAAGGCCCCGTAGGCGATGAGGTTGAGGCTCTGCTCGCCGCGATAGTCCGGATGAGCCCGCCAGCCGATATCGGCGAGGAGGCACGCGGCATGGCGCAGCCGGCGCTCCCCTTCCGCTTCGGGCAGCCCCACGTCCTCCAGGAAGCGCGAGGTCCAGTCCCACATCTCCTCCCCGTGGCCGGGCGAGCGGGCGCGGAGCAGGTTGAGGTCGGCCGCCGCCGCGATGAGGGGATCGTGCCCGCGTGTCTCCTCCGGCAGGCGGTCGAACAGCAGGCCCTCGCGGACGCCGTGGGCCGAGATGGCGATGTCCTTTGGGGCGCCGAGCCGGATGATCTCCTCGAGCACGATCGCCCCATAAGCCAGGAGCGGCCGGCGGGCCTCCGAGATGCTCTCGATGTCCTTGAGGGTCTTGGCGTCGACCTCCTCGACGAGATGCAGGAAGTCGAGGCCGTCGTCCGGATTGATGACGTAGCCGTGCATCACGTGGAGTGGATAATCCTTGGCGGCTTGGTGGAGGCGCGCCAGGGCGCGCCAGGTGCCGCCGACCGCGTAGAAGGTGCGGCCGTGGAGGTGTTCGAGATATTCCGGCGCCCGCTCCAGCGCGGCGCGCACGATGCGCTGCGCCTTCTTGAGCGAGCCGCCGCTGAGGTCCTGCAGGGCGAGGCCGCCGAGCGGCATGGTGGTGCCCTGCCCCACGCGGGCGCCCTGCACGTCCACCAGCTCCAGGCTGCCGCCGCCCATGTCGCCGACGATCCCGTCCGGGTCGTAGAAGCCCGACACGACGCCGAGCGCGGAGAGCTGCGCTTCCCGGGCGCCGGAGAGCAGTTCGATCGGGCGGCCGACCGTCTCCTCCGCGGCCGCCAGGAAGGCGGGGCCGTTGGTGGCGTCGCGCGCCGCGGCGGTCGCGAGCACGAACACCTCCGACACGTTCATGGTCTGGCACAGGACTCGAAAACGGGCGAGCGCCCTGAGTGCCCGCTCGACCGCGTCGTCGTCGAGGCGGCCGGTGGTGGCCACGTGGCGGCCGAGGCCGCAGAGCACCTTCTCGTTGTAGATCGGCGTCGGCGCGCGGGTCAGGCCCTCGTAGACGACGAGGCGGACCGAGTTCGACCCGATGTCGACGGTGGCGACCGGACGGCCGATCTTGAGCCGTCCCTGAGCCTCGCGCCCGGCGGTCTGCATGTCAGCGTTGCCCACGCTTCGCGAGGGCCTTGGGGCTGGACGTCTTGAGCGATTTTCCACGGCCGGACAGACTTGGGTTGGTCATGAAATACTTGTGCGCGTTGAATGGTTCCTCGCCCTTGGCGGGAATGACCCGGCGACTGGTGCCGTCGGGCAGAACGGTCCAGCTCTGCTCGTTGTCGAGCAGGTTCGCAAGCATGATCTGGTCCAGAACCTGTTGATGCACGGTCGGATTGACGATCGGCAGCAGCGCCTCGACGCGCCGGTCGAGGTTGCGGGACATGAGATCGGCGGACGATATGTAGACGTGCGCTTTCGGGTTCGGCAGGGCCTGGCCGTTGCCGAAGGCATAGATCCGGGTGTGCTCCAGGAAGCGTCCCACGATGGACTTGACCCGGATGTTCTCCGACAAGCCCTTGATGCCGGGCCTGAGGCAGCAGATGCCGCGCACGATGAGATCGACCTGCACGCCCGCCGCGCTCGCGTCGTAGAGCGCGTCGATGATGACGGGATCGACCAGCGAGTTGCACTTTCCCCAGATCGCCGCGGGACGGCCCGCCTTGGCGTGCTCGATCTCCTCGCCGATGTGCTGGAGGAGCCGCTTCTTCAGCGTGAGCGGCGACACCGCCATGCGCTCGAGCTCCGCCGGCTCCGCATAGCCGGTGACGAAGTTGAAGATGCGCGACACGTCGCGCCCGATCACCGGATCGGCGGTGAAATAGGACAGGTCCGTGTAGATGCGCGCCGTGATCGGATGGTAGTTGCCGGTGCCGATGTGGCAGTAGGTGATGAGCTGCCCGCCCTCGCGGCGCACCACCATGGAGAGCTTGGCGTGGGTCTTGAGCTCGATGAAGCCGAACACCACCTGCGCGCCCGCGCGCTCCAGGTTTCGCGCCCAGCGGATGTTGGCCTCCTCGTCGAAGCGCGCCTTCAGCTCCACCAGCGCCGTCACCGACTTGCCGGCTTCCGCCGCCTCGGCCAGCGCCGCCACGATGGGCGAGTCCGACGAGGTGCGGTAGAGGGTCTGCTTGATCGCCACCACGTTCGGGTCGCGGGCCGCCTGGTAGAGGAACTGCACCACCGCGTCGAACGACTCGTAGGGGTGATGGACGATGATGTCCTTCTGGCGGATCGCCGCGAAGCAGTCGCCGCTGTGCTCGCGGATGCGCTCGGGAAAGCGCGGGTTGTAGGGCTTGAACTTCAGGTCCGGCCGGTCGAGCGCCACGAGCTGGGACAGTTCGTTGAGGGCCAGCATGCCCTCGACCACGAAGAGCTCGTCGCCCTGGATCTCCGATTCCTCGACTACGAACTGACGCAGGTCCTCGGGCATGGCGGCCTCGACCTCGAGGCGGATCACGCTGCCGCGGCGGCGCTGCTTGAGGGCCGTCTCGAAGAGACGCACCAGATCTTCGGCCTCCTCCTCGACCTCGATGTCGGAATCGCGGATGACCCGGAACGCCCCCTGCCCCTGCACGCTGTAGCCGGGAAACAGCCGCGTCGTGTAGAGGGCGATGAGCTGTTCGAGCGCGATGAAGCGGCTCGCGCCCGTCTCGGCGAAATCGGGCAGGCGGATGAAGCGCTCGGCGCGGGCCGGCAGGCGGATCAGGGCGTTCAGCACCTTGCCGTCGCTTTGGCGCGCCAGCTTCAGGGCGATCGACAGGCCCAGGTTGGGGATAAACGGGAACGGATGCGCCGGGTCGATGGCGAGCGGCGTCAGGACCGGAAAGATGTGGTTGAGGAAGTAATCTTCGAGCCAGGACGCCTCCGACTTGGTGAGCTCCGCACCCTCGACCAGAAGGATCCCCTCCTCTATCAGCGCCTCCTTCAGCTCGCGCCAGCGGCGCTGCTGGTCCGAGGCGAGGTTCGACACCTCGACGGCGATCTTGGACAACTGTTCCTGCGGCGTGAGCCCGTCCTGGGATGGGGTCGCGATCCCTGAGCGCACTTGGCCGCGCAGGCCCGCGACGCGCACCATGAAGAACTCGTCGAGATTGTCGGCCGAGATCGACAGGAAGCGAAGCTGCTCCAACAGCGGGTGGTTCCGGTTCGACGCCTCCTCCAGGACGCGCCGGTTGAACTGGAGCCACGACAATTCGCGATTGATGAAGCGCTGGGGGAACTGCCTCAGGACCGCGCCGTCGAACTCGATCTCCGGCGGAGCCTTGGGCAACGGCGCGTCGGTGACGATCTCCACCTCGTCCAACACCAGGGTGCTCCGCACGTCGCTCTCCGCCGCCTTCTTCTGCGACTTCCGTTTTGCGGCGGATTTCGTGACGGTTTCACGACGGGCCGTTTCCAGGGCTTCTGCTTCGGGCTTCACTCGATCTCATCCGTTTCCTGCGCGGCGCCGAGGATCTCAGCCGCGATGGCGCGGGAGACGCGCCGGCCGCGGCTCAACGCCTCTTTGTCCAGAAGCGTCACGACCTCCGACGCCTTTGCCAGCGACCGCTCGATCCTCAGGGCAATGTAGTCGACAACGCTGGTGTCGACCACCAGTTGCCGGTCGATGAAGAGCTTCACGAGAACGGCCTTCAGCAGGGCGTCGTCCGGGGCCTCGAGTTCCACGCAGGGCGCGAGGCGCAGCCGCGAGAGCAGGTCCGGGGTCCTCAGGCCCCACCGGTCCGGCGGCGTCTCGCAGGTCAGGAGCAGGTAGGCTTTCCGCTCGCGCGCAAGGTTGAGGAGATGAAACAGCGCGGCCTCGTCGCGCACGCCCCGGTCCACGTCCTCGATGGCGAGCGCGCCGTTGGAGACGAGATGCGGGACCTTGTCGCCCGTGATCTCCGACACGTCCACCGTCCAGGCATGGGCCGTAGCCGCCCAGATCGCCGCCAGGTGGCTCTTGCCGCTGCCGGGCGGCCCGACGAGAAGGAGCACGTTGTGCGGCCAGTCGGGCCAGCCCTCGATCCGCGCATAGGCGAGCTCGTTCGAGGGGCTGACGAGGAAGTCCTCGCGCCCGTAGCTCGGATTGAGCGGGAGGTCGAAGGCGAGCTGCTTCGGCGTCTCACGCATCGACGTCGATCCGCGGCTTGATAATGACCGTCTCTCCGCCCCGGTAGAGCGGGCTCGTCAGATACTGCCGCAGGGCGAACCGGGCGATCACGCCCATGGCGGCCGCGAGCGGCACAGCGAGCAGGAGACCGACGAAGCCGAAGAGCGACCCGAAGGCCAGGAGCGCGAACATGAGCCAGACCGGATGCAGGCCCACGGAATCGCCCACGAGCTTCGGGGACAGGATGTTGCCCTCGACGAACTGGCCGAAGACGAAGATGCCCAGCGTCGCGAGGATCATGGTCCAGTCGGGCCAGAACTGCACGATGGCCACGCCCATGGACAGGATGAGGCCCGTCAGCGAGCCGACGTACGGAATGAAGCTCAAAAGCCCCGCCGTCATGCCGATGATGGCGCCGAAGTTGAGCCCGATGACCGACAGGCCGACCGCATAGAAGGTGCCGAGGATCACGCAGACCAGGGCTTGGCCGCGCACGAAGCCGGCGATGGCCTGGTCGATGTCGTGGGCGATCGTGCGGATCGTCTCCCGATGCTTCATGGGAAGCCAGGAATCGACCGTCGAGACCATCCGGTCCCAGTCGACCAGCATGTAGAAGGCGACCACCGGCGTCACGACGAGGAGCGAGAAGATGCCGAGCAGCGCCTGCCCGCCGGACCAGAGCGACTGGAGGAAGGTTCCGGCCCAGGCGATGCCCTGGGAGATCAGATTGCCGACGGAGGTCTGCATCTGCGGCAGGGCCGACCGGCCCCCGATCCGGTCGAGCACGGGCCCGGCCTGCTCCACGGCGAGCTGCTGGAGGCGGGCCACATAGCTCGGGATCCGCTCCACCAAGGCCCCGAGCTGCTGGGCCGCGAAGGGGACGAGGACCACCAGGGTCAGGATGAAGAAGAGCACGAACAGGATGAGGATGACGAGGCTCGCTCCGAGCCGTCCCACGCCGATCTTCTGGAGCCGGTCGGCCAGGGGATCGAGCAGGTAAGCGAGGGCGAAGCCCGCCACGAAGGGCAGGAGGATGTCGCGCAGGGCGAGCATCAGCAGCACGGTCACCGTCAGGGCCGCGAACCAGAATGCGATCTGCCGTTGGATCGTCATCTGCCGAACATCTTCCGCAATACTCCACTCCGCCCCTACGCCGACATGTGCCGGAGCCAGCCTCCGAGATAGGCACCGGCGGAGGCGACGGTCAAGGCGGCGACCGCGAGCATCACGATATCCTCAAGGCCCGCCAGCTCGATGCCGTAGGCGTTGGCCGCCAGGGCGAAGGCCGCGAACCCGATCTGCGCCGCCGTGTTCAGCTTGCTCACGATCAGCGGCTTGATGGCCACGGGCCGGCCCATGACCCAGGACAGGAGCACGGCCGCCACGATCATCACGTCCCGGGACACGACGATGATGGCGAGCCAGCTCGGGATCGCCCCGACGACCGCGAGGGAGACGTAGATCGAGACCAGGAGCGACTTGTCGGCCAGGGGATCGATGTAGGAGCCGAGCTCGCTGCGCATGTCGAAGTTCCGGGCGATGAACCCGTCGATCGCATCCGAGACGCCGGCCACCACGAACAGCACGAAAGCGGCCGCCCAGCGCCCCTGCATGATCATGACGATCACGAAGGGGACGATGATGAGGCGCCCGATGGTGATGAGGTTCGGAATGGTCATCGGAGGCCATGATGGCGGGAGCGGCGCGCGAGTTCAATCACGGTCCGGCGGGGTGGGGACAGCGGGGACGATCTCGGTGTCTCAGGGGTGTACGCGGTCGAGGTCCGGCAGGAGGACGACGCTCTCCTGTTCGTTGGGATCGGTCCTGGCGATCACCGCCATGCAGGGCTCGGTGCTGCTCGCGTTGTAGGGCTGGTGCGGGACATTCGCCAGGATGTAGAGAAAATCCCCGGGCCGAATGTCCACGTGCTGTTCCAGGCCCTCGCCGAACCACATTCCGGCTTCTCCGCTCAGAACGTAGATGGCGGATTCGTGCGACTCGTGCTTGTGCGCCTTTGCCTTGGCGCCGGGCGGCATGGTCAGGATCTGAAGGTGGAGCCCCTTCGAGCCGACCGTTTCGGCCGAGATCCCGGGTGCATAGGTGAGCCCCTGTTTTCCGACGAATTGCGTTCCGGCCCGGACGACCCTGCAGGTCGGCGCGGTATCGTGGACGGGCCGAGCTGATGCGGTCACGGATGCCTCCCGGATGAGAGAAGGCCGGTCGATGCGGTGCGGCGGCCGGTTTCAGGACGAGAATAACCTCCGGGCAATCACCCTGGCAACGCTGTCCGCCGAACCCGCGCAACGCTCCGCTTTACCGGGAATGTGCCTAAATCCCCTTGCCTTTCGGCCCCCTCTCGCCTTACTCCCCCCACAACACGGGGTGTGCCATGACCGAGAAGCAGCAGAACGGCCTGACCTATGCCCAGGCGGGCGTCGACATCGATGCCGGCAACGCCATGGTCGACCAGATCAAGCCCCTGGTGCGGTCGACGCGCCGCCCCGGGGCCGATGCGGAAATCGGCGGGTTCGGCGGGCTCTTCGACCTCAAGGCCGCCGGCTTCAAGGGCCCGATCCTGGTCGCCGCCAACGACGGCGTCGGCACCAAGGTGAAGATCGCCATCGACACGGAGCACCACGACACGATCGGCATCGACCTCGTGGCGATGTGCGTGAACGATATCATCGTCCAGGGCGCCGAGCCCCTTTTCTTCCTCGACTATTTCGCCACCGGAAAGCTCTCGCCGGAGGTGGGCGTCGCCATCGTCAAGGGCATCGCGGACGGCTGCCGCCTGGCGGGCTGCGCCCTAATCGGCGGCGAGACCGCCGAGATGCCGGGTCTGTATGCGAAGGGCGACTACGACCTCGCAGGCTTCGCGGTCGGGGCGGCCGAGCGCGGGACCCTGCTGCCGAAGGCCGTGAAGGCCGGCGACGTCCTGATCGGCCTGCCCTCCTCGGGCGTGCACTCCAACGGCTTCTCCCTCGTGCGCCGGATCGTCGAGATGTCCGGCCTCGCCTGGGGCGCCCCCGCCCCCTTCGCGTCGGACAGGAGCCTCGCCAAGGCCCTGCTGGAGCCGACCCGGATCTACGTGAAGTCCCTGCTGAAGGTCCTGAAGGCGGGCGACGGCATCAACGCACTCTGCCACATTACCGGAGGCGGCTTCCCGGACAACATTCCGCGCGTCCTGCCCGACGGCATCGGCGTCCGGCTCGATCTCGACGCCATCCCGGTCCTGCCCGTCTTCGGCTGGCTCGCCAAGACCGGCGGCGTGGCCGAGGCCGAAATGCTGCGCACCTTCAACTGCGGCATCGGCATGATCGTCGTGGCCGATGCCACCCGGGCGGATGCGGTCATGGAGCGTTTGGCGCAGGCGGGCGAGAGCCCGGTGCGCATCGGCGAGACCATTGCCCATGACGGCGGCGAGCCCGTCAAGACGGCGGGCAGCCTCAAGCTCTGACATGACCCGCCGCCGCATCGCCATCCTGATCTCGGGCCGGGGCTCCAACATGGCCTCGCTCATCGAGGCGGCGCGCGCGCCGGACTACCCGGCTCAAGTCGCCCTCGTGCTGTCGAACCGCCCCGATGCGGAAGGGCTGGCGCGGGCTAAGGAAGCGGGCATCGATGCCCTCGCCATCGACCACAAGGCCTATTCGACGAGAGAGAGCTTCGAGCAGGCCCTCGACGCGGCCCTCAGCGAGCGGGGTATCGAATTCATCTGCCTCGCGGGCTTCATGCGGGTGCTCACCAATTGGTTCGTGGAGCGCTGGCAGGGTCGGATGATCAACATCCACCCGTCCCTCCTGCCCCTCTTCCGCGGCACCCACACCCACCGTCGGGCGCTGGAGGAAGGCGTGCTGGTCCACGGCTGCACGGTTCACTTCGTGGTGCCCGAGCTCGACGCGGGCCCGATCGTGGCCCAGGCCGCCGTGCCGGTGGTCCCCGGCGACACCGAGGAGAGCCTGGCGCAGAGGATCCTGGTTCAGGAGCACGCGCTCTACCCGCAGGCGCTGGCGATGATCTGCAGCGGGCGCGCCCGGCTGGAGAACGGGCGGGTGGTGTTTTCGCAAGGATGGGGCGCCGGCGGGGCGCTACGGTCGCCGGGCTGAGAGCTCGCACGCGAAGCGCAACGGAGCCCTCCTCCCCCTTGTGGGGAGGAGTTGGAGGTGGGGGTGTAAGCGATAGCCTATGACGGTCTGGCGCCGACACCCCCACCCCTGGCCCCTCCCCACAAGGGGGAGGGAAAGCGCGCCTCATCCTGAAAGGATGGTGCGCGATGCCTTACATCGACGGGCGCTGCAGGTTGCAGGAATCGATGGCGCCGAGCGCCTTGGCGCGGGCGGTATCGTTGAACACGCCCGTGTCGCGGTAGGCCTGGACCTCGTCGGCGCTCAGGGACCGCATGGTCCGGCCGGCATAGCAGTCGCACTTACGGGCGAGCGACGACTCGCTGACGTTCTGGATCTTCGCCTGGGTAACCGCGCAGGCCTGGCTCACCCGCGAGCGCAGCTCGCCCATGCTTGCCGTCTTCAGGGCCGGGTCCGGCTGGTACATGGTTGGGGTGTTGGAGGCGGCCGCAAAGGCGGCCGTCGCGGACAGGGAAAGAGCGGCGGCGGCCAGGAACGCGCGGAAACCGGAAGACATCGGATAAGCCCTCGTAAGGATGAAACACTCAAGCTTAAGGATAGGGCCGCCACGACAGGGTCAAGGGCGAACCGAACTTAAGATTAAGACTTAGCCAATGGCCGGTTCGGTCCGTTCGCGCTTCGACGATGCCTGCGGCACCGAAGCGGGATCGGGAGCGGCCTTCTCCAGGGCCACCCGGTTGTCGTGGAAGGCCGCTCCGCCGTAGGGAGCGACCTGATCGGCGCCCGTGAGCGTGTTGATCCCGCGGCCGTAAGGGTGCGCCGCGTTGGGCCAGACCGATTCCGCGATCAGCACCCCGCGCCGCACCCCGTCGAACAGGCGGGCGCGCAGGAAGACCTCGCCGCGATTGTTCTTCAGCTTCACCCAGTCGCCGTCGACGATGCCCTGCCGCTCCGCGTCGTCGGGGTGGATCATCACCTCGGGCCGCCCCTCCTTGGTCTTCGAGGTCGGGGTCTCGGTGAAGGTGGAGTTGAGGAAGTTGCGCGCCGGGCTGGTGGCGAGCCGGAAGGGATGCTCCTCGGTCGCCTCCTCGATCACCGCCCAATGGTCCGGGAAGGCTGGGATCTCGGTCCATGGCCCCATCGGGCCGTTGTTGCCGGAGGGTATGCTGGTCCAGTCGGGCCGGAAGCGGAACTTGCCGTCCGGATAGGCGAAGCCGTTGAGGTAATGCGCCTCCTCGAAGGAGGGCTGCGCATCCACATGGACCTGCTGCTCCAGGTGCTCGATGCCGTCCCAGCCGGAAGCCCGCAGGGTCCAGTCAATGATCTCCCGCGGCTCCATGGCGAAGCCGCGATGCTCGGCCCCCACGCGCGCGGCGATCTCCTGGATCACCTCGTGGTTCGAGCGGCACTCGCCCGGAGGATCGATGAGCTTCGCGCCGAGCTGGTAGTACTGGTGGCCGCCACCGGAATAGAGGTCGTCGTGCTCCATGAACATGGTCGCGGGCAGCACGATGTCGGCCATCATGGCCGTCTCGGTCATGAACTGCTCGTGGACGCAGACGAACAGGTCCTCGCGGGCAAAGCCGCGCTTCACCAGTTCCTGCTCCGGCGCAACCGAGACCGGGTTGGTGTTCTGGATCAGCATCGCGGTCACGGGCGGCCCGTCGTAGAGCGCCTCCCGGTCGCCGGTGAGCACGCGCCCGATCTGCGACTGGTCGAGCCGGCGGATCGTCGGGTCGATGGCGTCGTGTCCCTCGATCAGCGCCTTGTTCCAGCGGTAGATCGCGCTGTTGTTGTGGAAGGCGCCGCCGCCCTCCTGCTTCCAGGCGCCCGTCACCGCCGGAATGCAGGAGGCGGCGTGCATGTTGATGGAACCGTTGCGCTGGCGGCCGAAGCCGTAGCCGAGGCGGAAGTAGCTGCGCTTGCGCTCGCCCACGAGCCGCGCGAAGGCCTCGATCTCCTCGACCGAAAGGCCCGTGATCCGCGAGGCCCATTCCGGATCGCGGGTCCGCAGATGCTCTTCGAACTCGGCCGGATAGTCGGTGTAGCGCTCGAGATAGTCGCGGTCCGCATGGCCGTCGCGGAAGAGCACGTGCATGACCGCGCAGGCCAGCGCCCCGTCGGTGCCCGGCCGCACGAGCAGCGCCAGGTCCGCCTGCTTCATGGTCGGGTTCATGTAGACGTCGATCGCGACGATCTTGGCCCCGCGCTCCTTCCGGGCGCGAGCCGCATGGGTCATCACGTTGACCTGGGTGTGGACCGGGTTGGTGCCCCAGATCACGATGCAGTCGGAGACCGCCATCTCGCGCGGGTCGGGACCGGCGAGCCTGCCGGTGCCCGCCACGAAGCCCGTATAGGCGGTCGCCGTGCAGATGGTGGAATACTGGCCCGAATAGCGCTTTACGTTGCGCAGGCGGTTGATGCCGTCGCGCATCACGTAGCCCATCGTGCCCGCGTAGTAGTAGGGCCAGACGGATTGCGAGCCGAACGCCCGCTCCGCCTCCAGGAACTTCTGCGCCACGATGTCGAGCGCCTCGTCCCAGGAGATGCGCTCGAACTGCCCGGACCCCTTCGGGCCGGTCCGCCTGAGCGGATGAAGCAGCCGGTCCGGGTGGTGGATCCGCTCCGCATAGCGCGCCACCTTCGCGCAGATCACGCCTGCCGTGTAGCGGTTGGTCTGTGCTCCGTGCACCCGCCCGATGGTGCGCCCGTCGATCACCTCGACGTCGAGGGAGCAGGTCGAGGGGCAGTCGTGCGGGCAGACCGAGGGGCGACGTTCGATGCGAGGCGCTTGGTTCATGGCGTGCGCATGATGCGGGAGGGAGGGACAAATGAAAAGGCCGCCCGGAGGCGGCCTTTTGGTCTGCTTCAGCGGAGCCTTAGCCGACGATCTCGTTGCCCGAGAAGAACTGGGCGATCTCGATCTTGGCGTTGTCCTGGCTGTCGGAGCCGTGGACCGAGTTCTCGCCGATGGACTTGGCATAGAGCTTGCGGATGGTGCCCTCGGCGGCGCTCTCCGGGTTGGTGGCGCCCATGATCTCGCGGTAGCGGGCGACGGCGTTCTCGCCCTCGAGCACCTGCACCACGACCGGGCCGGAGATCATGAAGTCCACGAGCTCGCCGAAGAAGGGGCGCTCCTTGTGGACGGCGTAGAAGGTCTCGGCCTCGCGGCGGCTCATGAGAACGCGCTTCTGCGCCACGATGCGCAGGCCGGCCTTCTCGATGACGGCGTTGACGGCGCCGGTCAGGTTCCGCTCGGTCGCGTCGGGCTTGATGATGGAGAAAGTGCGCTCGGTGGCCATGGGCTACTCGCTTCTTGAGAGTGAAATATCGGAAGTGGGGCGCTTATAGCCGCGCGCTCCCCCGCCCTCAAGCGCCTTTTCGCTCCTGCGAAAGGCCAGGCTTGGAAAGGTTAAGCCTCAGTCCTACTCTCCCTCCGCACCGGCCCGTCCGAAGGCCAGCCTATGGGAGAACACCATGAAACCGACGATCCTCGCCGCCCTCGGGCTCCTCGTGCTCGCCGGATCGGCGCAGGCGCAGACCTCCGACCCCAGCGGCACCTACCTGAGCGAAAGCGGCGAGACCCGGGTGCGGATCGCCCGCTGCGGCCAGGCCTATTGCGGCACCATCGTGAGCGTCCAGGGCGACACGAAGGATTCCAACAACCCGGACCCGGGCCAGCGCGGCCGCAGCCTCGTGGGCGTGCAGATGATCTCCAACATCACGCCCTCGGGCGAAGGCTTCACCGGCCAGCTCTACAACTACAAGGACGGGAAGACCTATTCGGGCAAGATGAGCTTCCAGGGCAAGGCGATGCAGCTCTCCGGCTGCGTCCTCGGCGGCCTGATCTGCCGCTCGCAGACCTGGACGAAGGTGAATTAGTCGTCCGTTTCGTTCATCGTCATGACCGGGTCGCGCCCGGTCATGACGGTTGAAGGGATGGAAATCACCGCGCCCGCTGGCCGAACAGCACGGCCTGGACGTTCGGATCCTGCATGTCGTTCTTCTCGCGGATCTCCGAGCTGACCTTGAGGCCCCGCTCCACCGCCGGACGGGCCAGCATGGTCTCCAGCCACCGCTTCACGTGCGGGAAGTCCTCGATGTTCTGGCCCTGGCGCTCCCAGAGCTTGGCCCAGCCGACGATGGCCATGTCGGCGATGGAATAATCGCCCGCCACGTATTCCCGGTCGGCAAGGCGCCTATTCAGGACGCCGTAGAGGCGGTTCGCCTCGTTGGTGTAGCGGTCGATGGCGTATTGCACCTTCTCGGGTGCGTAGATGCGGAAATGATGCGTCTGGCCGAGCATGGGACCGAAGCCGCCCATCTGCCAGAACAACCACTGGTCGACCTCGACCCGCTTGCGCTCGTCGGCCGGGTAGAATTGACCGGTCTTGCGGCCGAGATACTGCAGGATCGCGCCGGACTCGAACACCGAGATCGGCTTGCCGTCCGGCCCCTCCGGATCGACGATCGCCGGCATCCTGTTGTTCGGGGAGATCGCCAGGAACTCGGGCTTGAACTGGTCGCCCTTGCCGATGTTCACCGGGTGGACCGTGTAGGGCAGCCCGCATTCCTCGAGCATGATGGTGATCTTCCAGCCGTTCGGGGTCGGCCAGTAATAGAGATCGATCGGCTGGTGCTGGGCGGAAGCCGCCATGACGAACCACTCCTCAATTCAGAATGTCGGGCACAGTGTTTAGGCCATTAGATCGGGCCGGACACTATCTGGCGCAAGGAAAGCTGGTGAAAAGAGCCGAATTGGTCTCGCGAAGGACTATAAGATACTTTATTTCATTATGGTCGTTATAGAGCCTCTCGATAGTAGAGGCCTCGCAAGGGGAACCTGATGACCAATCGCATTCTGAGCTTCGCCGTCACCACCGCCATGGTCGCCGCCCTCGGCTGCTCCGCGGCACTCGCGGCCGAGACCAAGCCCAAGAAGGAGCCCACCGCCGCCCAGATGGCCGCCCGCGAGCGCATGACCAAGTGCAGCGCGGAGTGGAAGGAGGCCAAGGCCGGCGGCAAGGTCGAGCCCGGCATGAAGTGGCCGAAATTCTGGAGCGCCTGCAACACCCGCATGAAGGCCAACAAGGCCTGAGGCGTCCTTGACCGCGACCCTCGCCCCGATATGATCGGGGGGTCGGAAAAGGCGGACCGGTTTGGTTAGCCCGGTCGCTCCCGTCGGAGGCTTCGGCGGGAGCTCTGGCTGGCGCGCGAGCGCCAAGTCCCATGACGGAAACCCTGGCGCATGGTGCTCCAGGGCAACGTAGGGACATGCCCCATGCAGCAGCAGGTTTCAGTCATCACGCTCGGCGTCCGCGACCTTTCCCGGTCCCGGCGCTTCTATGTCGACGGCTTCGCGTGGACGCCCGTCTTCGAGAACGACGAGATCGTCTTCTATCAGATGAACGGGTTCGTCCTCGGCACGTGGCTCACGCCCGCGCTCGAGGATGACATGCGCCGCGAGGGCCTGCTGCGGCCCGGCGCCTTCTCGCTCGCCCACAACGTGCCGAGCCGCGACGACGTCCAGCCGGTCATCGACCGGCTGGCCCAGTTCGGCGGGACGGTCCTGAGGCCGGCCGACGCGCCGGTCCACGGCGGCTTTCGCGGCTACGTGGCCGATCCGGACGACCATGCCTGGGAGATCGCCTGGAATCCGGCTTGGCCGATCGACAGCGAGGGCCATGTGAGGTTCGGCGTCTGACGGTTCCGGCCTGTCACCGCGCGTCGGTCCCGTTGCGCGGCGAAACCGGACGGGCTGCCTCTTGCCGCAATCGGCCGAAGCCGTAACAACGGCTTCGGCGCAAGCAGGAGGGAATCGGACCATGCGGATCGAACCTTGCAGGCAGGATACCATCGAGGAGTGGGCCCGCCTTCGGAAAGCCCTGTGGCCCGATACGCCTGTGGCGGAGCATCGGCAGGAAACGGAAAACCTTCTCGGTCAGCATGGCCGCTCCTGCGCCTTCCTCGCATGGACCTCCGATGGGCGGGCCGTGGGCTTCGCCGAGGCTTCCCTGCGCGAGGATTACGTGAACGGGTGCACCACCTCTCCCGTCGCCTTCCTGGAAGGCATCTACGTCGATCCGGACCATCGCCGGTGCGGCGTCGCGCGGGTGCTGATCGGCGCGGTCGAGGATTGGGCTCACGGTCTCGGTATGTCGGAGCTCGCCTCCGACGCCGAGCTGCACAACAGCGTCTCGCATCGCATGCACGCGGCTCTGGGCTTCGAGGAGACGGAACGGGTCGTCTACTTCCGCAAGGCCCTCCGGGAGGATTGAGCCCCCTACTCCGACGCCCCGCCGAGAGGCGACGCTAGGCAGGGGTCGAGCAGGATGTGTTCGCCGTCGGGCCTGCCGTAGCCTCCGGCGAGCGCCACGCGGTCGCCGGGCTTCATGCCGTTGTCCCGGTAGGTGACGCAGAGCACCCGCGGATCGGGCGGCCGGCACAGGCCGAGATAGGTCAGAACGCCGTCGGAATGGACGACGGTGAGTTCGCCCTCGACGGCGAGGTCGATGCGCTTCGCGCTCGTCTTCACGCCGTCGGTCAATCGATGAAGATCCTCACATCGGGCACGGAAGGCCGGCTGCATGTCGGCATCCGCGAAGGGAGTTTTCGGTGCTGTCTCCTGGCTCCATGCGGGCGCGACCACGACGGCCGTCGTGAGGGCGGCGAGTGCCAAGGCCGGATTTCGTGGAATGCGCATCATCGCCGACATCCTCTCATGCTTCGCCGCTTCTCAGTGCGATCGTCAGCACATTGAGCCGCGCCGTTCTCCCCTCTCCGCAAGCGGAGACCACGGTTCAAAGCTTCTTCTTGAAGCCCTCGTGGCTGCGGGCGAAGCCGAGGCGCTCGTAGAAGCGGTGGGCGCTCGTGCGGGTCTTGTTGGAGGACAGCTCGAGCATCGCGGCCCCGCGGGTGCGGGCGTATTTCTCGGCGAATTCCATCATCTTGGCGCCGATGCCCTGCGAACGCCGCGCGGCCTTCACCTTCACGCTCTCCACCTTCACCCGCAGGGCGCCGCGGCCGGTAAGGTTCGGGATGAAGGTGAGCTGGAACGTGCCGACGACCTCGTCGCCGGTCACGGCGACGAAGATCTCGTTGTCGGTGCTATGGGTGATCGCCTCGAAGGCGGCCTCATAGGCGGGCCGGTTCTCTGGCGTCCAGGCATCGCCGTGGGAGCCGAGCTCGTCCTCCTCGTGCAGGCGGATGATCGCCTCGAGGTCCTCGTCGCCGGCCTGGCGGATCAGCAGGCCGCTCATGCGGCGGCCTTCGATTCCCGCGGCAGGAAGCCAGGTGCCTGGAAGCCCGGCAGCGCTTCGACCCGCTTCGTCCAGGCGCTCACGTTCGGGTAGCCCGAGAGGTCGATGCCGGCCTGATCCGCGTAGGCGACGACGCCGTAGAGATCGATGTCGGCGATGGTTGCGCCCTCTCCGACGATCCAGCTGCGACCGGCGAGATGCCCATCGAGCACCGTCAGGGCCGCCTTGGCGCCGTTCGTGGCATCCTCCAGCACCTCCGGCGGGGCCGGGCGGATGCCGGCGCGGATGACGCGGGCGCGGTAGAGCGGCCCGGCGAGGCGGTCGAAGTCCCAGTACATCCACTCCCGGATCTGGAGGCGCTCATCCAGCGAAGCGCCGCCGAACTTGCCGGTCATGTCGGCAAGGTATTCGAGGATCGCCGCCGACTGGCACAGGTGCCGCCCGTTGTTGCGGTCCACGAGAAGCGGGACCTGGCCGTAGCGCTGCTTGGCGAGATGCGGCGGCTGCTTGTGTTCGCCTTCGAACATTTTGATGTGGACGTAGTCGAAGGGCTCCGCCGCCAGCGACAGCATGAGCGCCACCTTGTAGGTCGGGCCGGAAATGGTGATCCCGTGGAGTTCGAAACGAGCCGTCATGAGGTGAACCTGCAAGCCAAGTTGAGCGGCAGGACCCTAGCCGATCGCCAGGAGAGTCGCAAAGGAGCGAAAACGCGAGGCGGGGCTCCGGAGCAATTTCGCTGTTCACAATTCGTTCTCGGTGGTGGTATCATGGCATCCGTACCGGTCAGCACATCACCTCGAGGCGCCGCGCATCCGTTGCGATGCTCCGCGACGCCCTGATTCCGCCCTGCATCCCGGAGGCTCCCGCATGAGCGAAGCCGAACGCCTTCTCCCCCTCCTCCGCCAAGCCTCCGACCCGGCGGTGGTCGACGCCATCGAGCGGCTGATCCGGGAGGCTCCCGACCACGAACTCAACCGTATCAATGCCCTGGCCTTCGCGTCGAAGCACGGCTTCGACGAGGAGAAGGTCATCGCCGCCTTCCTGCACGCGGCGCGGCTCGGCATCTTCGAGATGTCCTGGAACGTGCTCTGCCCGGGCTGCGGCGGCGTGCTGGATGCGGCGACGTCGCTCAAGTCCGTGGACCGCGCGGAGTACCACTGCGCTCTCTGCGCCGCCGGCTACGAGCCGACGCTGGACGAGATGGTCGAGGTCACCTTCACGGTGAGCGCGCGCGTGCGCAAGATCGCCGCGCACGACCCCGATACGCTGCCGATGGCGGACTACATGCGCCAGATCTTCTGGGGCTCGGGCGTCGATCTTCCGGACGATCTCGAGGATCGACTCGAGGATATCGTCCTTGACGCGGTCGAGCTGCCGCCCGGCGAGCGTGCGATCCTGTCGCTGCAGCTGCCATCCGAATTCGTGATCGTGTTCGAGCCGATCACGCACTCGGTGCAGTTCATCGACGTGAAGGGCGAGCCGACGCGGGAGCGGCGCAGCCTGACGCTCGTCATCAACCAGACGCATCCGCCGAACGAGACCCTCGTGATGCAGCCGGGACCGCTGCGGATCACGCTCGAGAATCGCACCAACCGGCGCGTACTGCCGGCGGTCTGGGTCGCGGGTCCGGAACTGCACCAGATGATGGAGCGGCGTCGGCCCTTCCTGACAGCCAAGCGGCTGCTGACGAACCAGACCTTCCGGGACATCTATCGCACCGACACGCTCGACGTCGACCAGCGCCTGAAGATCACGAGCCTCACCTTCCTGTTCACGGACCTGAAGGGTTCGACGGAGCTCTACGAGCGCGTCGGCGACTTGGTGGCCTACGACCTCGTGCGCGAGCATTTCCGCGTGCTCCACGACATCGTAGCATCCGAATCCGGCGCCGTCGTGAAGACCATCGGGGATGCCGTGATGGCGACGTTCCCGACGCCGGATCATGCCCTGTCCGCGGCGCTCAGGATGCGCGAGGCGATGCGGACGCTCAACGACCAGCGCGGCAGCGAGGACCTGCTGCTCAAGATCGGAATCCACGAAGGCCCGTGCCTCGCCGTGACCCTCAACGACCGGCAGGACTATTTCGGCCAGACGGTCAACATCGCCTCGCGCGTCCAGGGCCTCGCCATGTCGCGCGCGATTTTCGCCACGGGCAGCGTCGTGGAGGACCCGAAGGCCTCGAGCATCATCGAGCGCCAGGGCCTCAAGCCCATGCAGCAGACGACCTCTCTCCGCGGGCTCAACGATGAGTATTCGGTCTACGAGATCCCGTAGGGCCGCACATCGTTAGGAATACCACCCAAGAGAGCAGGATGTATTCGCATGGCCACTGGCGAGGGGGATCGTCGGCATCCTAATCCTTTGTGATATCGCTCGCGGCCGGTCTCGGCTGCCGCTCCCGTTTCAAGTTGCGTGAGTTGCGTTCCTGCAAACGTCCACAGCACTTCGGGGAGAAACACCCATGACAGAGGAAGACGGTCACCCGGGCCGCCGCGACGCATTCTCGCGTCGCACGATCATCCAGGCGCTCGGCGTCGGCGCGGTTACAGCCGGGGCCGCGCCCGCCTTCGCGCAAACGGCGACGCCCCCTGGGCCGCCGAGCACGATCACCACGCCGCCGCGGGACTTCGGGCCCGGAGGCGCGCCGACGACCTACTTCACCGATCCCGACGTCATCACGGTGGACCCTGCCTTCAACCAGTACGTCCAGCCCAACAGCGCCATCATGCGCCTGTGGACGGGCGGGCTCTGGGTCGAGGGACCCGCCTGGAGCGGCGAAGGACGCTATCTGGTCTGGAGCGACATCCCGAACAACCGCCAGATGCGCTGGCTCGAGGACGACGGGCATGTGAGCGTCTTCCGGATGCCGTCGAACAACAGCAACGGCAACACCTTCGACTTCCAGGGGCGCCAGCTCTCCTGCGAGCACCTCGCCCGCCGGGTCGTCCGCTACGAGCACGATGGCTCGATCACGGTGCTGGCGGATTCCTACCAGGGCAAGCGGCTGAATTCGCCCAACGACGTGGTTCCGCACCCGGACGGCAGCTACTGGTTCACCGACCCGCCCTATGGCGGCCAGCTCTACGAGGGCGCGCCGGATGCGGCCGGAGGACCGAGCAACCAGCAGGGACGGCTCAAGTCCCGACTCGGACAGTCGGTCGGGTTCGGCGAGGCCCGCCGGGAACTACCGACCAACGTCTACCGCATCGACCCGAGCGGGCGCGTCGACCTCGTCATCGGCGAGGATCAGGTGCCGGACCCGAACGGCCTGTGCTTCTCGCCCGACTACAAGCGCCTCTACGTCTCCAGCACCGGCAAGGGCCCAGGCGACGCCGGTCCGGGCGGCAAGGGCGAGATCTTCGCCTTCGACATCGGCACGGACAACAAGGCCACGAACGGCAAGGTCTTCAGCGACTGCATGGTCGACGGTGTCAAGTGCGGACCGGACGGAATACGCTGCGACGTGGACGGAAACCTCTGGTCCGCAAGCAATGCCGGGCGGGCCGTCGGCTACAACGGCGTGCTGGTCTTCAACCCGGACGCCAAGCTCATGGGGCGCATCCGCCTGCCGGAGGTGTGCGGCAACGTCTGCTTCGGCGGGCCGAAGCGCAACCGGCTGTTCATGGCCGGAAGCCAGTCGATCTACGCGGTCTTCGTCAACACCCAGGGAGCGGCGCCGGGCTAGAGCATCGCACGCAAAAGTGGGAACTGGGTTTGCGTGAAAAGATGCTCCACAACGAAAGCCTGGAGCATCGAACGCAAGTTCGATGTCGCGTCTGATGCTTCAAGGCGCGGCCTTGCGGCAGGCGAAGGGCGGGAAGGTGCTCGCCGTTCCGGCATTCATGGCGGCGACGACCATGATGTTGGCGAGCGCCAGCTCCTCCTCGGAGCGCGGGCAGACATTGCCCTGCGTGGTGCAGCCCGACGCCAGGAAGGCCTCGTGATTGTCGAGGAACTCGCGGCCGACGCCCTTCGTGCCGCGCCGCGAGAGCGCCTCGGTCCAGGCCGCCTTGTAGCGCTCGCACTTCACCTCGCGCCAATCCTTCGGGGGAGCACCCTGTTGCGCGACTGCGGGCGCGATGCCGACGCAGGCCAGCACGGCCGCGAGAACGATCTTTGCGGCTGAGCGGCCCATCGCCGGACCCTCGCGTCAGAGGCTCTTCTCGAACCGGTACTCGACCGAGTTCGAGATGTCGCCGAGGTCGCGCTGGCCCTCGACTCTGACATAGCCGAGGCGCTGGTAGAGCCGGTGGGCGTTGGTGAAGCGGGTGTCGGACCAGAAGAAGATGCGGCTCGCGCCTTTCTCCCGCGCATGATCCTCCACGAGGCGCACGAGGGCGCCGCCGAGGCCGCTGCCGCGCTGGTCGGGCCGCACGTAGAGCCGGTGCAGCTCCGCCGCGCCGTCTTCCGGAAAATCCACCGCCACGCAGGCGCAGACGCGCCCGCGCTCGTCGTCGACTACCCAGAAGGCCCCGCCCCTGCGGTCGAAGGACGAGCCGGGGTAGCGCAGGTCGGGCAGGTCGTCGTGCGGATCGACGAAGCAGCCGGGATATTCGGCGAAGCAGAGGGACAGGAGCCCGAACAGGTCCTGCGCGTCCGCATCCGCCGCGAGGCGCAGGTTCCGGATCTCGCCGTCCGGGGTCGCGGTGCCGTCCATGGTCACTCGATCCCGAGCTTGGCCTTGAGCAGCTCGTTCACCGCCTGCGGGTTGGCCTTTCCGCCGGTCTGCTTCATGACTTGGCCGACGAACCAGCCGAGCAGGGTCGGCTTGGCCTTGGCCTGCTCCACCTTTTCTGGGTTCGCGGCGATCACCGCGTCGCAGGCGGCCTCGATGGCGCCGGTATCGGTGACCTGCTTCATGCCGCGCTTTTCGACGATTTCGCGCGGGTCGCCGCCTTCGGTGAAGACGATCTCGAACAGGTCCTTGGCGATCTTGCCCGAGATCACGTTCTCGCCGATCAGGTCGACGATGGCGCCGAGCTGGGCGGCCGAGACCGGCGAGGAGGAGATGTCCTTGCCCTCCTTGTTCAGGCGCCCGAACAGCTCGTTGATGATCCAGTTCGCGGCGGCCTTGCCGTCGCGGCCCTTGGCGACGTCCTCGAAGAAGTCGGCGGAGGAGCGCTCGGCCACCAGCACGCCGGCGTCATAGGGCGAGAGGCCGTAATCGGCCATGAAGCGGGCCTTCTTCTCGTCCGGCAGCTCCGGCAGGTGCTGGGCGAGCTCATCCACATAGGCCTGGTCGAACTCGAGCGGCAGCAGGTCCGGATCGGGGAAGTAGCGGTAGTCGTGCGCCTCTTCCTTCGAGCGCATGGAGCGGGTCTCGCCCTTGCCCGGATCGTAGAGGCGCGTCTCCTGCTCGATCACGCCGCCGTCCTCCAGGATGCCGATCTGTCGGCGCGCCTCGTATTCGATCGCCTGGCCGATGAAGCGGATGGAGTTGACGTTCTTGATCTCGCAGCGGGTGCCGAACTCCTCGCCGGGGCGCCGCACCGACACGTTCACGTCGGCGCGGAGGTTGCCCTTGTCCATGTCACCGTCGCAGGTGCCGAGATAGCGCAGGATCGTGCGCAGCTTGGTCACGTAGGCGCGCGCCTCGTCCGACGAGCGCAGATCGGGCTTCGAGACGATCTCCATCAGGGCGACGCCCGAGCGGTTGAGGTCGACGAAGCTCATGGTCGGGTGCAGGTCGTGGATCGACTTGCCCGCGTCCTGCTCCAGATGCAGGCGCTCGATGCGCACCGTGATCGTCTCGCCGCTCTCGGGCACGTCGACGATGACCTCGCCCTCGCCCACGATCGGGCTCTTGTACTGGCTGATCTGGTAGCCCTGCGGCAGGTCCGGGTAGAAGTAGTTCTTCCGGTCGAAGGTGCTCTTGAGGTTGATCTGCGCCTTGAGGCCCAGGCCCGTGCGGATCGCCTGGCGGACGCACTCCTCGTTGATCACGGGGAGCATGCCGGGCATCGCCGCGTCGACCAGGGAGACGTGGCTGTTCGGATCGCCGCCGAAGGCGGTCGAGGCGCCCGAGAACAGCTTCGCCTGGCTCGTCACCTGGGCATGGATCTCCATGCCGATGACGATTTCCCAATCGCCTGTCGCGCCTTTGATGAGTTTCTTGGGATTGACCGGAGCGTTCATGACGTCTCGCGCCTTTAATATCTCGTCGTTTCCAGCCCGGAGTAAGTGCCAGAGGGCATCCGGGTCAACCCCTTTCGAACCTGAACATCCGTTCAGATTTCACGATCAATGGTTAAGATTATTTTTGCTTTGTTCACAGATATTTACAATAATTGTCAAGCTGCCATGAAACCGCATCGGAGATAGGGCGTTGTCGGGTAGGTAAAACGGTCAAGGAGTTAACAATGGCTATGGATCCTATCGATCGCGAGCCCAACGTTTACAATCGCGAGACGAATGTCTACGAGCGTGAAGGTCGTGGTTCGAACACACTTGCTTATCTGATCGGCGGTCTTGTTATCGCTCTCGGCTTGCTGGCCTTCCTGTTCTATGACGGCGGCGACCGTGAGCCGAGCACCACCGGCAGCACCGCAACGCAGACCGAGTCGACAACCAAGCCCGGCGCGACCGGTTCCGGCTCGACCAGCGCTCCGGCGACCCCGGCTTCTCCGTCGACGACGGCTCCGGCGGCTCCGGCTTCCCCGGCCGCTCCCAAGCCGTAAGCTTGCGTCTCGCGTAAAGAGTATGCGTCACAAAGGGTCTGACCTTCAGGTCAGGCCCTTTTTGCTGCGCCGTCAGGCTGCCCTCAGGGCGGCTGGGCGCCGGTCCGGCATCGTCACCAGGGCGACCCCGATGAGGATGCAGCCGAGACCGACCCAGGCCGTGGGCGGCAGCCGCTCCCCGAGGAAGTAGGCCCCGATGGCCACGCCGATCGGCGCCCGCAGGTAGGCCTGGGCGGTGGCTCCGACCGACCCGAGCGTGCGGATCAGGCGGAAATAGATCGCGAAGGCTGCCGCGGTCGAGAACAGGGCGAGGCCGACGAGACCCATGAGCGAGGAGCTCGACGGCTCGAGCGTCCAGGGCCGGTCGACGATGAGGCTCACCGGGATCAGGAGAGCCGTGCCGGAGACGAGCGACCCGGCAGCCGGAACCATCGGATCCAGGTCCTTGAAGCTCTTGCCGAAAATGGCCGCACCCGCATAGCAGACCGTCGCCGCGACCACCGCGAGCTGGCCAACGAGCTCCTGCCCCACATGGGAAAAGGCCTGCGCGCCGACGATGACCGCGGTGCCCGCAAGACCGATGATCACCCCGGCTATCTTCCGGTGGGACGTCGCCTCATGGCGGACCCAGAGCGCCGTGATCAGAAAGGTGAAGACCGGCGTCATCGAGTTGAGGATGACGGCCAGCCCCGCATCGACGGATTTCTCGGCCCATGCGATCAGCGTGAACGGGATGGCGCTGTTGAGGCAGGCCTGGATGGTGAACCGTCCCCATGTTTCTCGGTCCCGTGGCATGCGGATCCCCCTCGCCCAGAGGATGACGAGCAGCACGGCGCCGGCCAGGATCGTGCGGCCGGCAATCAGCGTCACGGGAGGGATCGTCTCGATGCCGAGCTTGATGAATGTGTAGGAGGCGCCCCACAGGGTCGCGAGCCCTGCCAGCAGGGACAACTCGACGAGGTAGTTGGGAGATTGAGGTGTGTTCGGTGCCATGATCGCTGCCTGCCGCTTCCGTTTCGGACCGGTGGCAACCTGTCATGTTCAGGTCTCCCTGTCGCCCGGCAACGCTTCGGTCCTGGCCGAAGTGTAGCAGATGCATTGCTCGCCCGCTGAGGACCGGAACAAAGCCGCGTTCTGCACCATTACGACCGTGGCACTGGTCAGCCAAGCTGTGAACCGGGAGACTCCACGATGGCGAACAAGGCAAGCTTCACCCCCGAGGAATGGGCGCGCGTCGCTGCGAGCCCGATGATCGTGAGCATGGCCATCACGGCGGCCGACCCGAGCGGTCTGTGGGGCCTCCTGAAGGAATCGATGGCCGGCGGCTGGGCCCTCCTCGCCGCGAAGCAGGATGCCGGCGCCAATCCCCTCGTGAAGGCGGTCGCCGACGACATCGCCGATCCCGCGACCCGGGACGCAGTCCGAACCTCGTTTCAGGAACGCTTCAAGGGCAGCCAGTTCGCCGACGTGAAGACCAAGGCGATCGACGAGCTGCGCGGCGTCTCAGGGATTCTGGACACAAAGGCGCCGGAGGATGCCGCCGCCTTCAAGGGATGGCTGCGCGAGGTGGCCCAGAAAGCCGCAGAGGCCGGAAACGAGGGTGGATTCCTGGGCTTCGGCGGCGTCGCCGTCAGCGATGCGGAGAAAGCAACCTTGGCCGAGATCTCGACGGCGCTCGGTCCGTCGTCGAACCCACAGGCAGGGATCGCCGAAACCTAACGCTTGGCCAGCCGCCGCACCGCATAGGCGCCGCCGGCCCAGATCAGGGCGGCGGCGATCCGGACCGGGAACAGGGTCGGCAGATCGGACCGCACGGGCGCGACCCACGGGATGCCGACGCTGGTGAATATCCAGGACACGAGTACCGAGGCGACGAGCGCCGCGATGGCGGCGATGAAGACCTTGCCGAGCTGGTCGGCCTTCCAGCCGAGCCAGACCGCCACCAGGATCAGGACCGGATCGAAGGCCGCGAGCAGCCAGACCGAGAGCGGGACGCTGGGAGGCGCCACCTCAGGCCCACCACGGCTGCGGCAGCGTGATCCGGCCCGCGGCGTCCTCGATCACCTGTCCGGCCGCGAAGAGGGTCTCCTCGTCGAAGGCGCGGCCGATGAGCTGGAGGCCGAGCGGCAAGCCCTGCTGGTCGAGACCGGCCGGAACGGCGATGCCCGGCAGGCCCGCCATGTTCACGGTCACGGTGAAGATGTCGTTCAGGTACATCTCGACCGGGTCGCCCGAGCCCTTCTCGCCGATGCCGAAGGCGGCCGACGGGGTGGCGGGCGTCAGGATCGCGTGAACGCCCTGGGCGTAAACCTCCTCGAAGTCCCGCTTGATCAGGGTGCGGATCTTCTGGGCGCGCACGTAATAGGCATCGTAATAGCCCGCGGACAGCACGTAGGTGCCGATCATGATGCGGCGCTTGACCTCGCGGCCGAACCCGGCGGCGCGGGTCTTCTCGTAGAGGTCGACGATGTCCCGGCCGTTCTCGCGCAGGCCGTAGCGGACGCCGTCGTAGCGGGCGAGGTTCGAGGACGCTTCCGCCGGGGCCACGATGTAGTAGGCCGGCAGCGCGTATTTCGTGTGCGGCAGGGAGACCTCGACGATCTCGGCGCCGGCGGCGCGCAGCCACTCGGTGCCCTGGTGCCAGAGCTTCTCGATCTCGGGCGACATGCCGTCGACCCGGTATTCCTTCGGAATGCCGATCTTGAGGCCCTTGACACCGCGGGAGACGGCAGCCTCGAAGTCCGGCACGGGCAGATCGGCGCAGGTGGTGTCCTTGGCGTCCGGGCCGGACATGGAGCGCAGCATGATGGCGGCGTCGCGCACCGTGCGGGTGATCGGGCCCGCCTGGTCGAGGGAGGACGCGAAGGCGACCGTGCCCCAGCGCGACACGCGGCCGTATGTCGGCTTGATGCCGACCGTGCCTGTAAAGGCGGCCGGCTGGCGGATCGAGCCGCCCGTATCCGTGGCGGTGGCGCCCAGGCACAGATGCGCCGCGACCGCCGCGGCCGAGCCGCCCGAGGAGCCGCCGGGGACCAGGTGCGTGCCCTCGACCGCACCGGAGGCGCCGGCCGAGACGTTCGAGCCCTCGCGCCGCCAGGGCGACACGACCGGCCCGAAGGCGCTGGTCTCGTTGGACGAGCCCATGGCGAACTCATCCATGTTGAGCTTGCCGAGCATCACGGCGCCGTCGTTCCAGAGGTTCCGGGTGACGGTGGATTCGTAGGGCGGGTTGAAGTTGCCGAGGATCTTCGAGCCGGCGGTCGAGACCACGCCCTCGGTGCAGAACAGGTCCTTGATGCCGAGCGGAATGCCTTCCAGCGCCCTGCCCTCGCCCTTGGCGAGCTTCTCGTCCGAGGCCTTCGCCATGGCGAGCGCCTTCTCGGGCGTCTCCAGCACATAGGCGTTGAGCGCCCTCGCCTTCGCGATGGCGTCGACATGGGCCTGCGCCAGCTCGGTCGCGGAGAAGGACTTGGCCTTCAGGCCGTCGCGGGCCTCGGAAATGGTGAGATGGGTCAGTTCGGTCACGGGACTTGATCTCTTTTTCCAACGTCATGGCCGGGCTCGTCCCGGCCATCCACGCCTTATTCTGCGGGAGCTCCCCGGGT
>JAFAAP010000132.1 GCA_023426505.1 Pseudomonadota bacterium
TAGAGTCCGTCATGGCGTGGTCTCCAATGGGACCCTGGCGCTCCAACGCCCGAATCCCGTTTTGTGGGCTTCAACACCCGGAGACTACGCCACCCTCTCAAAAGTCCACCACATCCCAGACGGCACCGTCAGCCTTGTCGATCGTGTTCAAACCTCAAGACGCCCGCAGCCACTGGCGTGGATCGGCTCGTACTGTCAGGTCGCCCGACAAGGCCCGGCAGAGGTCCTCCATCGATGCCAGGTTGTGAATGGGGCGGAATTCATCGACGTAAGGCAGCATAGCCCGAATGCCGGAGGCGCGAGCTTCGAAAGCATCGAAGCGAAGGAGCGGGTTCAGCCATATCAAACGGCGGCAGGAGCGCTTGAGCCGGTCCATCTCGAACGTGAGTTCCGGCGTCACCTCCCGTTCGAGCCCATCCGTGAAGAGCAGGACAATAGGGCCCTGGCTGAGTGCGCGGCGAGACCAATGGCGATTGAAGTCATGCAATGCGTGCGCGATGCGCGTTCCACCTTCCCAGTCCCGCGCGCGCTTCGAAGCGCGGGCCAAGGCCTCATCAGGGTCACGGCTCGTGAGTTCGCGACTGATATTGGTCAGGCGTGTGGCAAAGACGAAGGAGTGAGTTCTTCGTCTCTTCTCGGCAATGGCATGCAGAAAGTGAAGGAAGAGCCGGGAGTAGTCCGCCATCGAGCCTGAGATGTCCATGAGCGCCACCACCGGTGCATGGCGCACGGCAGGGGAGCGATAGGCCAGGTCGATCGCGGCTCCTCCGCCGCGAAGCGATCGCCGGAAGGTCCTGCGCGAATCGATCCGGCGACCTCGTGGATCCGACAGGAAGCGGCGCGTGATTACTTCGTCGTCTGGCAGGGACATGTCGGCAACCAGGCGCTTGGCCACAGCAATCTCTGCGGCCGACATCTGCGCAAAATCCTTCGCCTTCAGAACCTCGCGATCCGAGACGGTAAGGCGGGCGGAGAATTCGGTCTTCTCGACCAGCTCCGGCTTCTCCTGCCGGGGCGCGGCCAAGGCTTCGGCCACGCGCAGGGCACCGGCCTGCTGCTTCTTGTCCTCCTTGGCTCCGCCGGGGGCGATCGGCGACATCTGCGCGATAAGCTTCTCGATGAGCGCACGCCGCCGCCAGAAAATTCGGAAAGCCTGGTCGAACAGGATGCTGTGCTCATGCCGCTTCACGAACACGGCATGAAGCGTCCAATAGAAATCCTCGCGTGGGCCGATCCGCGCCGCCTCGACCGCCGCAATGGCATCGAGAACCGCCCCAGGTCCGACCGGCAGACCTACGGCCCGCAAGGCTCGCGCGAAATAGGCGATGTTGTCCGCGAGACGGCCTTCGCCCTGACCGCTGAATGCATCGGTCATCCGGGTGCCTTCAGCACGCTCTGAACCTGATCCAGCATGTCCTTCGCCCGGCTGCCCTGCATCTTTTGGATGTCATCCTGGTATTTCAAAAGAACGCCCAGGGTATCCGAGACCAGCGCCGGATCGAGCGCCACCGCATCTAGTTCCACGAGGGCCGAGGCCCAGTCGAGGGTTTCGGCAACGCCCGGCGCCTTGAACAGATCCTCCTGACGGGTTGCCTGAACGAAGGCGACGATCTCCTGCGACAGGCGCTCCGCGGCCTGCGGCACACGGCTTGTGAGGATAGCGAGCTCCCTCTCCGCGTCCGGATAATCGACCCAGTGATAGAGGCAGCGGCGCTTGAGTGCGTCATGAACCTCGCGAGTGCGGTTGGACGTGATCACGACGATCGGAGGCTGCTCCGCCTTGACTGTGCCGAGCTCCGGTATGGTGACCTGGAAATCAGAGAGCACCTCCAGAAGATACGCCTCGAAGGCCTCGTCCGTGCGGTCGAGTTCGTCGATCAGGAGAACCGGCGCTCCGGCGGTGTCAGGCTCAAGAGCCTGCAGGAGCGGTCGCTTCACCAGATAACGTTCCGAGAACAGGTCGCTCTCTAACGTGTCGCGATCCACCATTCCGCCGGCCTCGGCCAACCGGATGGCCATCATCTGCCCGGCATAGTTCCATTCGTAAACAGCCGACGCGACGTCAAGGCCCTCGTAACATTGCAGGCGAATGAGGCGGCGTCCGAGCGCGGACGAGAGCACCTTCGCGATTTCCGTCTTGCCGACGCCCGCTTCTCCTTCGAGAAAGAGCGGTCGTCTGAGCTTCAACGCCAGAAAGAGCACTGTCGCGAGCGGGCGATCGGCCACATAGCCGCTGCTCTTCAGAAGAGCCAATGTGCTGTCGATGGAACCGGGTTGATCAGCCACGAGCTATGCTGCTCCATCAGGGCAAGATGCCCGGGCAGAGCCCGGGCATTTCATCGACGTCGTTCAGGTACGGCCTGCTCAGCGTCGGGTGGCAGCAGCCTGCACGGCCCTGCGGGCCATGACGCCAACGAGGTGAGCCCGATAGGTGGCATCCGCATGGATGTCGCTGTTCATCTCGTCCTCCATCACGGTAATGCCATCGAGGGCTTCCGGAGTGAAGCTCCCGCTCAGCGCCTGTTCCATCTCGGCTACCCGGAACACGCCGTTCGAGCCGGCTCCCGTCACAGCCACACGCACGCCGTCCGCATGCTTCGCGACGAACACGCCAACAAGGGCATAGCGCGAGGCCGGATTGCGGAACTTGGAATATGCCGCTTGCAAGGGGATCGGGAACGAGACCTGCGTGATAATCTCTCCTTCCTCCAGGGCGGTCGTGAAGATGCCCTGGAAGAAGTCGTCTGCCGCAATCTTCCGCTGGTTGGTAACGATCGTCGCGTTCATCGCAAGACACGCGGCCGGATAATCCGCAGAGGGATCATTGTTGGCAATTGAGCCGCCGATGGTGCCGCGATTGCGCACGTGCGGATCGCCTATAAGCTCGGCCATCTCGGCAAGAGCCGGAATCGCCTCCTGCACTTCTGCGGAGTTCGCGACCTCCGCATGCTTCATCATTGCTCCAATCATGATCGTATGACCGGAGCGCTCGATTCCACGCAGTTCGGCAATCTGTCCAAGATCGACCACATTGGCGGGGCCTGCAAGCCGCAGCTTCATGGTCGGCAGCAACGTATGCCCGCCGGCGAGGAACTTAGTGTCTTCGGCTTGACCGGCGAGGTTCGCAGCCTCCCGGACGCTCATCGGGCGGTGGTATTCGAAAGCGTACATTCCCGTCCTCCCTTATTCCGCCGCCATGGGCATGCGTGCCTTCTGGGCCGCACGCCACACGGCCTGAGGCGTCGCCGGCATGGCGATGTCCTCATGGCCGAGGGCATTGGTGATCGCGTTGATAACGGCTGGCGGGGCCGCGATGGCGCCGGCTTCTCCGCACCCCTTGATCCCAAGCGGGTTCGAAGGGCAGGGGGTTACTGTCATGCCTACCTGGAAGGACGGCAGGTCGATGGCCCGCGGCATGCAGTAGTCGTTGAAGCTGGCTGTGATGAGCTGACCGCTCTGGTCGTAGACGGCACCTTCGAGGAGCGCCTGACCGACACCCTGTGCGATGCCGCCATGAACCTGGCCTTCGACGATCATTGGATTGATAATCACCCCAAAATCGTCCACTGCCGTCCAACGTTCGATCTTGGTCACACCCGTGTCGGGGTCGATCTCCACTTCGCAGATGTGGACGCCGGCCGGGAAGGTGAAGTTGGTCGGATCGTAGAATGCCCCCTCCTTCAGGCCCGGTTCCAGATCCTGGCCCGAGAATTTGTGAGCGATGTAGGCTTGAAGCGCCACTTCGCCGAAGGCCAGCGAACGGTCGGTGCCAGCCACGCCGAACCTGCCGTCCTTGAACTCGATATCACCCTCCGACGCTTCGAGCACATGGGCCGCCACCTTCTTGCCTTTCGCGATCACCTTGTCGACGGCCTTGGCAATCGCCGACATGCCGACGGCACCGGAGCGTGAGCCATAGGTGCCCATGCCGAACTGCACCTTGTCGGTATCGCCATGGACGATGCTGACCTGATCGATGGAAATGCCGAGCCGGTCCGAGACCAATTGGGCGAAGGTGGTCTCGTGGCCCTGGCCGTGGCTGTGAGAGCCTGTGAGCACCTCGACGGAGCCAGTTGGATTGACCCGTACCTCGGCGGATTCCCACAGGCCCACGCCAGCGCCAAGGGATCCGACTGCCTGAGAGGGAGCGATGCCGCAGGCCTCGATATAGCTTGAGAAGCCGATGCCCCGCAGCTTGCCGCGACTGGCGCTCTCCTGCTTCCGCTGCCGGAAGTTTTTGTAGTCGGCAATTTCCAGCGCCTTGTCGAGCGAGGCGGCGTAATCACCCGTGTCGTAGGTCATGATGACTGGAGTCGCATGCGGGAACTGTGTGATGTAGTTCCTGCGGCGGAACTCGGCCGGGTCCTGGCCAAGTTCACGCGCGGTCTTCTCAACGAGCCGCTCCACCACGAAGGTGGCTTCCGGGCGGCCCGCGCCGCGATAGGCATCGACGGGCGCCGTGTTCGTGTAGACTGCATCTACTTCGCAGTAGATGGCCGGGATATCGTACTGACCCGACAGGAGCGGTGCATAGAGATAGGTCGGCACCGAAGAAGAGAAGGTCGAGAGATAGGCGCCGAGATTGGCCGCGGTGTGAACCCGCAGCCCCAGGATCTTGCCGTTCTCGTCGGTCGCCATCTCCGCATGGGTGACGTGGTCGCGGCCGTGCGCGTCGGACAGGAAGGCTTCCGAGCGATCTGAGGTCCACTTCACCGGGCGCTTGACCTTCTTCGCGGCCCAGACGCAGACCGTCTCTTCCGCATAGATGAAGATCTTGGAGCCGAAGCCGCCGCCGACGTCCGGCGCGATGACGCGCAGCTTGTGCTCCGGCGCGACGCCGATGAAGGCGGAGAGAACGAGCCGGGCCACGTGGGGATTTTGGCTTGTCGTGTAGAGCGTGTAGTTGTCGGTTCCAAGATCATACTCGCCGACGGCCGCGCGGGGCTCGATCGCATTGGGCACCAGTCGGTTGTTGACGAGGTCGATCTTGGTCACGTGCTTGGCCCGCGCGAAGGCCGCTTCCGTCTCGGCCCTGTTGCCGAGATGCCAGTTGAACACGGTGTTGTCAGGGGAGACGTCGTGCACCTGGACCGGTGCCTTTGATGCCTGGGCCGTGTCGACGACAGCTGGGAGGACATCGTAGTCGACCGCGATGGCTTCCGCCGCGTCCTTCGCCTGAGCGAGCGTTTCGGCGATCACAACCGCCACGTGATCGCCCACATAGCGCACCTTGCCCTGAGCAAGAGCCGGATGAGGCCCTGCCTTCATCGGGCTGCCGTCCTTGGAATGGATCATCCAGCCGCAGATGAGCCCGCCGATCTTGTCGGCCGCGAGGTCGTCACCCGTGAAGACTGCGATCACGCCGGGCATGATCTTGGCGGGGCCCGTGTCGATCGACCGGATCGTCGCATGGGCATGCGGTGAGCGAAGGAAGTATGCGTAGGCTTGGCCAGGTCTGTTGAAGTCGTCGACGTAGCGTCCCTGGCCGGTGACGAAACGCTGATCCTCTTTTCGGCGGACGGGGGCACCGATCCCTGTTGCAGTCATGAATTCCTCCCTTGTCTTCGTTGGCCCTCACCGGGCGGAAGCGAAGTGGAACCGCGAAGAAGGCTCTGGAGAGTAGCCGCCTGCTCCGAGGCCCGCCTGCAGCTCGCACCTAATTGGGAGGGCCGTGCCTTGGACGAGCGTGTCGTGCCGCCTTACTCCGCCGCCTGCCGGAGAGGCGCCTGGGCCATGCCCTGGGCACCGGCGGCAACGGCCTTGACGATATTGTGATAGCCCGTGCAGCGGCACAAATTGCCTTCGAGCTCGGCCCGAATGGTCGGCTCGTCGAGGGCGTTCCCCTTGCGGTTCACGATATCGATGGCGGCCATGATCATGCCCGGCGTGCAGTACCCGCATTGGAGGCCGTGATGCTCACGGAAAGCGGCCTGCATCGGGTGCAGATCGCCGCCCTGGGCGATACCTTCAATCGTGGTGACGACGCCGGCATCGGCTTGGACGACGAGGGTCGTGCAGGACTTTACGGCCTGCCCGTTCAAGTGAACGACGCAGGCGCCGCACTGGCTGGTGTCGCAGCCTACATGAGTTCCTGTAAGTCTGAGATTGTCGCGCAGGAATTGGACGAGCAGGGTGCGGGGATCGACGTCTGCGGTGACGGATTGACCGTTCACCGTCAAGGAGACGGTGGTCATGCGTGATATCCTCCTCAGTCGCCGGCAACCCAGCCAACCTTCAGGTGGTCCCGGGCACCGGCCGGTATTTTTGTTGGACGACCGCACGAATGCGATCCATCGAAGCCGAGTGTGACCCGCCCGGTCTGAGCGGTCAAGTATCCGAAGATGGCGCGGGATGGCTCACGGGGACGACTATGCGGCGGACTCAGCAGGCGACAGGATCTTGGCGAAATTCGCAAAGAACTCGTCAGCATACTTCTTGGCGACACCGTTGATGAGACGTCCGCCGAGCTGAGCGATCTTGCCGCCTATATTGGCCTCGACGTCATAGACAAGCATGGTGCCGGCCTCGATGTCCTCAAGCCGCACCTTCGCGCCACCCTTGGCCCAACCGGCAACGCCACCCTGTCCCTCGCCGCTGATCGTGTAGCCGTTGGGCGGATCGAGATCGGTCAGGGTCACGCCGCCCTTGAAGGTCGCCTTCACGGGCCCGACCGAGACCTTGGCGGTCGCCTGAAACTCCGTGTCGTTGACCTTCTGCATTTCCTGGCATCCGGGAATTGCCGCCTTCAGGACCTCCGGATCGTTGAGGGCCGCCCACACGGTTGCCCGGTCGGCCGGAAGCGCGACTTGGCCTTGCATCGTCATTGCCATGCTGAATTTTCCTCCTGTCAACCAGCCCCGACAGTAGAGTAGGAGCAAATCAGGGAGCGCGTCACCTGCCAAGCGTTGCTGCAGTGTGCACCAGACGCGGTGCTCAGGTACTGGAATCCGTGGTAGTCTGTTCCCTCGTGGCCGCCTGGGCCCTGGCAAGCGCATCGGCAACAGCGTCGAAGGTGAGGAGGATGGAGGCGTGGCGGGCTTTCAGGTCCCGCGCCGGTTCCAGGAGCGCCAGGTCGGTCCACTTGCCGGAGGGAGGCCTTCCGCCAGCCTTCAACATGCGATGCATTTCCTCCCGGAGCGCCCGAAGCTCCTCGGTCGTCGAGCCGACAACATACCGTCCCATGATCGACGAGGAGGCCTGACCTAGTGCGCAGGCTTTCACCTCGTGGGCAAAAGCACTGACGACATTGCCGTCGAGCTTCAGATATACCGTGACTGTCGACCCGCACAGCTTCGAATGGGCTTTCGCGCTGGCGTGCGCATCCGGCAGCATTCCCTGTAGTGGAATGTCGGCCGTAAGCTCCAGGATGCTGCGGCTGTAGATATCGTTCAGCATCCTGCCCGAGATCCGTCCACGGTGGAGATTGTTCGAGACAGATCAGACGCCCCGTTGCAGTGGCTGTCAATGCTCTGACCTTTCGCTCACCCTAGTGAGTGTCAGCATGCCAGTTGCGGTTTGAGGGGAGGCGGTGGCACTATTGGTATCGAACGTGGCTCCAGATAGCTCGTCCAGCCGGAAAATCTCATGCACTCGACTGAAGCAGATATCCTGAAGGCAGCCGAAGCCTGGAGGCGCGAGGGCAGGGGTGTTGCGATTGCGACGGTGGTCGAGACCTGGGGGTCGGCGCCCCGGCCCGTCGGCAGCCATCTGGTGATCGACGAAGACACGAACTTTCTCGGGTCCGTCTCCGGCGGATGCGTCGAAGGTGCGGTGATCACCGATGCCCTGGATGTGATTGCCGATGGGAAGCCGCGCATGATCGAGTTCGGGGTGGCCGATGAGACCGCCTGGCAGGTCGGCCTCTCCTGCGGAGGACGGATTCGGGTTTATGTGGAGCGGGTGGATTAGACGGCATGCGCCTGAGCCTCCTGTCAGACCTGAACACAGAGTGCGCCGCCCGGCGCTCCGTCGTGCTCGTGACTGATGTAGCGTCAGGCGAGCAGCGTCTCGTCCGGGAGGCGGAGGTGGCGAAGGACCCGCTGGCCCAGGACCTGCAGGACAGCCTGCGGCACGGTAAGAGCAGGCTCGTCGAGCGGGAAGGCCGCCAGTTCTTCCTGGCCGTGCAGACACCGCCGGTGCGGGTGGTCGTGATCGGGGCGGTGCATATCAGCCAGGCGCTCGCGCCCATGGCCAAAGACCTCGACCTCGATGTCACCCTCATTGACCCGCGCACGGCCTTTGCGACCTCTGAGCGTTTTCCGGACGTGCCGGTGCTGGCCGAGTGGCCCGATGCCGTCCTCCCCGACCTCGGCATCGACCAGTATACGGCCGTCGTCGCACTCACCCATGATCCGAAGATCGACGACCCTGCTCTCATGGCTGCCCTGCGATCAGAGTGCTTCTACATCGGCGCGCTCGGCTCGCGCAAAACCCATGAACGTCGCGTTCAGCGCTTGGCCGCGTCCGGATTCACCGAAGCGGATCTTGCACGGATCCATGCGCCCATCGGCCTTGACATTGGGGCCATTTCCCCTGCGGAGATCGCGGTCTCCATCCTGGCCGAAATCATCGCGAGCCTGCGCAAAGAGCGGAGGCGCTCGGCGTGAAGTTCGGGCAGGTTCCTGTCGAGGAAGCAATCGGCGCCCTGGCAGCTCACAGTGTCCGGGCCGGTGATATAGTGCTGCGGAAAGGAACCCTTGTCACGTCGGAAGTCGCCAGGTGCCTCAAGCAAGCCGGTGTCGAGACCCTCATCGCAGCCCGGGTTGAACCTGGTGATATTGCCGAAGACCAGGCGGCCTTCCGGCTGGCCCATACGCTTGCCGGCGACAACGTTGCTGTCGAGGCGCCTTTCACCGGGCGCTCCAATCTCTACGCCGAAACCGCGGGCGTTCTCGTCATCGACGTCGATGCGGTCCACGGCCTCAACGCCGTCGACGAGGCTATGACAGCCGCCACCCTGCCGGCCTATAAGCCTGTTGTCGCGGGAGAGATGGTCGGCACAGTCAAGATCATTCCCTATGCCATTCCGGAGTCGCTGCTGCAGAATGGGATCGTGAGAGCCGGCAAGGGAGCCTTGCGCATTGAACCGTACACGCGGCGCACGGTGGGGATCGTCTCGACGATTCTCCCCGGCCTTAAGCCAAGCGTCATCGACAAGACCCTTGCCGTGCTCGGCAGGCGGCTGGAGCCGGCGCATGCGCGGATTGCGCTCGAGCGACGCGTGCCTCACGACAGCACAATCCTGGCGGAGGAGCTTGCTCTCCTGGCGGGCGGGCACATGGAGATCATCATTGTCTTTGGAGCCTCGGCCATTGCCGACCGCCGCGATGTCATTCCCTCTGCCATCGAGATGGCCGGCGGACGGGTGGAGCATTTTGGCATGCCGGTCGATCCGGGAAATCTGCTTCTTGTGGGCTCCATTGCCGGCAAGCCCATCATCGGCGCGCCTGGCTGCGCCCGGTCTCCGAAGGAGAACGGCTTCGACTGGATCCTGCACCGCCTTTTGGCAAATGTGCCTGTGTCCCGGGCCGACATCATGTCCCTTGGGGTCGGAGGGCTTCTCTTGGAGATCGTCTCCAGACCGCAGCCGCGTGAGGGTGGGGAAAGAGAGGGTGAGGAATGAGCGATGTGGCAGCCATTCTCCTGGCGGCAGGGCGAGGCACCCGGTTCGGCGACGAGCCAAAGCTGTTGGCGCGGGTCGGCGGCAAGGCTCTCATCCGCCATGTGGCCGACGCCGCGGCCCTTTCCACGGCAGATCCAGTGGTTGTGGTGACAGGCCACCGTGCAGAGGAGGTTCAATCCCAGCTACAGGGGCTTCCCGTCAGGGTCGTTCATAACCACCTGTTCGCCGACGGGCTTTCGACGTCACTGAAGGCCGGCTTTTCCGCATTGCCACCGGAGGCGCGGGCCGCGATCATCCTCCTCGGAGATATGCCGTTTGTAAGAGCCGAACTCATTGATGCTCTGATCTCCGTCTGGCAGGAAAGGGGAGAGCCGGCGGCACTGGTCCCCGTCCTCAACGGTCAAAGAGGCAATCCCGTGGTGCTCTCACGTGCTCTTCAGGCCGCAATCGAAGAGCTGTCCGGGGATGTCGGCGCGGGCTCAATCCTACGCGCAAGGTCGGATGTTCTGGAATGGCCTACCGATGATCCCACCGTTGTTCAGGACATCGATACGAGAGAGGAATTCGCCAAGCTTCATTCCTGATCGGCACAAGCTGTGAGGCAGAAAGGCTTGGTCTCTCCCGCGCACAGTGCCACGGTGGGGAGCCCTAACCTCGTGCGGACATGGTTCTGTCTTGCTGATGCTGACGCATTCCTATCAGCCGGGGAGTGAAGCTCTTGCCGCTCCAAGTGGCAGGACGCCCACGCCTTCCTACGCCTTCTGTGGTTCTGACGATGAAATCAGCTCGATGAGAAGCGCCCGTCCCGGTCCTGCGGCACGCGCAGCTCCAGTTTACCCACGCGGGTAACCGGCGTCCGGCTGAAGTAGCGCGAGCTGTAGCCGAGGCGAGCTGCGGTGCGCTCGCCCTTCTCGGCCTGAAGCGCATCGGTCATCTCGGCTTCGAGCATTTCCTGCATGGCGGCGCGCACGATCTCGCGCAGCCCGTCCGGGCTGTGGCTCAGAAGGTCCTTGATGGTGGCAGCGGCAGGTTTATCCTTTGCAGTGGTCATAGTGGGGCTCCTCTCGGAGGGTGACTTGGACATCACCATCCTGCCATGACCACCCCGCTCGACCAATTTGCAGAACCTTCACCACTCTATTTGGTTGTTGGCACTCTCGAGACCTGTACTACAGCCGGGCCTTGTGCGTTGTCTTAGACACGGAGGTGTCGCGCCATGACGCACGCAAGCGAGGCACACCGCGGGGCCGCTCACCTGGACGATCTCGTCACCCGCATTGCGCCCCGCTTCAGCCGCATCGAGCCGCGCCGGCGCGCCAGAGCCTACTTGCAGGGCCTGCTCGCGCCGCTCGAGCGCAAGAATGGCTGGCA